>CAYQZI010000042.1:18536-19690 GCA_964421835.1 uncultured Planktotalea sp.
TTTTACGGAATGCGGTCGGCGCAAATGGCGCAGATTTGGACCAAGGTTTTTGGCGCTGATGCCTCTGAGCGGCTGGCGACTGTGATTGGCACGCATACGGGTTGGATCGGTCTTGAGGAAGCATCGCTTAACGCCCCGCTTTGGGTTGAAGAGGACCCAGAAAAAAATTGGGCACCCTATGTGTATTTCACTGATTACGCGATTACCGGCTATTTCGGATATGAAATGGGCAGTGACGAGCAAGCGCCTTCTGTGCTCGGCTGGCTTGAAGACAGCGCACGGATTGCGCAAACAGATGGCTCTGTCAAAGGTTTCAGCGGCGCCGAGCTTGATAGCTATGTGGAGAAACATAAGTTCGATGGCGCGAATAAGCTGGTCGATAAAACGCTGCGTGAAGGCTCTGTCAAAGAGCTGATCGAGGTCATTTTTCCCCAGCAAGCGCAGGTTGCGGACGACTATGGGCTGCGCCTTGTGATGTATGAAGGCGGCACGCATGTTGCTGTCAGCGGTGAGTGGTCGGCGAATGAAGCGCTGATCGAATTCTTCAAGCAATTCAATTACTCACCGGAAATGGCTGGGCTTTACCGCGATATTCTAACGGGCTGGAAAGCGGCGAATGGCACGTTGTTCAACGCTTTCGTCGATGTCGCCAAACCCAGTCAATATGGCAGTTGGGGCGCTCTGCGCCATTTGCAGGATGAAAACCCTCGCTGGGAGGCGTTGATGAATTTCAACGCGGACACGCCCGCGTGGTGGGAGGAACGCTTGCCAAACGCCTTTGAAGGGGGGCGCATCATGGTCGGGGACGACGGCGAGAATGAAATAATCGGTACGCGACAAGCCGATGTGCTGCTTGGGCATGATGGCGATGATGTGCTTTATCCAATGGGCGGTAAAGACAAATTGCTCGGCGGCGGCGGTATCGATGCGGCGCTCATGCCGGGCGGTCCATCGGCGTATCAGTTTTCAAAGTTTGATGGCGGTATCCGCGTGCGGAGCAACTTCGTTGACGTTGAAATGCGCGATGTGGAAATGCTTTGGTTCGAAGATGATGAAGAGCTGGCAATCATGGTCGAGGACCTGCGTTAACCTGCGGTGGCATTGAGCCCTTCAAGCAAAGTTTCCGCCCCAAGCGCGGCGCGATAGTTGGCCAC
>CAYQZI010000043.1:0-19477 GCA_964421835.1 uncultured Planktotalea sp.
GCGAGCGAAGCTATGCAACGCGATCTCATGCGCACCTATGCGGCGGGATATTGGAAAACCCTGTTCAAACTGCGCTTGCCAATGGCCTTACCTTTCATTTTCAACGGTCTCAAAATTGCGACCACGCTTGCACTTATTGGCGCAATCGTTGCGGAATTTTTTGGGTCCCCAATTCGCGGCATGGGCTTTCGTATTTCCACCAGCGTTGGCCAATTGGCACTCGATCTGGTCTGGGCAGAGATCGTCGTCGCAGCCATTACCGGCTCAGTCTTTTACGGAGCCGTTGCCCTGTTAGAGCACAAATGGACGTTCTGGCATCCGTCCCAAAGAAATTAACAAAACAATAAACCAACCAACAAGGAGAGAGAAATGACACAGATTACCAAATGGATCAGCGCCGCTGCACTGGGTGCAATGGCGAGCATGGCGCAAGCCGCAGATGACCTGACGCTACAACTGAAATGGGTCACTCAAGCGCAATTTGGTGGCTACTACGTCGCACTCGACAAAGGCTTTTACGAAGAGGAAGGCCTCAACGTGACGATCAAGCCGGGTGGCCCTGACATTGCACCCACGCAAGTTCTTGCAGGTGGTGGCGCGGATGTCACGGTCGAATGGATGCCAGCCGCACTTGCTGCACGGGAAAAGGGTCTGCCGATGGTCAATATCGCGCAGCCGTTCAAATCCTCCGGCATGATGCTGACCTGCCGCAAGGATGCAGGCATCTCCAGCACCGATGACTTCGCAGGGAAAACGCTTGGCGTTTGGTTCTTCGGGAACGAGTTTCCTTTCCTAAGCTGGATGAGCAAACTTGGTCTCAGCACCGAGGGCGGCGATGCTGGCGTGACCGTGCTCAAGCAGGGTTTCAACGTAGACCCGCTGCTGCAAAAGCAAGCGGCCTGTGTTTCGACAATGACGTACAACGAATACTGGCAGGTTATTGATGCAGGGTTAACGCCTGACGATTTGATGGTGTTTAAGTATGAAGATCAGGGCGTGGCAACGCTTGAAGACGGTCTTTACGTCCTTGAAGACGCGCTTGCGGATCCTGCGATGGAAGACAAGCTTGTGCGTTTCGTGCGCGCATCTATGAAGGGTTGGAAGTACGCAGAAGCAAACCCTGATGAGGCGGCAGACATCGTGCTTGAGAACGATGCATCCGGCGCGCAAACAGAAGAGCACCAGCAACGCATGATGCGCGAAATTTCCAAGCTGACGGCTGGGTCCAACGGCGCTTTGGTCGAAGCAGACTATGAGCGTACCGTTGAATCGCTCCTGTCCGGCGGTTCGGATCCCGTGATCACCAAAGCACCTGAGGGCGCATGGACACACGCGATCACAGACAAAGCGCTGAACTAAAACCAAGTAAGAGATTTGAGAAAGGGCTGCGCAGTGCGTGGCCCTTTTTAGTTTTCAGCTGTGTTCAGAAAGGTGAGATTGAAACGCTTCTCGCAGTGTCCCAACATCGCTTGGCCCATGTAAGACCTCAACCATTTCACCCTTTGCATCGAACAATAAGAGAGTGACATGTGTCGCGTTGTAGCGCGTTGAAAAAGCAAGCCCGTCATCAGAACGCACATTCGCGACAAGATAATTATAGCTGCCATCATCAAGTGACTTCATCGCTTTGCGGGCTTGGCTTTGAAGCGTTTGACACATTGAGCATTGCGGATCATGGATTTGCACGATCGAGGGTTTGCCACTGTGGATCTTGCTCAAATCTGCCTCTGCCATGATCGCTTGCACTTGTGTCGTAGTGAAAACACCAGCCACTGCGATCACCGGCAAGGCCAAAATAACGCGCCGCGTAAGGCGTGTTCTTTGCTCGCGTCCTTCAGCTTTTTGGCGCTCTTGAATAACAGCTTGGCTCGTTTGACGCTTTTGTTTGCTTGATTGCGGTTTTCGCGACTTCTTCATCCGTATGCACCCCGATTAGATAAGAGCTGAGCATGCCGCATAAAGTCTGAACCGACCAAATCACATTCGCTTGAATTTGGTCTAAACCAAAGTCGCAATAATCGAGCGAAGCGTTTCAATTCCATCGCCTTTTTCCGAAGACGTCAGGACCAGTTCAGGGAACGCCGCCGGGTGTTTCGCCAGCTCGCCGCGCACTTGATCCAGCACTTTTTCGCGATCCACAAGCTTCACCTTATCGGCCTTGGTTAATACGCATTGAAATGTCACCGCACTGCTATCGAGCAGGCTCATGATCTCGTGATCGACCTTCTTCACACCGTGCCGTGCATCGATCAGAACAAATGCGCGGCGCAGGGTTTGGCGCCCTGACAAATACTGCTTTAGCAAGCGCTGCCATTTTTCAACCACAGGCAATGGCGCATTCGCATAGCCATAGCCGGGCAGGTCAACGAGATAATGGCTCTCACCCGCTGTGAAAAAGTTAATTTCCTGCGTACGCCCCGGCGTATTGGAGGCCCTCGCAAGCGCTTTGTGACCTGTCAACGCATTGATCAGCGTGGACTTTCCAACGTTTGAACGACCCGCAAAGCAAACCTCCAAGCGATCCGCGTCAGGCAGACCCGACATGGCAACAACGCCTTTGACGAACTCAGTCTGTCCGGCAAAGAGAAGGCGACCCTTCTCATGTGAAAACGCGTCAGGGTCTTGAGCGATTGGAAATGGAAGTTGGCTCATATCAATTCTACTTTGCTGCCACGTTCGATCAAGCCGCCTTGAATAACCTCAGCGCGCACGGAGAAATCGCGGTGTCCAAAACGATCCAACGTAGACACGACATCCGCATCTGGCAGACCCGTTTCAGGGCTTGCGTGAGTCGCAGGACAGCGATCCGTACGTTCGCGCGGACGCAGAATTGCGTCGCCAATGCGAATATCGCGCCCCATCCACTCGAACTCTTCCCAAGCGGGAAAGCCCTCAAACCAGAGATTGCCTCGCCAGCGATGGATCGAAAGATCAATGCCAAGCTTGCGCTCAACCTCGCTGTGCGAGGCGAGACTACACAGCGTCACAGACGGAAAATCGCTGTCGGTCATGCCGCGATGGGGCACCTTCACCATACGTTTCGACTGCGCGCGATCAGCAGGCATAATTGGGCGCACCCACTCCAGAAAAGCAGCGATATCGCCATCAGGGTCAAAGCTGATCTCACCCAATTTGGGATGCTGAAGCGCGACAATCCCAGTCGCATCATCAAGCTGTGCCGTCATCGCCATCAAGGATGCGACTTTGCTGATGCGATTGAAGTTTGCGCAAGGGGACCAGGCTGAATTATCGGCTTTAGAGGCCTCATGCGCGACAGCCCAAACGCGATCACCGGGCATGGTTTGCCCGGCGATCAAGTTGGTGGATTGGACTTCTTCACGACCGTGACTTTTGATCGGATGACGCCAAAGGGACGTGACCTTTGCCATCTACTCGGCCTTGGGCTTTCGCTTGAAGCCCGCTTTGATGTTGCCAAACACATCCGGCTTCACCCCTTGGCTGCGCATGATCAGATATTGCTGCGTAAAGGTGATCGTGTTGTTGGCAATCCAGTAAACCACAAGTCCGCTCGCGAACGTGCCAAGCATGAACATGAAGACCCAAGGCATCCAAGCGAAGATCATCGCTTGCGTCGGATCTGTGGGTGCTGGGTTCAGTTTTTGCTGCATCCACATGGAAATACCCAACAGGATCGGCAGAATGCCGAGCGAAAGGATCGCAAGGATCGAACCAGGCTCAGGTGGTGCAAAGCTGAGAAGACCGAACAGGTTCAAAATAGACGATGGATCCGGCGCGGAGAGGTCTTTGATCCAACCAATCCAAGGCGCGTGGCGCAGCTCCAGCGTGACAAAAATCACCTTATAGAGCGAGAAGAAGATCGGGATCTGCAACAGAATCGGCAAACAGCCAGAAACCGGATTGACCTTTTCCTTCTTATAAAGCGCCATCATCTCTTGCTGAAGCTTCTGTTTGTCGTCGCCGGCCTTCTCTTTGATAACCTCCATCTGCGGCTGCAGCGATTTCATCCGCGCCATAGAAACGTTAGATTTATACGCGAGCGGGAACAGGATCGCTTTGATCAAAAGCGTCAGACCAATAATCGCCCAGCCCATGTTGCCAATCATCGCATTCAGATAGTGCAACACGGCAAAGATTGGCTTGGTCAGGAAGAAGAACCAACCCCAGTCAATACTATCCAAGAAACGATCGACGCCCGCTTTTTGATACTGTCGAATGGTTTCCCATTCCTTAGCACCCGCGAACAATTGTGTGTTCACTGTAGCCGTCGCACCGGGTGCGAGCTTTTGTGTCGGTAGGACCGCTTCGCTTTGGTATATGTCGCGGCGCTCGTCGTATTTTGCAGTCGCTTTGAAAGCACCTGCCTGTGGGATCAGCGTGGTCATCCAATATTGATCAGTAAAGCCGATCCAGCCTTGCTCTGCGACTTGTGTGACTTCTGCGCGCGCGCCCTCATTTGGGTTGATGTCGAAATCAGGCATGTCGGAGTAGTCGATCTCGCTCAATTCTCCATCGGCCATCGCGATAAGACCTTCGTGCAGAATGAAGAAGTTCTTCAGATCTTGCGGTTCGCCATGACGTGCGAGAATGCCGTAAGGCGCTAGGCTGACTGTGCCCGCGCCTGTGTTCTCAACGCTTTGCGTGACAGAGAACATGAAGTCCTTATCAACCGCAATCGTGCGGCTGAACTGAAGCCCGCCGCCATTGTCCCATGTCAATGTCACAGGTGTATCAACCGTCAGCGTGCTGTTGCCCGCCTCGCTCCAAACTGTGTTTGGTCCCGGCACTTCCTCGAACGAAAGACCCGCACCAGGGGCCCATCCATAAAGCGCGTAGTAGGGGTTAGAATTGCCAACTGGGGAAAGCAAATCAACGATAGGCGCGCCGTCATCAAGGCTGACGCGGTAATCTTTCAAAGCAAGTTCATCAATGCGGCCACCGAGCAAAGAAATGGATCCTTTCAAGCGCTCGGTCTCAATCGCAATGCGCGGCGCGTCTTCGACAGGCTCTGCGCTTGCTTCGCTTGTCGTTGCTGTGCCCGTTGCGACTTCGTCTCCGGAAGCCGTTGGCAACACGGCTTGGCCTTCGGCGCTTGTCAGCGCAGCGTTCGGATCAGTAGGCGTCGGCTCGGGCGGTGGAAAGAGGACGAACCACACCAGAATTACAATGAAGCTCAGCGCTGTCGCGAGCACCAGATTTTTGTTTTGATCATCCATGAAACAAAGCCGCCTCGAGTTAACCGCATTAGGCTGCGTTCAACGATGTGTGCCGCCAAAGGTCAAGTGGATTCGCCCCAGTTTGCGCGCCCCTATGGCGCTGGGTTGCCTATAGACAGCGCTTTAACTGGTTTTTCGCCCAATTTCGGGGGTAATGACCCGTCGGTCTTGAAATTTCTCGATCCAATCCACGGTCAAATCAAAGGGCATTGGTTTGGCGATGCCGAAGCCTTGCACATAGCGGCAGCCAAGCTGTCCAAGGATGGATTGCTCGCCAAGGGTTTCGACGCCTTCAGCAAGGCAAGTAAGATCCAAGCGTTCCGCCATCATAAGGATCGTTGCGATCATTCTTTGTTGTTCGCTGTCCACATCGGCCTTGGTTACGAAAGAGCGATCAATCTTGAGCCGATTCACGGGCAACTGTCGCAGCGTCGAAATTGACGAATGGCCAGTGCCAAAATCGTCCAAATCAATACGGCAGCCAAGCTCAGACAAGCGCGAAACATTGCGCACGACCAAGTCATTTGCATCGCCTGCTATAACGCTCTCCAAGACTTCGATGCAGAGCCTACTCGGCTCGATGTCAAAACGATCTAGGTCCCAAGCAATTTTCTCGTAAAGCTTCGGATTCGCCAGATCGGTTTCAGAAAAGTTCACCCCAACGGTGTCGATGCCCAAACCGTTTTGGTCCCACTTGCTAAGCGCTTGCAGGCTCTGCATCAAAATAATCTCGGTCAGCCGTTCCATCATACCGTGTTGGCGCAAGATCGGCAGAATGGTCGCCGGTGCGTGCATGTGGCCGCTTGCATCATGCCATCGCGCAAGTGCTTCAAACCCAGCAATTTGCCCCGTGTCCGTGGAAATCTGTGGCTGAAACCAAGCGCTTAGACTGGTGTTGATATCGCCGTCCAGGTCTTTCAACTGCAGCGCCGGTTCGGGCATTTCCGAGCGATGACTTGCGGGCGAAAAGGTGCGCATGGCACCCGGGCCATTCAAGGCAGCATCACTCAAAGCATTTTGGCATTGCGAGAGCAGGACATGAGCGCTTTTGAATGGGGATTGGGTCAATGAGAACCCAAGCGAGCTGCTGACATATAGCCGGTCATCGTTGATAAATAGCGGCTCTTCAGCAACCGCTTGAAGACGCTTTGCTTGCGCGATGACAACGTCCAAATTGAGCTTAGGGCTTGGCTCTATCACGATGGTCCAATGCAACGGGCCGCTGCGAAAAACGATATCGCGGCTCCGCAAACAGCTTGCATAGCGCATTTGAAGGCGATCTTGGATGTTTTGCAGGTTCGTCTCACCAAGGCTGCGTATGATCTCTGGAGCACTGTCGAGTTCGAGACAAAAAATTGCCAGACGTGCATCTGCTTGGGCCGAAAACAACATATCGTTTATCCGGCTTTCCAGTTGAGCAAGCGCCGAGGATCGTTGATTTAAGCCATTTTGCTTGCTTTGCACGGCAGTCGTAGACTCGTAGCCGCCGTAAATCACCCAAAGCACAGGCAACGCCAGCGCTAGCGCAATCAAACCGCTTTCCCCAAAAACAGTGTAAGCGCCCCAACACAGCGCAGGCACAAGCGCGACAAGCAAAGATAGCCGCGCGGAGCGAGGGAGACTTTTGAAGAAGCGGAGCTTCAGTTCTTTCGCAGGCATCAGAGGCGTCCTATATGAAGTGTCACAAAGTGTTGCCGAACAAATGTCAAAGCCGCTGTGACAATTCGTTAATGCCAGAGCTGAATAAACCTCACATTTTCGATAGTTTTGAGCGAGTTTTGCATCGCGCCTTAATAGACAAGGGCGATCGAGAAAGTTTTGTGCAAATTTGCAGGGTCTTCTCGCGGCAGCGCTCCATTGACACCCTCTGAAAATCCGCTCAAGTCAGAGGTGAAGCGATTTAGTCTGAAAGGCGAAAGCCCATGTCCATTCCACAATCCGGCGGCGGTCCAATCGAGCGGCACGAACAATTGGCCGAGCATTTGGCCGAAGGATGTCGTCCCAAGGCGGACTGGCGCATCGGCACGGAGCATGAAAAATTTGGCTATCTCACCGACACAAACGCGCCGCTGCCGTTTGAGGGGGAACGCTCGATTGTCGCGGTTCTTGAAGGGTTGCGAGATCGTCACGGCTGGAGCGAAGTGCGCGAGGGTGGCCATTTAATCGGGCTTGAAAAAGACGGCGCAAATGTCTCGCTAGAGCCTGGCGGAGCGCTTGAATTGTCAGGTGCTCCATTGGAAACCATTCACGAGACTTGCGACGAGGTGAATCAACACCTGCGGGAAGTGCGCGAAATCTCAGACGAGATTGGCGTTGGCTTTATCGGTCTTGGGGCCGCGCCAGAATGGTCGCACGAAGACATGCCATTGATGCCCAAAGGGCGTTACAAGTTGATGAACAACTACATGGAAGACGTGGGCACGATGGGCACGGCGATGATGCGCCGCACTTGCACAGTTCAGGTGAATCTCGACTTCGGCTCAGAGGCGGACATGGTACAAAAGATGCGCGTGGCGCTTGCGCTGCAACCTGTCGCAACAGCACTTTTTGCCAATTCGCCGTTCTTTGAGGGTAAAGTCAACAACCACAAAAGCTGGCGTAGCCTGATTTGGCGCAACTTGGATGATGCGCGCACGGGGATGTTGCCGTTTGTCTTTGATGAGGGGTTTGGCTTTGAAGCGTGGGTGCAATATGCGCTCGATGTGCCGATGTATTTTGTCTATCGCGATGGGAAATATATAAATGCCCTTGGCATGTCGTTTCGCGATTTTTTAAAGGGCAAACTGCCTGCGTTGCCGGGTGAAACGCCAACGCTGAGCGATTGGGCCGATCATCTGACGACCGCCTTCCCAGAAGCGCGTTTGAAGAAATTCATCGAAATGCGCGGCGCGGATGGCGGTCCGTGGCGGCGGTTGTGCGCTTTGCCTGCTTTTTGGGTTGGCTTGACTTATGATCAGACAGCGCTCGATGCTGCTTGGGATCTGGTCAAAGGCTGGGATGCGGAAACCCGCGAAGCGCTGCGCGTTGCGGCGTCTGTTGAGGGTTTGCAAGCCGAAGTGAACGGGATCAAGATGCACGATCTAGCGCGCGAAGTTGTCGCTATTTCAAGCGCAGGTCTGAAGGCGCGCGCGCGCCCTGGTGCTGGTGGTTTGGTGCCGGATGAAACGCATTTCCTGAATGCGCTGCATGAGAGCATTGAAAGCGGCCAAGTGCCTGCGGATGAGTTGCTTGAGAAGTATCATGGTGATTGGGGTGGAGACCTTAGCAAAATTTACGCTGAGTACAGCTATTAAAGCCCAGAAGTGACCAAAAGTTGACGGGGTGTAAGTTTGCATGCCAGGCTTTGCACACACGCGGCTTCAAAAGGCGCGCTCGGGCACCCCGCTCTTTTGGCATGACAACGCGGATCTTGCGCGCTCAACAGATAGAACAAAAAGATACCGACCGCTTTTTGTTAAAACCAAGCCAGGCGATGGATTGATGCCTTATGTCTAAGGCCCGGTGATGTAGAGCGCATAGGTTGCTTTGTCCAAGTTCTCTTCCTGCGAGGCAGCTCCTGTTCAGAAGAACAATCTTTCAAATTAGGGGTGAATTAGCCTGCCCCGACCCTATTCATCATCGCTTTCAGTAAACCAAACATAGAGCTTGGCGAATGTAGCGCCCCAAATCGCCGACATAAGGCTACCGAACCCGCCGTATAAAACAAGGATATCACTCGTACGGTCAAAGATTTGGATGATCGTGTTTAGGCCGAGCAAGAACAGGAACAAAACTGTGTTGACGACCAGCGCAAGCAGCATGATTTCAATTGTGTCTGGCGCACGTCGTCTGAGGAAATAGTAAAGCGTTGGCCCTGCGCAGATAAGATAGGCCGGTCCACCATAGTAAAGCGCAAAGACGGGGATCAGAAGGATCCAGAAGCCCAAAAACGCAACGACCAATGGTGCCCCTACGAGCGCGCATACGAAACCTATTAGCGGAATATCGAAAGGCGCGCCGTCCTGCTTTGGCACGAGCCGAGCCAGCATGGTGGTTACTTACCTATCTTGGGTTCCGTCCCATTGCGCAATCTTGTGATATTGGCTTTGTGACGCCAGAAGATGAGGATTGTGAGGAGAACCCCCATCAGGAATCCTTCGGGATAGCCAAGCAATGTCATCCAGAAAGTGGACGTGCCTGCGGCAGCGAGTGCTGCAAGTGACGAGATGCGTTTCAGGGCAGCAAGGACGAGCCAAGTGGCGCAACACGCCGCGCCGACTGGGAAGCTTAAGGCGAGCAGAAGGCCAAGGAAGGTGGCGACGCCTTTGCCACCTTGGAACTTAAGCCAGATCGGATAGCAGTGACCAATAAGCGCCATAAGACCTGCGGCTTGGGCGGCATCCTCGCCAGCGAGTGCACGCGCGATAAGCGCGGCAACCGCGCCTTTTGCACCATCCAGAAGGAGCGTCGCGAAAGCCGCAGGTTTAGAGCCCGTGCGGAGCACATTGGTGGCCCCAATATTGCCCGACCCAATGTCGCGCAGATTGCCCAGACCCAGCGCTTTCGAGATCAGAATACCGAAGGGAATGGAGCCGAAAAGATAGCCAAGGACGGCCCAAATCAGCAGCGCAATTAATGAAGTTTCAATCGTTGGCATTTACGCACCCTCAAACACTTGCTGGCCTGCGACATAGGTCTTGAGAACTCTACCCTGCATGCGCGCGCCGTCAAATGGTGTGTTCTTGGACTTACTGTGCAGCTTGAAACGATCCATGATGAAGGGTGCATCAGGATCAAAGAGGACGAGGTCAGCAGGCGCACCTATGCTGAGGCGACCCGCGGAGAGGCCAAGGCGCTGCGCAGGGGCAAGGCTAAGGGCGCGCCAAAGCGTCGGGAGATCCATATGCTCGTTGTGGATAAGTCGCATCGCAGCAGGCAAAAGCGTTTCCATCGCGACAGCGCCAGAGGCCGCTTCCTCAAAAGGGAGGCGTTTGCTTTCTTCGTCTTGCGGGGTGTGCATCGAGGAGATGAGATCAATCGTGCCATCCGCAAGAGCGTCGATGACGGCAAGGCGATCATCTTCTGAACGCAGCGGAGGTTTGACTTTGAAGAAGGTGCGATAATCCGCAACATCAAGCTCGTTCAGCGTTAGGTGGTGGATCGACACGCCAGCGCTGATATCAAGGCCATTGGCCTTGGCGCGTTCAAGCGCAGGAAGCGCGCGGGCGGTGGTGATTTGATCAACGTGATAGCGCACGCCGGTCATCTCGATGAGAGCGATGTCGCGGTCTAGCCCCATGCGCTCGGCCATGGGTGACACGCCGGGAAGACCACGCAGGGAGGCGAACTTGCCAGAAGTAACCGCGGCCCCAGCGCTCAGTGTCGGTTCTTGAATGTGCGCAATGACGAGCGCATTCAAAGAGCGCGCATAGGTGAGCGCGCGGCTGTAGACCTTGGTGTCGCGCACGACATGGTCACAATCTGTAAAGGCGACCGCGCCTGCGTCTTGCAAGAAGCCTATTTCGGTCATCTCGCGGCCCTCGCGCCCTTTTGTCAGGGCAGCCATGACGAGAACGTTAACAGGGGCAGCCTCATTAGCGCGGCGACGGGCGAATTCGAGCACTTCGGGGCTATCAATCGCAGGCGTAGTATCGGGACGTGTGACCATTGTCGTCACGCCGCCCGCTGCCGCGGCGAGGCCAGCAGAGCGATAGCTTTCCTTGTGGCGCTCGCCCGGCTCGCAAACTTTTACGCCGATATCGATGATGCCCGGTGCCAAGCATTTGCCGTTGCAATCGATCGTCTCGTATCCCGAGGATTCGCCGCGAACGCTGTCGTCAGCGCCGCTTTGGGGATGCATAGAATTGTTGGCGATAACCCCTGACGAAACAGTGAGTTCGCCGATCTCATCTGTCCCTGTCTCGGGATCAATCAAGCGGGCATTGGTGAACCGAATGTTCATGAGCGATCTTTCTGAATTTGACGCATCAGCCTATGCACATTGCGCCCATCTGAGATGCGTTTGAAACCAATGTTGCTGCCTTGGAAAAACACACTGTCAGGCGGACCAATCTTAAGCGTTAATTGGGTGTTCACATCTATATCGTAATCCACAAGCAGCTTGCCTTTACGCGGATGGTCCGTCGCGATGAAGGCGCGTGTGGACGTGAGGGTATAATGGGTCTTGGAGCGCAAATATGCGTCCCAAAGCAGATGACCAATGGCATTGTAAAAGCCGATACAGAAGAAGGGGAGACCGAACAACGGGAAGATCATCGGAAATACCCCGCCAACGCCAGAGTTTCCAAAACCACCGGCGATATTCGCAGCCATGCTCATCCAAAACACAGAAAAACCCATGAAGAAGAAGCCCATCAGGGTCGACATAAAATCAATGTTTGCCAGAGAGAGCGCCGCATCGGGGCGTCCTTGCCAAAGGATTGTCTCGCCCTCGTCCAAGAGGCCGTCCCATCCTGCTGGGTTCGCGCCGCTCATGTTAGGCGATCCAGATCAAAAGGGTGACGAACACAGCCAAAAGCAGCAGCACGACGGAAGCTACGCGACCAGACATTCTTGGATCTTTTGGCTCTTGCATGGTGTGACTTTCTACTTGGCGATCTATTGGGCGATGCGGATGAACATCGAAAGGGTTAGGGCAAGCATTAACCCAAAGGCACCAAGAACCCAGAGTAAAACCACGTTGTTCGAGCGCTTTTTCGCGCGGGGCGGCGTGATATGACCTTTGGCGGCGGCGGAAGTGATCTGGCGAGAGGTGGTGTCGAGTGGGGTTTCGCCAAAGCTCGCGATCCAGCGCAGTGGCGCTTTTGGCGTCAGTGTGGTTGCTTTGCTCTGAAAAGCGGCAGAGCGCAAAAGCACCACGGTGCCTTTCAGCGGTTGCAGCTGCGCGCGCATAGCCTCGACTTCGGCGGCAGGAATGCCCATGCCAAGGGTGAGATAACCCTCAAGTCCAAGCTCGTCGAGATCGCTGAGCGTGATCAGATCGACATGGGTTTCATCCAGCGCCTCAACGCCTAGCGCCTCGTTCAAATCGGCGTGCTCAAAACGCTGGGCCGTTTCGATCGCGAAAAGCCGCACGATGCCATGTTCTGTCGCTGTTATGCTCATTTGTAGGGTCATGCCATGACACCTTGCGGTTGCTGCGCACGAAGATTGCGCGCCAGCAGATCCATCGCCGCCATGCGCACAGCGACACCCATTTCGACCTGCTCTTGGATCACGGAGCGGTTGATGTCATCCGCGATGTCGCCGTCAATCTCAACGCCTCGGTTCATCGGGCCTGGGTGCATGACAATGGCGTCGTCTTTGGCATAGCTCAGTTTTTCCGCATCAAGGCCATAGCGGTGATAATATTCGCGCTCGGACGGGATAAAGCCGCCATCCATGCGTTCTTTTTGAAGCCGCAGCATCATGACAACGTCCACGTCTTTCAGTCCCTCGCGCATGTCCTCGAAAACCTCGCAGCCAAATTCGTTGATCTGCGATGGCATCAAGGTCGGCGGGCCAATCAAGCGCACACGGTTTTCCATTTTGCCCAGCAACATGATGTTGGAGCGCGCAACGCGCGAATGCGCAATGTCACCGCAAATAGCGATGGAAAGGCGGTGCAAACGACCCTTGGCGCGGCGAATCGTCAAGGCGTCCAAAAGCGCCTGGGTCGGGTGTTCGTGGCGGCCATCACCCGCATTGAGCACGGCGCAATTTACCTTTTGCGCCAGCAGATCAACCGCCCCGGAATGTGGGTGGCGCACAACCAGTAGATCGGGGTGCATCGCGTTTAGCGTCATGGCCGTATCGATCAGCGTTTCGCCCTTTTTGATCGAGCTCGCCTGCATCGCCATATTCATTACATCCGCGCCAAGACGCTTGCCCGCCAGCTCAAAACTCGCCTGCGTGCGGGTGGAGTTTTCAAAGAACATATTAACCTGTGTCAGGCCTTGCAGCGCATCGGAATGCTTGTGTTTGCCACGCCCCAAATCAACGTATTGATCTGCCAGATCAAGCAGCGCTGTAATTTCTGACGGGTGCAAATGCTCGATCCCGAGCAGGTGAGCTTGGGTGAAAGTCATGGTGCACTCCCCTTAGGTTTGCGCCGTTATAAGCGTGGGCGCGCGCGCGGACAAGATGGGGCGTTTCCTATCTGAAGCAGGCGGATTAAGTTGCAAGTATGGAATCGGCATTGGATTATCATACGGCGAAGGCTCTGCTGGAATGGCAGGTCGAATTTGGTGTGGATGAAACCATTTCTGAAGCGCCTATTAACCGTTTCGATTTAAAACCCGAGCCGAAAAAGAGCGCGCCAGCTACGCTCGCGCCGCCTGTTCAAACAGGTCCGGCCCCAGTGGCACGCGAGGTGAATGGCGTTGCTTTGGCGCGAGAGGCGGCGATTGGGGCTCAGACAGTAACAGCGCTGCGAGAGGCTTTGGAGCGTTTTGAGGCCTGCGAGTTAAAGCGCGGCGCGCGCAATCTGGTCTTCTCAGACGGCACCTTTGGCGCGCGTGTGATGGTGATCGGCGAAGCGCCAAATCGGGATGAGGATAAAGAGGGTCGCCCTTTCGTTGGCGCTGCGGGGCAGTTGCTTGATAACATGCTCAAAGCGATTGATCTCAGCCGTGCAGAGACGGTTTATCTTGCGAATGCAATCCCTTGGCGCTTGCCGCGTGGGGGCGACGTGAGTTCAGAAAACATTGAAATGATGCTTCCGTTCTTGGAGCGACATGTTGCTCTGGCCAAGCCGGAAGTGATTGTATTGATGGGGAATATTGCGTGCCAAGCGATCCTTGGGAAACGCGGCATAACGCGCATGCGCGGTGAGTGGGCCGAAGCGATGGGCGTACCAGTGCTGCCGATGTTTCACCCAGAATACTTACTGAACAATACGTTGAAAAAGCGCGAAGCTTGGGCCGATCTTCTGGCTTTAAAAGCCAAATTGGGGCATGCAGGATGAGCCGAATAGATGATAGCCGCGCGTTTTTACCTGTGCGCATCGCAGTTCTGACCGTGTCGGACACGCGCGCGCTGGAGGAGGATCGCTCTGGCGATGTGTTGGTCAAGCGGTTGAGCGATGCAGGGCACATTTTGGCGGATCGTTTGATCCTTCGCGATGAGCGCGGTGAGATCGCGGCGCAGCTGCGGGCGTGGTGCGAAAACGATGCGATCGACGTGGTGATTTCGACAGGCGGTACAGGGTTAACAGGGCGCGATGTTACTGTTGAAGCGCACCGCGATGTTTATGAGAAAGAAATTGACGCCTTTGGCACCGTCTTTACCCATGTAAGCATGGCGAAAATCGGAACGTCTGCGGTGCAAAGTCGCGCGACAGGCGGTGTTGCACGTGGGACTTACCTCTTCGCTTTGCCCGGCAGCCCAGGGGCCTGCAAGGACGCATGGGACGAAATTTTGGCCTTTCAACTCGATTATCGACACCGTCCCTGCAATTTTGTCGAAATAATGCCGCGTTTGGATGAACATTTGCGACGGAAATAGGCAGACGGCACGTATCACGGTAAATGAGAACAAATTTACGTGGTTTGCTATTGCGGTTAAGGCCACTATTTTAGTCCAATGTTTACGAAGGCGACATACGCATGAGATTTCTACGACACAGCCTTGCTGGTTTGTTTTTGGTCGCGATGACAGGCGGCTTGTTGGTTTATGCCGGTTCGATGATTTACGGCGCAGTGCAAGCCCGTATGAGCGAAGAGCCGCGCCCTTCTCGTTCGCGCGAGCGGATTTTCTCAGTGACAGTCTTGCCTGCAAATATTCAAAGCGTTGAGCCTATTTTAACTTCTTTCGGCCAAATAGAGAGCGCGCGCACGCTTGATCTACGTGCGGGGGCGTCTGGCACGGTGCTGGCGCTGTCGGATAATTTTGTTGAAGGGGGCAGTGTTTCAGCTGGCGAACAGCTTGTGCAAATTGACCAAGCCGAGGCGCAAAGCGCGTTTGACAAGGCACAAAGCGATTTGAGCGATGCACAGCTTGAAGCGCGCGAGGCGGAGCGCGCGATTGGGCTGGCACGCGATGAGCTTGACGCTGCACGCGAGCAAGTTGCCCTGCGTGAGAAAGCGTTCGAACGTCAGGAAGATCTGTCCAAACGCGGTGTTGGGACGGCGGCAGCGGTAGAATCGGCAGAACTTGCAGCGTCTTCTGCGCGTCAAGCAGTGCTGTCGCGCCGTCAAGCCTTGGCTCAAGCGGAGGCACGCATCGAACAAGCCAGCACGCGCATCACGCGCGCAGAATTGGCTAAAGAGGATGCGATGCGCCGTTTGGAAGACACGTCGATCATAGCGGAATTTGATGGCGCTTTGAGTGGTGTGACGGCCTCGCGCGGCGGATTGGTAAGCACGAACGAGCGACTTGCGCGTTTGATCGACCCGAGCGCTTTGGAAGTCGCGTTTCGTATTTCCACAGCCCAATATGCGCGGCTGTTGGACGAGAATGGACGTTTGCGCAGCGCTCCGGTCTCTGTGGTGCTTGATGTGTTCGGCGCTGATTTAGTAGCGAGTGGCACTTTAAGCCGAGACAGCGCAGCCGTTGGCGAAGGGCAATCTGGCCGTTTGATCTTCGCAAAGCTCGAAAGAGCGCCGGGGTTCAAACCAGGAGATTTTGTTCGGGTAGAGGTCACAGAGCCAGAACTTCGCGGTGTGATTCGATTGCCTGCGACTGCGCTGGGCGCAGATGGCAATGTCTTGGTAATAGGCGAGGAAGAGCGCCTTGAAGCGCTGCCAGCGTCCTTGGTGCGCAGGCAAGGTGATGATGTTCTCGTGCGTGGCCGAGACTTGATGGGCCGCAATGTCGTAAGCGCACGCACCCCACTTCTTGGAGCGGGAATCAAGGTGAAGCCGATCACAGCTGAGGGCGCGACAAAGATTGAAGAGCCTGAAATGCTCGAGCTTAGCCAAGAGCGGCGAGAGAAAATTCGTGCATTTATTCAGGCGAACAAACGGCTCCCAGAGGAGGCGAAAGCCCGCATTCTGGGTCAACTCGACAAACCTAAGGTGCCAGCACAAATGGTACAACGGATCGAAGGTCGGATGGGAGGCTAAACCATGGCGCGTGATCTACCAATCGGTGCAGGCGGTGTTTTAAGTTACTTTGTACGCCATAAAACATTGGCGAATTTGCTTTTGGTGATCATGCTGGTCGCAGGATTGGTTGCGATGCCAAAAATGCGCGCGCAGTTCTTTCCTGATGTGGTTTCGGACACTGTGTCGGTGTCAGTCGCATGGGAGGGCGCGGGGGCTGAAGACGTCGATGCGGCGATTGTGCAAGTCATAGAGCCAGCGCTGTTAAGCGTCGAGGGCGTTGACAGCTCAAGCGCAACGAGCCGAGAGGGCCGTGCCTCTATTTCTTTAGAATTTGAGCCAAATTGGGACATGGCGCGCGCGGCGGACGATGTTCAATCTGTTGTGGATCAAGTGACGGGCCTACCGGATGAAGCGGAAGATCCTGTGGTGCGGCGTGGCCAATGGCGCGACCGCGTGACGGATGTTGTGATCACCGGACCTGTTGGCATCGAACAATTGGCGCTTTTCGCGGATGAATTGAGCATCCGATTGTTTGCCGAGGGGGTAACGCGCACGACGATTCGCGGGGTTGCCGCGGGTGAAACAATTGTCGAAGTGCCTTCGGCCAATTTGATCGCTAATGACGTGGCAATGGGTGACATCGCAGCGGCCATTGCGGCGGAGGTTGACGCCGATCCGGCTGGCGACGTGTCAGGCGGCACTGCGCGCGTGCGTTCAGGTGTCGAAAAGCGTACGCCTGAGCAGATCGCCCAGATTGTGCTCCGCTCGAACGAAGATGGCTCGAAATTGCGGATTGGCGATGTCGCACAGCTGCGCCAAGAAGGTGTGGACCGCGAAATTGGCTTTTTCGTTGGTGAAAATCCCGCGATGACCCTCCGCGTTGATCGTTCTGACAAAGGCGATGCCATTGCGATTCAAAGACAGGTCGAGGACGTAACAGCGGCGATGCAAGATACATTGCCAAGCGGTGTGACAATCGAACTTATTCGCACGCGGGCTGAATATATTAGCGGTCGCTTAAACATTTTGCTTGATAACGCTGTGACAGGCTTGGGGCTGGTGGTTTTACTGTTGTTCCTTTTCCTTAATGCGCGGACGGCATTTTGGGTGGCAGCAGGCATTCCCGTCGCTTTGTTTGCGGCGATTGCGATCATGTATTTGGGTGGGCTGACCATAAACATGATCTCGCTTTTTGCTTTGATCATCACGCTTGGGATCGTGGTGGATGACGCAATTGTTGTGGGCGAGCACGCGGACTATCGTGCGCGTGAATTGAATGAACCGCCTGTGGTGGCGGCAGAAAATGCGGCGCGGCGCATGGCGATGCCAGTGTTTTCCGCGACCCTGACGACTGTTATCGCCTTTTTCGGGCTGGTCGCAGTGGGCGGGCGCTTCGGCGATTTGATCGCTGACATTCCGTTTACAGTTATCGCCGTACTTGTGGCGTCTTTGGCTGAATGCTTTTTGGTTTTGCCAAATCACATGAGCCATGCGCTTGCCCATAGCGTAAAAACGCATTGGTATGATTGGCCCAGCCGTGTGGTGAATCATGGCTTTGAATGGGTGCGAGACCAATTGTTCCGGCCTTTGATCGCCGGAGTGATCTGGGCGCGCTATGTCGTAATTGCGGGCGTGGTTGCTGTGCTCGCGAGCCAAGTTGTTTTGGTGATCAGCGGCGATGTGCAATGGCGCTTTTTCAATGCGCCCGAACGCTCATCCGTCACCGGTAATTTCTCGATGGTTGAAGGCGCAAGTCGCGAAGACACGTTGGCGATGATGCGCGAAATGCAACGCGCCACCAATGAGTTGGCGGCTGAGTTCGAGCAAGAGCATGGTGCAAATCCGCTCGATTATGTGATGGCGACGATTGGCGGCTCTGCGGGTCGCGGCTTGGCGGGGGCTGATACAAAGGACAACGATTTACTTGGCGGCATATCGATTGAGCTTATCGATGCCGACTTGCGGCCTTATTCGAGTTTCGCGTTTGTAAGCGCTTTGCAGGATAAGGTGCGCAGACATCCTCTGACAGAGAATGTGTCATTTCGCTCTTGGCGCTCTGGACCCGGCGGGTCTGGCTTGGACGTTGAGTTCTTCGGCGCAGATGCAGAGACTTTGAAGCGCGCGAGCGAATCACTTCAATCGGAACTTGCGCGCTTTCCAGAAATCTCCGCTGTGGAAGACAATCTCGCCTATGACAAAGAAGAGGTGATCCTTGAGCTGACGGCGCAGGGTCAAGCGCTGGGCTTTACGGTTGATCAAATGGGCCGTGTTTTACGCCATCGATTGAACGGGATCGAAGCGGCAAGCTTTCCTGATGGGCCGCGTAGCGCAACCATTCGTGTCGAACTGCCAAGCAATGAACTGCGTGCGGATTTCCTTGATAGTACGATGTTAAGGAGTAAATCCGGGGATTACGTGCCGCTTGCTGACATCGTTAGCGTCGATCAGCGCACAGGTTTTTCGACGGTTCGGCGTGAAAATGGACTGCGTCTGATCTCGGTTACTGGCGATATTTCAGAGGATGATCCGGCCCGCGCCAGCGAGATAGAGGATGCGCTGGAAGAGCAAGTCTTGCCACGCATCGCTTCTGATCATCAAGTCGAGTGGCGCTTGTCGGGGCAAAGCGAGCAAGAGAGTGCATTTTTATCGGATGCGCTCACAGGTCTCGTACTGTCGTTAACGGGTATTTACCTTGTGTTGGCTTGGGTCTTTTCCAGTTGGACGCGGCCTGTTGTGGTCATGGCGGTTATCCCGTTCGGCTTGGTCGGCACGATTTATGGTCATGCGGTTTGGGATGTTCCGCTGTCGATGTTCTCTATTGTTGGGCTTTTGGGCATGACGGGGATAATTATTAACGATTCCATCGTATTGGTCACAACGATTGACGAATATGCCAAGGAGCGGGGACTGTTCCCTTCGATTATAGACGGCGTTGCGAACCGTTTGCGGCCAGTCATGCTGACGACGTTAACCACAGTACTTGGTCTTTTGCCGTTGCTGTTTGAGCGTTCGAGCCAGGCGCAGTTTTTGAAGCCGACTGTGATTACATTGGTCTACGGACTTGGGTTTGGCATGTTGCTTGTTCTGCTTGTCGTGCCGTCGTTTATTGCGATGCAATATGACGTGCGCCGCCGCGTAGATGCATTCAAGCACGGCTTAGGATTTCGCGCGAAAGGGCCGCGCTTGGCTTTGTTGGGCCTAAGTGGCATCGTTGCGATTTGGCTTGCGGCGACGCTTGGGTATGCGGCGGTAAGTGGC
>CAYQZI010000044.1:0-1273 GCA_964421835.1 uncultured Planktotalea sp.
CAACCAGCGTCGCTTTGATCCTAAAGAATGATGTGCGAACGGGCGGGCGTCAATGTGCGTAGGCGTTGACGTCTGTTCCACTCTTTTGGCGCTGTTTAGTATATTCCGCAAAAGCCTGTGCCACCTCTTGCGGTTGCCATTTCATCAGCGCGTCTTGATAGCTTGGGCGGGTTTTCATCCGCTCGAACCAAGCCGCAAGATTGGGGGTCTCGGCATAGGGCCAACCCATAAGCGCGAAACGGTGCGCATTTGGCAGCCAAGCGATATCCGACAGCGTGAAGCTCTCGCCCGAAAGATACGCGCGACCATCAGCCAAACGCGCCTCGAGAACTTGAAACGCAGCCGCTGTTCGCCCGATGGCATATTCAATCCGCTTCGGATCAAAACCAGCGGCGAAATCCAGATAGAATTGCTTCAGCCAGGCGTTCTTGTGGTTTTCCTGAAAGGCCTTTGCCTTTGCCGCATCGGGGGGTGGCCCGCCGCGAAACAGGAACTCGAACGTGAGCAGCTTCAAATCCAACTGCGCGCCATCCGCCAATGCCAACAGATCCGCGTCGGCAGAGGCCAAATCGCTGTTCGCGTGCGCCAAATATGCAATGATATCAATCGACTCGACAAACAAATTGCCATCATCGACAAGCGCCGGAACCACGCCTTTCGGGTGGATCGCTTGATAGGCCTCGCTTGCATGCTCACCCTCTTCGAGGTTGACCAAATGGCTCTCAAAGCGCAGCCCAAGTTCGGCCATAACAAGGCGAACCCTTTGCGAGCAACTCGACAAAGGCGCATGCCACAGATGCAGACCCTTCAGGCCTGTCAATTCAGGGTTTTGAGTATCAATCTGTGGCATGTGCTTTCCTTCAAACGTCGCTCTTTAGAAGTTCACGCGATCTCCGCCCTTAAGGTCGAGAATCTCCCGTGCCTCGTCGGGTGTGGCGACCTCGCAGCCCAAATCTTCGACAATCCGGCGGATCTTGGCGACCTGCTGCGCATTGCTTTCAGCCAGTTTCCCGCGCGAGATGAACAGGCTGTCCTCAAGCCCGACACGCACGTTGCCGCCCATCTGGCTTGCCGTGGTGCCCAGCGTCATTTGTGAACCACCCGCGCCAAGCACGGACCAGCGGTAATCATCGCCAAACAGACGATCCGCCGTGCGTTTCATAAAGACAAGATTGTCGATTTCAGGCCCGATGCCGCCCAGAATGCCAAAGATAAACTGGATAAACACAGGCGCTTTGAACAGCCCGATATCCATACAAAATTTCAGGTTATA
>CAYQZI010000044.1:1373-19426 GCA_964421835.1 uncultured Planktotalea sp.
GGGCTGAAGGTCTTGGCGGGGTTGATGCGATCCTGAATAGACAGCGTCAAAGAGCCGCCCGTCGAGATATTCACAACCGCATCCGTCGCCTGTTTGATGCGTGGCAGGAAGGGTTCAAAATCCTTGGTATCCACAGAAGGCGCGCCGGTTTCATTGTCACGCGCGTGCAGGTGCAAGATCGACGCGCCGGCTTCTGCGGCGTCCATCGCTTGCTGCGCGATGTCGTCATAGGTGTAGGGCAGCGCATCGGACATGGTCGGCGTATGTATCGCGCCCGTGATTGCACAGGTGATGATGGTCTTTTGCTTGGCCATGTTTCAGGTCCTTTCTGAGGGCTTAGAGGATTTGACGCGAAAGCTCAGCGGGAAAAGTTCAAGGTCAAAGCGGCTTCGGATCAGGCCCCAAATCCCCTTTGGCGCTTTCAGCATGATAACAATGGCAACAACGCCCAACACCATAAGATAGATCGTGCCAAGATCAGCAAGGGTTTCGCGCAGCGCAAAGAAGATCAGCGTGCCGATGATTGGCCCTTCAATTGTGCCAATACCGCCAATCACCACGATGAAGATCACAAAGGCCGTCCAATCATTGACCGAAAAAGCCGCATCTGGCGAGATACGCAGTTTTTGCAAAAAGATCAGAGCGCCGACCATCGCGGTAAGGGACGCCGTAACGACATAGACCACGAATTTCGTGCGCCAAATGTCGATCCCCAAGGATCCTGCCGCAAGCTCGTTATCGCGTATCGCCGTCAGCGCCAAACCATTGCGCGAGCGCAAAAAGAGGTAGACCGCCGCGATCACGATGACAGCAGATGCGAGCGCGAGCCAATAGCTCAGATGCTCGCGGCCAGAGCGCGACGCGGCCAGCGATCTGACGATGCCAACAGGCAGCGAAGAGCCTGACCCACCCCCCAAAGCGCTGACCTGCGCAAAGGACAGGCGGAAGACTTCGGCGATCACCCAAGTTCCAATCGCGAAATAGGCACCGCGCAGACGGAAAATCAGCAAGGCAACAGGGATAGAGATCAGCGCGCCAAGGACACCCGCAAGAACAATCGCGCCAAGCGGATGCATTCCGCCGAACATCGTCAGCGCAAACAACATATACCCGCCAAAGCCCACATAGGCTTGCTGGCCGACAGACACGAGACCCGCATAGCCCGCCATAAGGTTCCAAAGACTGGCCAGCGCGAGATAGAGAAACAACTCGCCCATAAGCCGCATATCCGCGCGCCCTGCCCACCACGGCGCAGCAATCAGAGCAATCAGGATCAAAGCCCCCAGAACCGCAGCGACTTTGGTCGCGGAAGACGTGCGCGTGACGTGAAAATCAGAGAGGTTCATCCACTTATCCTCGGAAATAGCCCCTGCGGGCGCACTGCTAGAATGACAAGAAAGGCGACATGCCCGGCCAGCAATTGCCAGCCCGGATCAATCTTGGCGCCGACCGTTTGCGCCACGCCCAAGATGACACCGCCCACAAGCGTGCCCCAAAGGTTGCCAAGCCCGCCGATGATGACAGCTTCAAAGCCAAAGATAAGACGTCCACCGCCAATCGAGGGGTCAAAGCTGGTACGAATGCCCAGCATAATGCCAGCAATCGCAGTGACGCCCAACGCCAATGCCATTGCAAGGCCGAAGATATGCCGACGGTTCAAACCCATCAGCTGCGCGATCTCTGCGTTGTCAGAGGTAGCGCGAAACGCGCGCCCAAGGGCTGTGCGGTAAAAGGTCCATTGCAGCGCTGCGATCACCGCAACCGCGATTGCAAATGTGAGCAAAGGCAGCACGCCCAAAGACAGGCCTGCGAGTGACACGCTTGCGGTTTCAAGCGCGCCTGCATTCATCTTTTGCGGATCAGCGGAGTAGACCTCCAACAATGCGTTTTGCAAGATCACCGACAGGCCAAACGTCACCAACAGCGGCGGCAAAAGATCTCCGCCCAGCGTCTGGTTCAAAATCCCGCGTTGCAGCACATAGCCGATCACCGCCATGCAAGGCACGACAACGAAAAGCGCCAGCAACGGGTGCAACCCCAAAATCGCCGTCACGCTCAGGCCAAGATAGGCCCCGAGCACGATCAGATCACCATGCGCGATGTTGACCAATCGCATGACCCCGAAGATCAGCGACAGCCCTGCGGCAAAGAGCGCATAAAGCCCGCCAAGCAAGGTGCCTTGAACAACTGCATTCACCCATTCCATATTATTCGACCCCGAAATATGCGCGCGAGATGTCCTCGCGGGCGACTGTTGCGGACGGACCGCTTAGCGAAACTCGGCCCTCTTGCAGGCAATAAAAACGACGAGACACCGACAAGGCTTTGCTAATGTCTTGCTCAACGATCAAGGCGCTCATGCCGCTGCCGATAATGCCGGGAAGCGCCTCGTAAATGTCTTTGATGATGATCGGCGCAAGCCCTAAAGAGATCTCGTCAAACAGGATCAAATCAGGGTTCGCCATCAGAGCGCGGCCGATCGCCACCATCTGTTGCTGACCACCAGAGAGCGACGTGGATTGTTGATCTTTACGTTCTTTCAAGATCGGGAACAGCTTGTAGACCGCCTCAAGCGACCACTCCCCTTTGCGGCCGATTTGACCGCCGATAATGAGGTTCTCTTCCACCGATAAGGACGGGAACAACTGTCGCCCTTCGGGCACCAGCGCAATGCCGCGCGATGCGACCTCATCTGCGCGCAACGCTCCGATGTTTTCGCCGCTGTAACGCACCATTTCCGGCGCGTTCTGCGTCAAGCCCGAGATAGAGCGCAGCAATGTCGTTTTGCCCGCGCCATTGGCCCCGATGATCGCCAGAACTTCGCCCTCAGCAACCTCAAGATCGATGCCAAACAAAGCTTGGAAATCGCCGTAATAGGCATCAAGGCCCGATATGCTCAGAATGGGTTCAGGCATCTGCTTCAATCCCTAGGTAAATCTCTTGAACTTCAGGGCTTTGCATGATCGCGTGCGGCTCGCCCTCGGCAATTTTTTTGCCAAAATCAATAACGATCAGACGGTCTACAACCGCCAAAAGCGCATGCACCACATGCTCGATCCAAATGATGGTCACGCCGCTCTGGTGAATGTCTTTAATGGTCTTCACCAGCGCCGTGCATTCCCCTTCGGTCAACCCGCCCGCAATCTCGTCGAGCATCAACAATTTCGGCTTTGCACAAAGTGCACGGGTCAATTCCAAACGTTTGCGCCCGAGCAAGGTTAAGCCACCTGCCAAGGTGTTGGCGCGATCAAGCAGCTCGGTCTGCTCTAACACTTCAAGGCAAAGCCGTTCTGCGTCAGCGCCCTTTAGCCCTGCCGCTTGCGTCGCAGCGATCATCGCGTTCTCAAACACGGTCATACCAGAGAAAGGCTGCGGCACCTGAAAACTACGCGCCATGCCTGCGCGGCACCGCTTTGCGGCGTTCATCTTGGTGACGTTCTGCCCATCAAAATGCACGTGCCCCGCATCAGGGCTGAGCGTGCCGGTGATCAGGTTGAACATCGAGGTTTTGCCTGCCCCGTTGGGGCCAATCACGCCAAGCGCTTCACCTGCGTTGACGGCATAGCTCAGCTCGTCCGCGACAGTGACCGCGCCAAACGCTTTGGTAACATGATCCAGTTGTAAGAAAGCAGCCATGACGACTCCGTAAAAGGTAGGTTCTGACTGTGCCAAGGAATGCCGCAGCCGAGTTTTAGATCATGCGAGCGGTTTATGCGCATCAGTCAACGCGAAATCAGGTTGGCCTGCATTCCCAACAATCTTGAGATCGAAGGCACCGCCCGCGTTCTGCCACTGACCCACAACAGTATCGAGATGGGTTGACGCAATCGCCAAAATAGTCGCTGAGGGGGCCTTAAGATTATCAGAGCGGCGCACCACGTCTGCGGCGCGGTTCGGGCTGATATGACCGACTTTGATAACCGGGTGCGCAGCATAAGCACACGTGCCCGTCAAAATTGCACAAGCCGCAAGGCCAGAGACGCCTACCGAAAAATACCTGCGCCGCGTCCAAGGTGTTGTCTTCATATCAGTATCCTCCCAAATACGGCTTTACCGAAGTGATTTAAGCACCCTTCGCGGGCAGTATGTCTTCCAGTTTTCTCAAATGCTCGGCCACCCGCGCGCGGGTTTGGTCGGCTTTTTCTGGGGTCCATGTCATAAACCCTTCGCCTGATTTCATGCCCAACCGTCCATCGGCGACAAGCTGTTCAAGGTAGGGGGACGGGCGTTGGCGGCTTTCCAGATCAAAGAGCACGTTTTCGTGGATATCGAGGCTTAGATCGGTGCCAACAAGGTCAGCGTTCTCGAGCGGGCCAAGCACCGCAAGGCGGCGCCCGAAGCTGGCTTTGATCACCGTATCCACCGATTCCGCATCGCAAATTCCGTTCTCCACAAGGCTGATCGCTTCGCGCCAAAGCGCGTGCTGCAAACGGTTGCCAATAAAGCCCGGCACGTCTTTGTTCACGCGCACGGGGGTTTTGCCCGCATCCGCCAAAAGAGCCATCATATCATCCACGACAGCCCCTTCGGTCCACTCGGTGCTGACCACTTCAACCAGCGGGATCATATGCGGCGGGTTCCACCAATGTGTGCCCACAGCGCGCCCTTTCAGGCGCAGCTGGCTCATGATCTTCGTGATCGGCATGACCGAGGTGTTGGACGCCAAGATACATGTCTCGGGCGCATGGGCTTCGATTTCAGCAAAGATCGTTTGCTTCAGTTCGAGCTTTTCAGGCGCGGCTTCAAACACCACTTCCGCGTCATGCACTGTGTCTGCGGTGCTTGCGCAAATTTCGATCTTCTTGAGGATTTTCGGGATCGTTTCGATCGGCTCGCCCATCGCCTTGAGACTGCTCGCGATCCGCTCGGACACAGAGGCGCGCGCTGCGTCGGTTGGATCCGTGATGCGCACATATTGGCCAGCGCGGGCGAGGACCAGCGCAATGCCGTGCCCCATAAGGCCAGCGCCGATGACGGCCGTTTGGCGATTTTTTCTCATGCTCAACCTGCCGTATATCCACCGTCAGCATAGAGAATATGCCCGGTGTAAAAGTTCGATGCATTCGATGCGAGAAACAGCAGCGGCCCTGCAAGATCCTCCGGTTCGCCCAATCGGCCAACGGGAACGCGCGACAAAAAGCCATTGCGCACGGTGGTGGCTTCGGGCGTGTCTTCAAACATCCAAGCGGTCAAAGGCGAGCGAAAGACCGTCGGCGCAATCGCATTCACCGTGATGCCCGTGGGCCCAAGTTCGCAGCCAAGCGCTTTGGTCATGCCATCAACAGCCGCTTTGGAGGAGCAATAGGCGGTATACCCCGCAGGATGGCCCAGAAGACCGCGCGCAGAGGACACCAGAACGATCTTGCCGCCATGACCTTGCGCTTTCATCTGCGCCGCCGCAGCGCGGGCCAGCAGCCAGCTTTGTGTCACATTGGCGTCCATCACCGACTGGAACGTCTCGGGCGACATATCGTTGATCAGCTGGACCTTGTTCATGCCAGAGGCCACGACCAGAATGTCGAGCTTGCCATAGGCCGCGACGGCTTGCGCCATCAAATCAGCGCAGATCGCTTCATCCGTTGGCCGTGTGTTCACCGCAATCACATCCGCGCCGATATCGCGGCACTCCGCTGCGATGTCATCCAGAGCTTTCTGATTGCCCGCAACCAGAACCAGCTTGGCCCCGGCACCCGCAAGAATGCGCGCCGCGACCATGCCGAAAGCGCCCGAGGCCCCTGTGATCAGCGCGACTTTGTCTTTTACTTCAAACATCGAAAGGGGGTTTTGCATCGCGCTTATCCTATGTTTCTGGTGGGTAGGGAATGACGACCAGCATCTTTGCTGTGTCGTTGCTGCGGTTCTCGACCTTGCGCACCTCACCAGCGGGAATTGTGCAGCTGTCGTATTTGGCAAGCACGGTTTCAACGCCGTCAACGATGACGGTCATCTCACCTTCGAGCATGACATAAACTTTCTCGAAGGGTGTGGAATCCGGCCCTGCGCCGCCACCGGGAAGGAATTGACTAAATCCGACCCATTGATTGGTGGGACCGCCTTCCTCAAAGCCTTGCAGGCGAAGTCCATGGCATTCGAAGTGATTGGGCGCAACATAGGGCTGCGCGTCTTGGAAACGTTTAAGGTGCATGTCTCTCCTCCCCAGAAGTATGCATGAAAGCGCCGCCCCATATGAACAAAGGGCGGCGCAAAAGGTGTTTAGAAGTCTTCGCCAGCCTCGATTTTGTAGGCTTGCTTCTTGTCCGTCATCGCAACAAGGCGAATGATGCAGCCATCGCCGCGATCCCAGTTCCATGGGAAGAAGGCGAAGGTTACGCGCTTGCCTGTGACGCTATCAAGGTCACCGCCAACGTTCTCAATGCCAAGAATACCCGCATTAAAGAGCGTGTTGTGCACAGGCTCCCACTCTGGGAAATCTACCTCCCAAGGCACGCCACCAGACCACTCAAGATACTCTGCCTCAAGGTGCGGCATGATCGGGCCATTGCGCTGTGGACCAATGGCCGTTGCAAGAGGGTGATCGTTGGCTTGGGTGTCGTGACCGACAACTTTCACGCCCTTTTCAACCATCCAATCGGCCGCGGACTGAACAAGGCCAGGGCAATAGGCGAAATAATCGCCGTCTTCATACTGCTTGTGCCAGCCGGTGTTGATAATCAACACATCGCCTTTGCGGATCGCGTGACCGCAGGCTTTTTCCAGATCTTCGCCGGTGATCTTCTCCCACTTCTTCTTGGGGATCGACACAACCAGACCAGAGCCGAAGAAATGCGGCAGTGGCACTTCGTCAATGAACGGCGTGCCTTGCACAACATGCGCAGGGGCATCGATGTGGGTTGTGACGTGCATCGTTGTGGTGATTGTTTGGCTCAACACACCAGACTTCGCCATGTAGTGCTTACGCTTGATATCAACATCGTCAAAATACGGCCAGTTCGGGCACTGGTAGCCAAAACGATGGCTCAAGTTGACAAACTCAAGCCCCATGTCGTTATCGTCATTTGCCTGAAACTCAATTCCACGAATTTCTACCATCAGGTACATCTCCCTCTTTTGCGGCCACAGCCACATGCGCGCTTCAAAAATGTCAGGATGGTTCCTCCCAGTCCCGCCAATAACATTGCTACAGACGCATCGCATCGCGGTCAACAAAAAGGTCGCAGTGCGGCCCGACTGTATCGCATTGCGGTTTACTCGCTTGACAACCGTGCGGCCTCAATGCGTTACAAGGACAAGCCAATAGGAAACGCTTCATGACCACTGAGGACAAAAAGCATAGAAAGGCAGGCATTCAGGTCATCGAACGCGTCGCCGCGATTCTGCGCGTGCTCAAAGATCATCCCAGCGGGATGAGCCTTGGCCAGATTGCGCTCGCTGTGCGCCTGCCCCGCTCAACGGTTCAAAGGATCGTCAACGCGCTTCAGACAGAACGCTTCATCATCGCGCAAGGCTCGAGCGGCGGATTGCGGCTTGGACCGGAACTGGGCGCTTTGGCGGAAGCCACGCGCTACAATATCGTCGAGCAATGTCGCATCCTGCTGACCGAACTAACGCAACTGACGGGCGAAACATCTGATCTTTCGGTGATGCGCGACGGTACGATGATTTTCTTGGATCAAGTTCCCGGGACACATCGGCTTCGTGCGGTCTCTTCTGTCGGTGAGGTCTTCCCCATCACGTCAACAGCCAATGGCCGCGCGTGTTTGGCACTCCTGCCCCGCCCCAGCGCGCTTGACCTTGCCGCGGCCGAATGGGCCCGTCAAAACGCCAAGCCTGATCTAGAAAACCTAGAGCGCACCCTAGATACAATTGCCGCAAGCGGCATTGCCTATGACGATGATGAACATACCGATGGTATAAGCGCGATTGGGTTCGCCTTTACGGACCTTGCAGGCAATATTTGCGCCATATCTGTTCCGGTTCCAACCGCTCGTTTTTCACGCCAAAAGGCGAACATCGAAAATGCGCTGCGCGCAACAAAAGCCAATGTTGAGAAAATGATGAATGTCAGTCCCGAACTTAGCTCTACGCCAAGCAGCGAGTAGCTTATTCGAAATAGCTCGGATGGGTTTTGTGGATATAGTCGATGGTTTTATCAAGCCGCGACAGGTGCTTGCGCACGGACGCTTGCGCCAAGTCCAAATCACCCGACGCGAGCCCCTTTGCGATATCACAGTGATCGGCAAAAATCGACTTGGCCTCGCTCTCTTTTTCAAGGCCCAACATGCAAAGCCGATCAACCTTTTGTTTGCATTCCAGCATGACCTCGAAGGCCATGGGATTGCCGCCAAGCACATAAATCAACTTGTGGAAATCATAATCAAGCGCGTGAAACGTGGTTAAGTCATTTTCACGAAGCGCCGTTTCTTGGCGCTTTAGGTTTTCGTTCAACTGCCGCTCGCGCGTCAGATCCCAAATCTGCACCGCGTCATACACAACTTCCAGCTCAACAGCTCGGCGCACCAAACGTGTAAGCTCGACCCGCTCCATCGAAAAGCCACGCACCTTGGTAGCTTTTTGCGGGCGGATCAGAAGCAGATCTTCATTGCCGAGCTTTGTAAACGCGTTGCGCACGGGTTGGCGAGACACACCAAAACGGCGCGCGACTTCGGTCTCCGATAGCTTTGTGCCGGGCAGAATATCCAACGAAACAATCTGATCATGCAGAGTTTCATAGACCACATCGGTCGACGTTCTTGTTCGTATGTCTTCCACGGGTCTCTACATAGGTCCTTTTGTTTCGCCACCGCCAGACTCACCTTAAAATCTTGAAACAGAACGATAAAGCGACTTTCGCTGCGATCCCAAGCATAGGCAGTATCCGACGCATATCAAAGGCCTTGTCGCCCCTGTGTCAAGACGACAGCATCTTTTTTCGGAAGTTGTTGACATAACTTGGATACTAGTCTCCTTATTGAGCCAGACAGTGATTCCAGCTCTGGGAGGAAGCGAAATGACTATCGGCTCGCGCCCTCCTTTGGTTTTTGAAAACGAGTAAACTGTCCGAGAAAAACTAGGGAGGAGAACCCATGACTTTTGCTAAATCGCTTTTCGCTGCGACGACCGCCTTGGCGCTCATTGCAGGCACAGCTTCCGCCGACAAATGGCGCGCTTGGAACATCCACAACGACGGCCACCCGAACACAGGTGCAATGGACAAATTCGCCGAGCTGGTTGACGCAGCCACATCCGGCGAAGTGACGGTTGACGTGTTCCACGGCGGCGTTCTTGGCAGCCAGCCAGACGCACTTGAGCAGGTGCGCATCGGCGCAATCGAAATCGGCAACTTCAACCTTGGTCCCATCGGCCCAATGGTAAAAGAGGCCAACCTTGTGTCTTTGCCGTTCATCTTCAAAAGCGTGCCACACATGTTCCGCGTTCTTGAGGGCGAAGCAGGCCAGACTGTTGCAGCCGCAATGGGCGAAGCGGGCGTTTTGCCACTCGCATGGTTCGACGCTGGCGCGCGTTCTTTCTACAGCCAGAAGCCGATCAACACACCGGCTGACGTCGAGGGCCTGAAGATCCGCGTTATGAACAACGATCTCTACACATCGATGATCTCTGCAATGGGCGGCAACCCCTCCCCGATGGCCTTCTCTGAAGTTCAGCAGGCTTTGAAGACTGGTGTTGTTGATGGCGCGGAAAACAACTTCCCATCCTTCAAGAACGTTGGCCACTTTGAAGTGACAACGCACTACTCTTTGTCCGAGCACCTGATTATTCCTGAGTGCATCTGCGTGAACACAACGAAGTTCAACGCACTGTCCCCAGAGCTACAGGCAGCCGTGCGCGGCGCAGCGGAAGAAGCGGCATTGTTCCAGCGTGATCTTTGGGCAAAAGGCTCGGCGCAGGCACGTATGGACGTGGAAGCCGCTGGTATCGCGGTAAACGAAATTGCTGACAAAGCACCGTTCCAGTCCGCAATGGACTCGGTCTATGCTGATTATCTGGCTGCGAACCCAGATATGAAAGCTTTGGTCGAAATGGCGCAAGCAACAGAATAAGCTTGAGCAACAAAAACAAGAAGGCGCCCCACCCTTTCAAAAAGTGGGGCGCTTTTTTACCGGAGGAACCAGTTTGCCCGACACCAAATCCCCGCCCACATTTATCAAGAAATTAGACGCTGTTTCGAACGTCATTGTGCGTATTTGCATTTTCCTCGCAGCGGTCTCGCTGGTCGCGATGACAGTGTTTTACGTCTGGCTTGTCTTTGGGCGATACGTGCTGAACGACACGCCGACATGGGTCGAGCAGGTCTCCTTGCTGTTGGTGATGGTCATCACGTTCTTGGGCGCAGCGGTTGGCGTGCATCAACATTCGCACCTGTCCGTCGTTGTGTTTCGCAACATGGTTCCCAATTCTGTCCGCATCGTTTTTGTCGTTATTACCGATCTGATGATGATCGCCTTTGGCGGCATGATGTTCTGGTACGGCATCGAACTTACGAAATTCAAATGGAACACCTTGATCCCGCTGATCCAAGTCTCAGAAGGCTTTCGATCCTTGCCGCTGACGATCTGCGGCGCGCTTTTGTTCCTATTCTCAATCGGTCATTTGATCCGCCTGCTCACAGGCTGGGATGAACGCCAAGACAACATTGACGAAGGCTGAGACATGGGACTTTTCTTACTTCTGGGCGTGTTTGCCCTCTGCGTGATGCTCGGCGCACCTGTCGCCTTCGCGCTTGGTATTTCAGCGGTTGCCGCCTTCTGGTTTGAGGGGCTGCCGATGATGATTGGCTTCCAGCGGATCGTGGCTGGCATTAGCCTTCAAGCCTACCTCGCCATCCCGTTTTTCATCTTTGCGGGTGATTTGATGTTCCACGGTGGCATTGCCGCAAGGCTCGTGCGCTTTGCACAAGCGGCTGTTGGCGCGGTACGCGGTGGCCTCGGCATTGTGAACGTCTTCTCATCCATGCTGTTTGGCGGCATTTCCGGCTCTGCGATTGCGGATATCTCGGCATTGGGCTCGATCCTGATCCCCGCTATGAAGGAAAAAGGCTACGACGCGGATTATGCGGTGAATGTCACGGTCACCTCTTCCATAGCAGGCATTATCATCCCGCCGAGCCATAACATGATCATCTTTGCACTGGCCGCAGGCGGCGGTGTATCGATTTCCAAACTGTTCCTCGCGGGCGTTGTTCCCGGTATTTTGATGTGTTTCTGTTTGGCGCTTGCAGCTTATTTGGTTGCCATCAAACGCGGCTACCAAGCCGAGAAATTCCCCGGTTTCGCCGCTTTGGGCTATGCCTTTGCCGGTGCTATTCCGGGTTTGTTTACAGCGTTTATCATCGTCGGCGGCGTGCTTAGCGGTATTTTCACCGCGACTGAGTCCGGTGCGATCGGTGCGATCTATGCCTTTCTTGTGACGCTCATCGTCTACAGAACGCTCACATGGGAAAACTTCAAAACGACTGTGGTGTCTTCGGTGCGCACAACTTCGATGGTGTTGGTCCTGATCGCCTGTGCAGGCGCGTTTGCCTACATGCTGACATTCTACCGCGTACCAACCAAAACCGTCGATTTGCTGCTGGGCATCTCTGATAACGTGATCCTGATCTTGTTGATGATCAACATCATGCTTCTGGTGCTCGGGATGATCATGGATATGGCAGCGCTGATCCTGATCTGCACGCCGATCTTCCTACCCGTCATGAACGCTTTGGGCATCGATCCGGTTCAGTTCGGGATCATCTTGCTGGTGAACCTTGGCCTTGGGCTCTGTACGCCGCCTGTTGGAACCTGCCTCTTCGCGGGCTGCGTCGTCGGAAAACTCCCGATGGAGAAAGCTGTCAAAACAATTTGGCCTTTCTACTTGGCAATCTTGGCTGCGTTGATGCTAATCACGTTCGTGCCGGCAATTTCGCTGACACTTCCAAACCTACTTATTGGCAACTAAGGCACAAAGGCTCATCTCATGCTAAACATCAAACGATTGGACATCGCAGACGCCAATGTGTTGATCGCAGGCGCGCGCGCCAAAGCAACAGAAATCGGTGTGCAAATGTGCATCGCCGTCACCGATGAAAGCGGCAATTTGATCGCGTTCGAGCGTATGGACGGTAGCAAAGTCACCTCCGACAAGCTGGCCATCGACAAAAGCTACACGGCAAGCTGCTTTCGAAAAAGCACGCAAGAGCTGGCAGACGTCAGCCAACCGGGCATGCCTGTGTCCGGCATTAACACGACCTTGGGCGGGCGCATTGTGATTTTTGCAGGCGGTATACCCGTCGTCTCGGGCAGCGATGTTATCGGTGCCATTGGCGTCAGTTCAGGCACGCCCGCGCAAGATCACGAGGTCGCGCATGCCGGTCTAGAGGCGTTTGCCAACACTCAACCAAGTATTTTATAGGAGCAGCACATGAGCACCCCAACAATCGGCTTCATCGGCCTTGGCCTTATGGGCGGCAACATGGCGGAATGCCTGCAAAACAACGGGTTTGATCTTGTGGTGATGGGCCGCAACAAAGCAGCGGTTGCCGAAACTGTTGCGCGCGGCGCGGTTGAAGTCAGCTCACCAAAAGCGCTGGCAGAAGCAAGCGATATCGTCATGCTTTGTGTCACCACCTCGGATGTGGTGGAAAGCCTGATCTATGGCGACAATGGCATTCTGGCGGGCATCAAAACAGGCGCGACTGTGATTGATTTTGGCACGTCCATCCCCGCCTCTACCCAGAAAATCGGCGCTGATCTTGCCAGCAAAGGCGCAGGCATGCTCGACGCGCCCCTCGGCCGCACACCTGCGCACGCCAAGGATGGCCTGCTCAACATCATGGCCGCAGGTGACATGGAGACTTACGAAAAGGTTAAGCCTGTGCTGGATGTGCTGGGCGAAAACGTCTTTCACCTTGGCGCGCTTGGCGCGGGGCATGTCACGAAACTCGTCAACAATTTCATGGGCATGACGACTGTTGTCACGATGAGCCAAGCCTTCGCGGTTGCCAAGCAAGCGGGCGTTGATGGTCAACAGTTGTTCGACATTATGTCTGCGGGTCCGTCCAATTCGCCCTTCATGCAGTTTTGCAAGAAATACGCGGTCGACGGTGTCAGTGATCTGGGTTTCTCGATCAATAACGCCAGCAAAGACGTGAAATACTTTGTGCAAATGCTCGAAGATCTCGGGGCCCACTCGCAGATCGCAGAAGCTACCTCCGCCAATCTACAAGCTGCGCTTGATGCAGGGCTTGGGAATGGAAATGTGCCAGAAATTTTCGATATGTTTATGAAACAAACCGCCAAGGACCACTCATGAAGCTCGCAGGAAAATCCGCAATCATCACAGGCGCAGGCCGCGACATTGGCGCAGCTGCCGCGATTAAACTCGCCTCCGAGGGCGCAAGCGTTGCGATCAACTACTTCGCCAGCAGCGCAGGCGCGGATGAGGTGGTTGCAAAGATCACAGCCAGTGGCGGCAAGGCCTTCGCATTGCAGGGCGATTTGACCCAGCAAGACAGCGTCGATGCCTTGGTGAACAAGACCGTTGCCGACTTTGGCGGCATCGATGTGTTGGTGAACAATTCCGGCGGTTTGGTCGCGCGCAAAAAGATCGCTGAGTCGTCGCTGGAGCACTGGAAGTATGTGATGGATTTGAACCTGACCAGCAACTTCATGATGACAAACGCCTGCCTCGCTCACATGAAAAGCGGTGCGATTGTCAACCTTGCCAGCCAAGCGGCGCGCGATGGTGGTGGTGCTGGCTCGGTGCCCTACGCCACATCAAAAGGTGCGATCATGACCTTGACGCGTGGATTGGCGAAAGAGATTGGCCCAGATATCCGCGTCAACGCTCTGTGCCCCGGTATGATCGATACGGATTTTCACAACATCCACACGCCCGACGCAGGCCGGCGCGGTTTCGAAGCTGCCGCCCCCATGAAGCGCCAAGGCACCGTTGAAGATGTGGCCAACCTTGTGTTGTTCCTTGCCTGCGATGACAGCGCCTTTATCACGGGCAGCAACATCGATCTTAATGGCGGTATGGTCTTTTCCTAAGGACGCAAGGCTGGCGCATGCTTGCCTAAAGCCACGCGCCACGCTGCCCTATAACAACGCATCGGCCCAATCCGACACTTGGTGAATTCACACACTGCGAGACAAAGCGGCGATTTGGGCTTTTGTCTAACGGATTGTTATGGGCAGCTTGCGCCGTCAGCAAAATGTACCAACGGCGGAGCCTAGACGTCTCCAAAGTTGGAAAAGGTCGCCACGACATAGACAATCGAATTCCCGTCGTTTGCGAAGCCAGTTATCGCTCCACAGCAAAGCAAATCCCTTTGAGATTTCCTTCGAAGCGTGATGCAATGCTTTGAAAGGCTGGGTGCTCAATTCGCCCATAGTCAATCAGCTCTCAAAAGCGCTTTTTGATTCTTTACGTGGCGTTGGACAAGCCTCTGACCCCGGCGGTTGGGGATGAGCGAGCGAGCTGGCATTGGCGGCGCAGCGCTGCGTCTTGGGTGAAGCTCAGGGAAGATCGCGAATATCTCATCCCGTACTTCCGAAGTCATAGATTTGACGCTTTGAGAGCCGAGGTAAAGCGACTCGGTGGGTGCGTCATTCGCAAAAATAATCTGATGCCGGTCACACATTAAATGGTAGTAATCGACTCCAGAAACATCTTTCGCATCCTCAACGCCATCCAGAGCAATGAGGCTTTTGGCAGAAACAAAAACTTCAATCTCTCCAAACATTCGATCGGCGATTTTGCTCGCGACCAACATCCTGTGTTGTGGCGAAACCATCAAATCCGCCGATGGTCGCCCTTCGCCTAAAGCGCCCGCTCGAATGCGAATTGGGATCAGCTTTGGTTCAGCGGCGAGTTCGGTCTCATCAACGCGCCTCACCCCGATCCAGCGGATATTTTGATACCCATGATCCTTCGTCAGAACCTTGGATCCAATTTTCAAGTGCTCGATTGGCACATCTCCCTTGTCAGTTCTGATCAAACTGCCCTTGGCAAAACAGGCGACCAGTTTTGAGTACTCGATAAAAGGATTGCCATCGTCGCCAGATAAGACCGACAAAAGGGTGGGCGACGAGATATCGTACTGAACGGTTGGGTCAATGGACTGCTCTGATACAAAGCCGGCCGCAGACGAATTTGGCCCCGGGTAATTGTAGTTGATAACTGAATAGATCTTAAACGAGTCGCCGGTTGCAGGATCTGTTAAGGTGTAGGCGTATTCAAGATAAGACGCACCGGTGGGGTTCAGTATGTCGACAAACTCTTGCGTGGTTTGGCGCCCCGTTCCAACCGTGATGCCGTCGTCTAGGTTTTCATAAAACCCGTCGTCATCTGTGACTGTGATTTGCGTGCCTGTCAGGTTGCCAAATGTGGCATTTGCGCCTGGATTGTCTGAATCACTGTCCCCCAATACACTATAGGGAAACAAGTCTTGACCAACAGTGTACCCCAGCAAAGCTTCTAGTCCAGAATAGCCCGAATACTGGGTCACACTTTCTATGTCATAGAGAAATACTTCGTAACTGGGCATTTTTCTTCAATCCTCTTTAGTCTCCAAGTTCAGTCTTCAGTCGCCACGTTCAGTCTCAAAAATCGAGCTTCTGAGGCGCACAATGTACGCGCATATTTTGTCGGCGCGTGGCCTTGGCTAGCTTCAATAAATGGAGATTTCGTTACTTTTTGACTCGACCCTTGGGTCATCCGCGAGCAATTTGCCTTGTTTCTGAGCACCTAACGCAGTCCGCGCTAGACAGATGACGTCAAAGAACTCGGCTTTGCAGTTGGGCATCGCTGTATCGGTAGGCTAAGGAGCGAGAATGGCATTGAGTTGAAGCGAAAAAAGTTCAAGGCGACCACGGACGGCAATCACAGTTTCAAAATCGCGCCGAACCTGTTGAACTAGGATTTCCACGCCGATGCACTCAATCACAAATGGCAGGCGACTTGAGCTATGTTTGGACGCGAGAAGGCTGGCTCTTGCTGGCCGTCATACTCGATCTACACTCAAGACGCTTGATCGGCTGGGCTGTGTCGAACCACATGACGCGTGACCTCCCGATCTGGGCCTTGAACATGGCCATAGCATTACGCCGACGTCGAGACCTACTTCAAGACCCCCTCTCGGGATCATGCTGCGCATAACCCTTCCGGGCAGAGATCAAAGCTGAGATGCTATGGCAACGATCATGGAGAACGCGCAGGGACGCTGGGAGCGCCAACGTCGAATACATAAACGGCTTCTACAACCCGCGTCGACGGCACTCAGCATTGGGCTAGAAAAGCCCAGTCGCTTTTGAAAGGAAGCTGGCTTAAACGAGCATTCGGAGCAGCACGAGAGCGGAACAGGTCCACTTTGAGCGCCCTGCACGGTGTGTTTCGCGTATGACCATGCACAGGCTAGGTCGTTTAGTGAGTGTATTGCTCGCTAATGAAATCCCCGGCTTTGAAGGTTTTTAAACTTTTTTGCTGATTTGCAAAAAACCCTCTTGCGAGCGCGCGCATCTCTTTGTATCCCGCCCTCAATGCCCCTATAGCTCAGCTGGTAGAGCAATTGATTTGTAATCAATAGGTCCGCGGTTCAAGTCCGTGTGGGGGCACCATTAATATCAAATACTTAGCCGATATTTTATGATCGTTTCTTGTTTGCAGGTAAGCGCAGGGTAAGCATTGCGGCTACATTTCTTTTGCATTTTCTAACCTCCTGTTTCACGCTGCCCTGAGTTTGGGAGGACTTGATGGGGCATATTAGGCTCGGAACGTTGCAGCGGTCAACGAAATGGCGTGATGTCATTAGATTGCTCGATTCTGGCGCTGACATCGAGAGCATTGCCGAAGCGGCTGCACGAGCGTCCGAGGCCGATCTTAAGCGGGCGTCAGATGATCCTTTCTTCCAGTCTGTAACGCAGCTCCTTGTCCGACTGCCACTTTTGGCACGTGCGCCGGGCTTCGAAGCGGAAATGGCCGAATTGGGCCAGCCATCCGAAGCACTAAATTCAGTGACTGGTTTATTGTCGGCACTGAATGAGGTCATTAACCAGCAAGCTTTTCAGCAAAGTCATTCTTCTGATGCGGGAGAGCTGGCACGGTCGGCGTTTTTGGAAAGTCTGTCGGTTCAGTTAAGAGATAAGCTGCCGACACTTTTTGAGCCAACACCCCAAGAGGTCCGGAAAGCACTGGCGTCATTTGCCGGAGGGCATGAGTTCTCGACGTTGGCGCGGGATTTCTTTGCTCGGCTGTCCTATCGATCACTCGATTATTATCTAAGCCGCGAATTGGCTGATCACATAGGTGTGGATAAACGTTTCGGGAATGACGGCGAACGTACTGCGTTTGAGACTGCGCTACGTCAACACACATTTGAAGCCTCCAAAATTGTCGAAACCTTCGCGGGGGGGCTGGTACGGTAAAACTGTTTGGAAGGAACAGAGCCTTAGCCAGGATAAGATCAACGACTTCACGCGCTACGCATTCAAGAAGATGAGATCAGAGCTTGGACGGCGTCGTGCAGCCAACTGAGCACATCGTTAGTTGCCTACCACCCGAAGCGGATGGGCGGGGCGATGAGCAACTGCGCTTCGAGATTGACGGTAAACCGAAGGCTGTTTCGCTGCGCATCGGGCACATACGCAAAAGTCTTGTTGCGGGACTGCCAGATGTTGCCATTGATCTGATCGAAATCGCGGCCTTCGTCTATGCCGTTGATTCCAGCATCAGCCGAGGTGGCCTGATGGACCAGCAGATGGGCGCGAAGTGGCATCGTAGTTTTGAAGTGTCGCTACCTGTTCGTAACTTGGCTCTTTGGTCGGAACCGAAACTTAAAGCTGTTTTGGAAGAGACATTGATGTTTCTGTCGGGTGATCGCTACACCTTCCATTTCATTCAATTGGAGACTGAAACGGTTGCGCCTGAACGTTACTTTGATTTTGGCAAGGAGAGCGCTTGGCAGCCTGACTCCGTCTTGATGTTCTCTGGGGGCCTAGATTCCTATGCAGGTGCGCTTGAGGAAATTATCGAGCGCAAACACAAGGTGGCGTTGATCAGCCACTTCTCTGCAACCAAAATAGCGCCGATCCAAC
>CAYQZI010000045.1:0-2248 GCA_964421835.1 uncultured Planktotalea sp.
TCGTCGTTGTTGGATACATCTTAGCACGCTGTCCAGTTTTGCCGGACCACTTCAGAGAACATTCAGCACGTCTTGCGGGACAGACGCATTAGTGAAATCCCGGCAAGATCCGCGCGAGACCATCGAGGAAATCAGCTCTGGCATAGGCATTTGGTCGGGCAGGGCGGGGCGCTCGCCGAATCTTTCTTTGAGTGCCTGTTCAGAAAGCCTTGCCATATCGTCCACTTCTATATCCATTGAGGGCCGTAAGTTTTTCTAACCAATAGTTAAAGAATTTTTCGCATTCGTTAAGCTTCACTTTCTGTTACCCTAAATGACGTGATGCGGATGATGAAAGACCCTGAAACAAGTATGAGACTTGAGACTTTGAAAGTAACGATCGAGCGCAGTGCAGGGGTGCAGGATGTTTTCGATGTGCCCGCCTATGATAGCCAAACCGTATTGGATGTCGTGTCATGGGTTCAACAAAACGCCGATCCGACGTTGAGTTACCGCTTTGCCTGCCGTGTGGGCATGTGTGGCAGTTGCGCCATGATGGTGAACGGGGTGCCGCGCTGGACGTGCCGCACTCATATATCGAAGGTGTTGATCGGCAACGCGGTGACCATCGGCCCGTTGCGCAACCTTCCTGTGATCAAAGACCTTGCGGTTGATATGGATCCGTTTTTCGACAAATGGGTGGCAGCCGAAGGCGTGCATCACGGTGCATTGACCCGTGATGATCCAATCGCCGCTATTGACGAGACCTCTGCGGCGCGTGTCGAGGTCAATGCGGGCATCGAGTGTATCAATTGTTCGGTCTGTTATGCGGCTTGTGACACTGTCACAGGCAACCCTGATTATCTGGGTCCGGCGGCCTTGCAGCGGGCTTGGACACTTTTGAATGACACCAAGGACGAGGGGCGCGAGACCATTCTAAACGCTGTGTCGGGCACAGACGGGTGTCACAACTGTCATTCTATGGGCTCTTGCACGGCTTATTGTCCCAATGATTTGGATCCCATGTCCGCCATCGCGGGGTTAAAGCGCGAAACGGCGAAATCGTTTTTCCGGAAGGGGCGCTAATGTTGGATCTACGTCTCTACATGCTGCAACGCATCACCGCTTTGTTGATGGCGCCGCTGGTCATCGGGCATTTGGCTGTGATGATCTACGCCATTCAGGGCGGACTAAGTGCGGCGGAAATTCTGGGGCGCACGCAAGGATCGATCCTTTGGTTTGCCTTTTACGGCACTTTTGTAGTCGCGGTGGCGATCCACGGCGCGATTGGCTTGCGTACGATTGCGCATGAATGGGGCGGGCTGAAAGGTGCCGCTTTGGATGCACTGATGTGGGGCATCGGTTTGGGTCTTTTCGCACTAGGAGCACGCGCCGTCTGGGCCGTGACATTTGCATGAGAGCCGCGAAGACCATCACATCGCGCGCACATCCTTTGTGGTTGGCGTATATGTTGCACCGTTTGTCTGGTCTCGCGCTTGGGCTGTTTCTTCCACTGCATTTCTGGGTGCTGGCCTTGGCGATGACAGACCCCGCGCGGCTCGACGGATTTTTGCATCTGACAGAAGCAGGTGTGGTCAAGTTGGCTGAAATCGGCTTGGTGTTCTTGCTCGCGGTTCACATGTTTGGCGGTTTGCGCCTGATGGCGATGGAGTGGCTGCCGTGGACGCCGTCCCAAAAATCACTGGCCGCGGGGGCGACTGCGATGTCGTTCTTGATTGCGGGCCTCTTTTTCTTAAAGGCGATTTGATATGCGCGTCAGTGATATTGAACGGCACGACACAGACATCTTGATCCTTGGAGCCGGTGGCGCTGGCCTGTTCGCCGCCCTTCATGCGCAACAAAGCGCGCCCGAGGGCACCAAGATTACCATTGCTGTCAAAGGTCTGATTGGCAAATGCGGTTGCACGCGCATGGTGCAGGGCGGCTACAACGTCGCGCTTGGTGGCGGTGACACGGTCGAGCGGCACTTCATGGACACGATCAACGGGGGCAAATGGTTGCCCAATCAGGACATGGCATGGCGTTTGTGCGAACAAGCCGTTGTGCGGATCCGCGAGCTGGAAAACGAGGTCGGCTGCTTCTTTGATCGCAACGCGGATGGCTCGCTACATCAAAAAGCCTTTGCCGGTCAAACAGCGGATCGCACGGTGCATAAGGGCGATTTGACGGGAATCGAGATCATCAATCGCCTGATGGAAAAGGTGCTCGCCAGCGGTGTGGAAAAGCTGCAAGAACACCGCGCTGTTGG
>CAYQZI010000045.1:2348-5398 GCA_964421835.1 uncultured Planktotalea sp.
GGCGAACGCGCCACGCGCGATGTTGTCAGCCGTGGCATCTACGCTGAAATGCGCAAAAACAACGATCCTGAGCAAGAAGGCGTGTTCATCTCGATGGCGCATTTAGGGCCGGAGAACGTGCGTAAGAAGTTCAAAGGCATGGTTCAACGCTGCGCGGACAGTGGCTTTGATCTGGCCGCTGGCAAAGTCGAAGTGGTGCCCACAGCGCACTATTTTATGGGCGGTGTGGTTGTGGATGTGGATACGCGCACCGCGATGGAAGGGCTTTACGTGGCTGGCGAAGATGCGGGCGGCGCGCATGGCTCGAACCGGCTGGGCGGCAACGGCGTGGCCAATTCCACGGTCTATGGCGGGATCGCAGGGGACACGATGGGGGCCGATATCCGCGCTATGCCATCCTTGCGTGACCCCGATGAAACGGTGCTCGCGGCCGAGCTGGAGCGCGCGATTTATCCGCTTCAGAAAAAGCCCGATTTTGTCCTGCCGCTGCGCAAGAAATTGCAAGATCTGATGTGGGAGGACGTGGGCGTTATGCGCACCGAAGCTGGTTTGAACCGTGGTCTAGAGGGCATCGCTGAGGTCTCGGATGCGCTGATGGATGTGGGCGTCGAGGGCAGCAATCTGGCCTTCAATCTAACGTGGCACGATTGGCTGAACCTGCGCTCGCTGTGCGATATTTCCGAAGTGATCACCAAGGCGGCAATCGCGCGCGAAAACTCTCGCGGTGCGCATTTTCGCGAAGATTTTCCCGAACCAGGCGCAATGGAAGACAGCGATTTCACCGTCGCCTGTATGAAGGACGGTGCGGTAAGAGTCTCGCGCGAACCTGTTAAATTTAGCATCGTGCGACCCGGAGAGACTGTCTTGCCTGAGGGCGCACCCGAAACTTTGGTGGCAGCACAATGATCCCGATAAACCTTATCCAATCCACTGCCGAAACGCTCATGGACAAAGCTGCGATCGAGATTCCGCAAGACTATCTTGATGGGTTGAAAACAGCTGCCACAACCGAGGACGGGGATCTGTCGTCCTTTGTTCTTAAGGCCATGTTAGAGAATTATGAGGCCGCCACGGAAGACCGCCGCGCCATGTGCGGTGACACAGGCGTGCCGCGTTGGTTTGTGAAGATGGGCAATGACGCCTCAGTTGAAGGAGGTATGATCGCTCTGGAAGCGGCCTTGCGCCGCGCCACAGCATCCGCCACCAACGGAGTGCCTTTGCGGCCCAATCGCGTGCATCCGCTTTGGCGTACAGATCACAATAACAATGTGGGCATCGGCGCGCCCGAAATTGAGTATGGGTTCGAGCCAGAGGGCGCTTGGATCGACCTGATCACAGTGCACAAAGGTGGGCTGTTTGGCAGCGATTACCGCATGTTGTTCCCCTCTGATGGCATTCAGGGGGTTAAGCGTTTCTATCTTGATAGTCTGATGGCGTTTGGCAAACGCGGCCTTGCGTGCCAGCCTGCGATTATCGGGATCGGGCTTGGCGGCTCAAAAGACATCTGCATGACGCTTGGCAAACGCGCCTCTACCCTGCGCATCGTTGGCAGCTGCAACAGCGACCCTAAGATTGCCGAGATGGAGGATGAGTTCAAAGAACTCGGCAATTCCATTGGCATGGGGGCTATGGGGTTTGTGGGCAAAAACATGGTGATCGATTGCAACATTGAAGTCGGCTACTGCCACACGGGCGGCATGCCCATGTCGGTCCATGCGTTTTGCCTTAGCTCGCGCCGCGCTGTTGCGCGTATTCATGCAGATGGGCGCGTCGAGCATCGCACGGACCCTGACTGGTTCACGCCGTATCAGCGCCGCGAGACGGTGGAGTGGGAACCAACGCGCGAGGCCGCAGAATGAGCCGAAGTCTTTGCAAAGACTTCGTGCGTGATTTTTCGCAAAAAATCACATTCCTCAACCATAGAAAGGCACCGAAATGACCCTGCGCGAAATGCGTCTCTCGACCACCCCGACGCCCGAAGCCATTGCAGAGCTGCGCCTTGGCGATATCGTTTATCTCGACGGACTTATGTATACCGCGCGCGAGGGCGTCTACATGCGCGCGCTCGAGAGCAAAGCGAATATTCCGATGGAACTGCCAAGCCAATCTGCGGCAAATTTCCATTGCTCCCCTGCTGCACGGATAAATGACGATGGCAGCTTTGATATGGGCGCTGTGACGGCCACCGCGTCCTTTCGCTTTGCCAAATGGCTGCCGGAATGGATGGCCAAGACAGGCGCGAAACTGATCGTTGGCAAAGGCGGCATGACATCAAAAGACTACAAGGACTACTTTGTGCCAAATAGGGCGGTCTATCTGTCAACTGTTGGCTACGGCACAGGCGCTTTGCTTGGGCGGGGTGTTGAAAACGTGGAAGCCGTGCATTGGAACGAAGAGCTGGGCATCGCGCAGGCCATGTGGGTTCTGAAATGCAACAAAATGGGGCCGTTTATCGTTGCTTCCGATCTCAACGGCGACTGCCTGTTTGAGCGCGAGAATGCAAAGATCGCGCAAAACGTTGCACAGGTCTATGAAGGCACCACACCTGCAACTCTAAAGCGCTATGGAGAGACCGATGATCGCACTGATGAGGTGATCTGACGCCGCATCTACACGAGCTCGCTCACCATGATGCCGATCCCCATCAGCAGCGTTAAAAGGATCAGCAATCGCCTGAAAACTGTGTCGCTGAGCATCTTGAACACTCTGATGCCGATTTGCGCCGCGATGAGCCCCAAAGGGATTGTGATGACAAGCGCGCTTAACGCTGTTTGATCATAGGCCCCTTTGAAAAACAGAACGCCGACGGTTGTGCTTAAAATCGCCACGTTAAACGGTTGCAAGACGGCCCGTGTTTGCGATTTGCTCCAAGGCCGGATCGAGACCCACATCGCAGGGATTGCGCCCGAGACCCCCGCCGCGCCGCCAAGGACACCGCCGGTAAATCCGATCATGCTATCAAGTACAGGCGTCCGCCGCGCGAAGGCTGGCAATGATGCTCGAAAACCGAAATATCCGCCATACACAATCAAAAGCGCGGCAAGGGCAAG
>CAYQZI010000045.1:5498-9629 GCA_964421835.1 uncultured Planktotalea sp.
GCCAAAGCCCCTAGGCTTAGATAGAGGTAAAACGCGTAGCTCATCGCGCGTGCTCGGATGCTGCGGCACGAATGACTGCCTTCAAAGCGTCATACAGCGCATCAATTGCCTGCATCTTGATCTGGCTTTCCACATGTATCAGTCCAAGCGTGCGCACCGGAGCACCTGCGCCAAGGCCGATGCGTTTGACAGGAACGGCATCGAGCGGCTTGACCGCCAGATCCGGGACGATGGACACCCCGAGATTGGCGTGCACCATGCTTGCGATTGCTTCGGGGCTGTCCAGCTCCATCGTCTCTGACACACGGATGCGTTTGGCGAGTATCCAGTTGTCAATCAACATTCCAACAACGGCACTTCGATTAAAGCGGATATAGGGCCGCGATTTCAAAAGCTGGAGCGGGTCGTCCTCTGCTTCCTGAATAGCTGCAATCAATTGCATCGGCTCTTGGGTCAACTCGCGAAAAACGACACCGATGGGCATCAGACTAGGTTCGATCACGATAGCCGCATCAAGATTTCCGCGTTCAACCTCTGTGATCAGGGTCCCTGTAAGGCCGGGTCTAATGTGCAGTTTTAACGCCGGGTATTTGGCTTTCAATGCGGCCATTGCTTGGGGTGCCAAACCGGTCAGGGTTGTGCGCAACACTCCCAAATTGATGACACCATTATAGCCAGTGTCCCCTAAAACGGATGGAACCAAATTGTCGTAATCCGCAATAAGAATACGTGCCTTTGCAACGATTTGGTGGGCGAGCGGCGTCAACTCGGGCGTTCGTGTGTCGCGGTTGAAAAGCGCAATTCCAAGATCGGACTCAAGTGTTTGCATCTGTTGGCTCACGGCAGCGTGGGTCACATGAACAACCTTTGCCGCAGCACTAAACGTGCGCACATCGGCAATCGCAACCAATGTGCGCAAAAGGCGGATTGTCATAGGAGTAGTCCCAATTCGAAAGAATACCTACCAATTGCAGTAAGTTTTTCTGGCCATCGTTAAGTTTTGCTTAACTCTACACATTGTGCAAGCCAGAGGCAATTGGCCCCTATGAACTGGCAGGTGCAAACGCTCAAAAGCAGGATTGATATTGCGCCAACAGCGCCTTGTAGTATGTCACAATGTGACCCCTTTAAGAGCAGTGGCAAGGAGCAAATTTTGTCAGATAAGCAGTTCATTGCGTTGGAAATTCACGACGCTTCTTTTTGGGAGCCAGCACGCGTTTGGCCTATTGTCGCAAAGATGGAGCGTTGGGGGTACAATGCGCTTGTTCTTCATCAAAATGAGCTTTTGGACAGTTGCACGCAATTGGGACTGACGGCAAACTACGGTGTCTCTGATCTGCGCCTCAAGAAAGTGCGCAACAGGACGGCGTGGCTGAATGCGCTTGCGGACCGCTTAGAGGGGTTTGGCGCAAAATTATTCATTGAAATCAAAGAGCCTTCATTCGAGGACTATGCGTTAGAACTCTTCCCTGATCTATGTGGCGCAGACGGAATTCCAGACCTGAACCACCCTTGCTGGCCCGAGTTTTGCCAAGCAAAAACCGAAGATATTCTAAACCGAACCCCTAAGCTGGGCGGCTTCATTGTGAACCTCTCTTCGCCAGAATCCCGCGTGTCGATGCAAGATCTTGAGGCCACTGGCGACGCTGAAATAGACAAAAGCAACTGGTTCGATCGCATGATCACAGCGTTTCACGCGCCTTTGGTCAGCAGGGGTAAAGCGCTTTATGTCAGGGATTTTTCCTACACCAGCACGCTGCAATCGGATGTGCTTTCGGCCGTATCGCGCTGCGGTGACACTATCGGCGCAAGCGTCAAGGCGACCGCCCATGACTACTTCCCAAGATCACCGGAAAATCCGGTTTTGCGAAATTTCCCGGGCGAGACGATTGTTGAATTCGACACCTTCGGCGAACACACAGGCTGGAGCATCATCCCCAATTGCCGCGTGGCCGAGTTTGCACAGCGCATGGAAACATATCGCGACATTGGCGCGTCCGGCGTGCTCGTGCGTACCAGTTGGGAAGCAATTGCCGGGGTCAACGCGCTTGATTCATTGAGCGCTGTGAACGTCTTCGCCTTGCCGAAATTTGTACGCTCCGACGTGGATCCGTCCGACGTCATCCTGACGTGGCTTAAGCAAGAGTTTGACGTCGAGGGAGATATCGCTCAAAGCGCAACAGAGCTTTTGTTGCAAAGCTGGGAAATCCCCGCCGCGGCCTATTGGAACGATGAAGTCTTCCCGCGCCATTCTTGTTTGCCATCCACTTGGCAAGAGGGTTGGATGTCGATGGAAACCACTGGCATGGGACGTCGCGATCACAGTGTTTCGATTGCCGAGGACGACCCGAGGCTGACAGAAGACGCAAGACAAGCGCTGTTCAAAGAGAAAGAAGAGGCGAGCGCCTTGGCCTTAAAGCTTGCACGCGCTGCCGACGACTTGTCGCCAAGCTTGCCACAAGAGCTGGCGGATTTGTTCCAGACGTTCGCTTGGTTGCCCCAGTTTGCGCGCCAATTCGAGCTGGCCAGTAAGGCCGCATTCTATGCGGCGCGGGGCACGGATCAGCAAAAGCTGGTCGCGCTAAGGGGCGCATTGCTGGCGCTTGCCGATGACATTGAGGGTCTGTTGGCCGATGCAACGGGGCTGCCCTATCATCACAAGGTTCTGCTAGACTCTGGTCAAATCCGGCGGTTCGCATCCTCGCTCATCGATGCTGAATAACCCTGTTTTACGTACGGCAACTTTGACCTGTTTCCAGATCAAAGACATGCATCTTCGAGGTTTCAAATTCTAAGTTGATCGTGTCGCCTTTGACGGCTTCGGTCTGGCCGAGCTGATGCACGGTCACGGCTTCTTGCGTTGATGTTTGGCAATAAAGATAGCTTTCCGCGCCCAAATGTTCGACGGAATTGACCGTTACTTTCAGACCTTCGCCTGTGGTGATTTTCAAATCCCCTGCGCGCACGCCAAGTTCGATTTGCTGGCCAGTCGTGCCTGCGAACTTTGTCTCAAGCGGATGCGTGCCGCCGCAATCAAGCTGCACCTTGTCGCCCTCGATCTGACCTTTGAAAAAGTTCATCGCGGGCGAGCCGATGAAGCCGGCCACAAAGCGATTGTCAGGCACGTTAAACAAATCTAGCGGCTTGCCGAATTGCTCCACTCGACCAGCACGCAGCACAGCGATCTTGTCAGCCATGGTCATGGCTTCCACCTGATCATGCGTGACGTAAATCATCGTGTTGCCAAGCCGCGCATGAAGGTCTGCGATTTCGCCGCGCATGGCGACGCGCAGCTCTGCATCCAAGTTTGATAGCGGTTCGTCAAACAAGAAAATCTTGGGTTCTCGTACCACGGCACGACCAATGGCGATGCGCTGACGCTGACCTCCAGAAAGCTGACCTGGCTTGCGATCCATCAGCTGTTCGATCTGCAACATGCGCGCAGCTTCAGAGACGCGTGAATTGATCTCCTCCTTTGGCATGTGCAGGTTCTCAAGACCAAAGGACATGTTCTGACGCACGGACATATGCGGATAAAGCGCGTAGGATTGGAACACCATCGCAAAGCCACGCTGCGCGGCTGGGACATGATTTACAGTGTCCCCGTCCATATCAATCGTGCCAGATGTGATGTCCTCCAAGCCCGCGATCATCCGCAGCAAGGTTGATTTTCCACAGCCCGAGGGGCCGACGAAAACGCAGAACTCGCCAGACTGGATCGACATGTCGATCCCGTGGATGACATCTACGGGGCCGTAGGATTTGTGGAGATCTTTGAGCGTGAGTTCGGCCATTTTACTTCAAACCTGTATTGGCGATGCCTGTCGTGATGTATTTCTGCAAGAACACAAACACCAGCGTCGTGGGGATCAAGGAAACCACTGTCATGGCAAGGCGGAAATGCTCGCGGCTAAGGTGCTCACCGCGAAACTCCAACAGGCACAATTGAATGGTATAGGCATCTTTTGTTGTCGCGATCGCGACCATCGGCAGGATCAAGTCATTCCAGCGCCAGACGACTGATAGGATGCCCAAAGCGGCCAGTGCTGGCATCGCTAAGGGCAGCATGATCCGCCAGTAAATCTTCCATTCGCTCGCAGCATCCATGCGCGCCGCTTCAAGGAGTTCATC
>CAYQZI010000045.1:9729-19199 GCA_964421835.1 uncultured Planktotalea sp.
GTGGCGAGAATTGTGACGAGGAAAGAGTTGGTAAAGCAGCGTGCGAAATTCACGGTGACTTCTTGTGCCTTGCCCGACAACGGTTCCAGATAGTTGGAAAACGCGGGGCGTATTTTGCGTTCGACCTCAGCCGAGGCGGAGGCGATGCGCACCACTTTGTCGCTTCGGTTGTCCACGTAGCGCGCAGGCATGAACTCGCGCGATGTGTCAAATCTCGGCACAGCAAAGGCGGTTCGCGCGCCTGTTTCTGGATCATCGGCAATAACCGATGTCTGCGCCACAAGCTTGTTCGGCTCATATGGATCTAGCAGGAGGAACTCGCTCAAAAGCCGTTGCTCTTCTACCTCAAGCCCTGCCAGCACGTCTGTGACGTCAAAGGCTTCCTTCGCCGATCTTGTGAGCGCCGGGTATCTGACAACCCAGTCGGGCAGGTTCTTTTCTGCGATCAAGGCGCGCGCAAGACCGTCCACTTGGCCAAGTACAGAGCGCGCCGCGTAATAAACAGGACCTTCAAGCGTCTCTAGAAAGGCGGCAACGTCATGCGTGGCTTTTTCCGCGTCGTCCAGCGAGCGCCAATTGAGCACCCAACTTGGCAAACCATCGGCGATGAAAATGTTGCGCCCCTCGGGACCATAGACAGTTGCGCGGCCCACCTGTGAGAATTCGGACGGCAAAAGCGACAGGTCTTGCCGTTCCAGTTGGAATTGCGTTTTGAAGCTGTTGAGCACGATCCATAAGACAGGGACGAGGATCAGCAAAAATCCGAATGCAAGATAGATATAGGTGACCCAATCAACCCAGCTCAGCCGGCCTTTGCCATGGGTTCTGGTGAAGAATGTCCAAGTCATTGCCGCTCGTTCCTGCTTGATAGCCAAATTTGCACTAGGGACAAAAGGATCAACGCGAACGCGATCAAAAGCGATGCCATAGCTGCAATCCCAAGGCCGTGATTTGTCGGGTTGCCGCGCAAACCGGATGTTTCAAAGATATAAGCCACAACCGAAATCCAGCGGACATTCAGCGCGTAAAGCTCTTCAAAGGCTTGGCAGGCTTTGATGAGCGACAGAACCACAACAACAAGCAATGTAGGGCTGAGCAGTGGCAGCGTGATCCGCGTCAATTGCCGCCATGGCGGCGTGCCATCCATTTCTGCGGCCTCATAAAGGTCCTTTGGGATCGCCTGAAGACCTGCGAGCAGGATCAACATATAAAACCCAAGGTGCGCCCATGTGAAGACGAACACTGACCAAAACATCGTCCATCCCGGATCCTGCAACCATTGGATCGGCTCTTCGAGAATGCCCCATTCCATCAGCGTCAGCGACAGCGCGCCTTGTCGTTTCAGGATCAGGGACCACAAGAAGGCGACCACGACCGGGGACAGCATGACGGGGTAGAAAAACACCGATCGCCAGAATCCTCTGCCGCGAATGTCTCGGTTCAGAGCAAGGGCCGTGGCCAAGGCGAAAAAGATCATGATTGGAACTTGGAAGACCACAAAGATCAGCGTGTCTGCGACCGCTTTCAGGAATTTGTCGTCTTCGAAATTCTCGCGTCCTGAGTCCGGGTTTGTCTCGCCAAGCAAGCGCACATAGTTTTCGCCGCCCGCAAATTCACGTTGTTCAAAGTTGATCGATTGCCCTTCGGTGACCGAAAAGCCGACGTTGATGAACAGCGGTGCAAAGGTGAACATGCCGAAGATCAGGAAGTTCGGAATGATAAAAAGGTAAGGAAGCCCCGTGGCTCCGGACAGGCGCTGAACGATCTCTAAGGGCCAGCCAAGGGCGGACATAAAACGAGACCAGAGGTTTCCTGTGGGCCGGATCAATGCCCAGCCCACAAGAAGGTAGATCACGAAAGCCAAGGGCCAACTATTTCCGGAGAAAGCGTCAAAGACGGTCTCTAGTACTTCTCCCATAGTTGCCCCCAAGCCTTGTTTTCAGGTCTTACTCAGCGATCTTCGCCGCAACATCCGCGTCGATGGCCGCAAGTGCGTCCTCCAAAGACATCTCGCCGTTGATGGCTTGCGTGATGTAGTCAGGAACAATGCCGTAGATCGCACCGTTCTTGGCATAGCCTTGGAACGTATACGCCTGCGGTGTGGTGTCCGCAGCCTTGCCAGCGTTCGCCGCAAAAGTTGAAAGTGCTGCAGCAACCGCTGGGGATGCGTCTTTGTAGTCAACGCCAGAGGCTTGCAGACCTTGGTGCGCGGTGATGTTGAACGTCGCTGCTGCGAAGGCTTCAGCCTGCTCAGTTTGCGCCATAAAGTCGATGAACGCCGCTGCCGCTTCTGGCACGTCCGTGGACTTCATTGCGACCAGACCAGCACCGCCGGGCATCGCGCCACATCCGCCTTCACCACATGGAATTGGCACAGCCTTCCAGTCGAAGTCTTTGATGTTGTTGGCATAGTTCGAAATCATCCAAGAGCCGGACATGTGCATCGCTGCGTCGCCGCCAAGGAACAAAGGTGCCGCATTGCGGTACTGTGAACCAGAACCAGCAGGCCAGCCCTCTGGTGGCATCAGGCCGGATTCATGCCAGCCGACAAATGTCTCGGCATATTTACGGAAGCCATCGTCAACAAGGATTGGAACGCCAGCGTCGTCAAAGAACTTCGCACCATAAGAGAACGCAGGACCCGCAAAACGGTGTGCTGTGCGGTCCATAACAAGGCCCGCTGTTACGCCAAGTGAATCCTGAACTTCCTTCAGCGCGACCGCCCATTCGTCCCAAGTTGCGCCTTCTTCCAGCAGTTCAACGCCGGAATCTTCGAACATGGAAACGTTCACGTAAGGGCCGGTGACCGTAAGCTGTGTCATCCAGCCGTAGATGCCCTTGTCTTCGCCGCCCGGCGCACGGAACCATGGCTGCGTTGCGCCGTAGTTCGCTTCCCAAAACGCCGCGTCAACGTAAGGAGAGATATCAAGGTAATACTGGTTCAGACCACCTAGGTTTGTCACGCGTGCAACATCAGGCGCCGCATCTGTTTGCAACTGGTTTTCAAGCTGGTCGCGAATGACCTCATAGCCAACTGTATTGACTTTAACAGTATGGCCCGTCGCTTCCGTAAACTTGGCTGCCATTTCTGCGATAACGTCGCATTCCGCGCCATCTTGATAGCAAAGGAAGTCGATTTCATCTGCCTGCGCAGCAATGGATCCGCTTAGGATCGTCGTGGCCGCTGCCACGGTTCTCAAAGTTAACTTCATGTTTTCCTCCCAGAAAGTCAGTTGATGTTTGATATCCGATTTATGTTCTTTTGAATTGTGCACCCTTGGAACCGAACGCCTCAAAGGGAAGCTTGACGCAGAAAAGGGGTGTGGTTTGTCAGTCGTATCCAAGCGCGTCACAATAATCGATTTTTCCCTTTCTCGCTCATCATGCAAATCATATTTGCTGCTGGCAACACCTAATTTGTGCTCAGAACGCTCTGGATAATTTGCCGTTTCGGAAAGCCGACTAGTGGCTCGAGCTTCGATCTCTTGGGCCGAATGACTGCGAAGAATATTCGCCAAGAAAGTATCGGCCATGGAAGTGTAAGCTGTGTCGCTTTCGGCGCGCATTTGTCGATTTCCAACACCTTCTTAGCGGGCCATTGGTTGAGATACCTGTCGAGTTAAGTGTTTTCTTCCCAAACAACTCCGCGCTAGAAAGACCGTGCCGTGCGGTGCGGATTGAAGCGCAAGTTTGACAGCCAGTGATCTATGCAAGAGCAGAAAGAAGGCATCGATGTCGGTAACACGTAGCACTAGCGAAATCCTTCGAAGCCGAGACCGCTTGCTTGGACCTAATGTATCAACATTCTACGAGGATCCGCTTCACATCGTCAAAGGGGAAGGAGTTTGGTTGTGGGATGCGGATGGCCGTAAGTATCTAGATTGCTACAACAATGTGCCGCATGTTGGGCATTGCAACCCGCGTGTGGTCGAAGCAATTTGCCAGCAAGCCGGAACATTGAACACGCATACCCGTTACCTCCACGAAGGTATCCTCGACTACGTCGAAAGGCTGACCGCGACGACGGCCCCCTCCTTGGACACAGCGATTTTGACCTGCACGGGATCAGAGGCTAACGACATCGCTTTGAGGATGGCCGAAGCCATGACCGGCAAGCGCGGGATCATTGCAACGGACTCGACCTATCACGGGAACACGTCGCTGGTCAGCCAGTTGAGCAAGTCTAATGTGCCCACGGTCGGTTTTGGCTTGGATAAGTTCTTTCGGTTTGTAGAGGCTCCCGACAGCTACCGCGCGCCTGATCCTGACGGAATGGCGTTCGCGCGTTCAGTTGCTGTGCAGATTGAAGCGCTTGAGGAAGACGGGATAGGGTTTGCGGCCCTTGTTGTCTGTCCCTACTTTCTAAACGAAGGATTTCCCGACAACCCAGATGGCTGGCTACACCCCGTCGCAGATGTTGTGCGCAAAGCGGGTGGGCTGCTGATCTGCGACGAAGTGCAATCGGGGTTCGCGCGAACAGGCACGCACTTTTGGGCGCATGAGAAGATGGGCGTCGTTCCAGATGTGATGACTTTGGGCAAGCCTATGGCGAACGGTCATCCGGTTGGCGGCGTCGTCGCGCGCGCAGAGATCGTTGCAGAATTTCGCAAAGGCTATCGGTATTTCAATACTTTCGGGGGCAATCCAGTCTCTTGCGCCGCGGCGATGGCGGTGCTCGAAGAGATTGAAGCCGAAGGCCTTATGGCGAATGCACAGACAACGGGCGATTATGCGCGACAGCGCTTGGAGGCACTTCAAGCCAAATATGACATTATAGGCGACGTGCGTGGATCGGGCTTGATCTTTGGGGCTGAAATGGTGCTGGATAGGACAAGCAAAGAGCCTGCAAGCGCGTTCACAGATACTGTCATCAACGCCATGCGGCATCGCGGAATTATACTGTCGAAGCTTGGTCGGCATAAGAACACGCTGAAAATCCGCCCTCCGATGCCATTCTCAAAAGCAAATGCTGACCTGCTATTTGATACTTTGGATGAGGTTCTGAGCCAGAGTTTGAACGCGCTATGAACCAAACGGTGGACCGCGCGCTGATCGAGTGGGACATGGCGGGCGCGCCTTATGAGTTTATCGCGGCGCGGGAAAATGCGGTTTTCAAGGTTGATGCTGCGACGGGCAGCTACGCGCTCAGATTGCACCGCCAAGGATATCGCACAGACGCTGAGCTGCGCTCGGAACTGCAGTGGATGAAGGCGGTTGCGGAGGGTGGCATAGAGGTGCCAGTGCCGATCCCCTCAAAGGGGGGCGATGTATTGTGCACTTTGGACGGCACGCAAGTTGATGTTTTGACTTGGCTTTCCGGCAGCACCTTGGAACAGGCGATGGACAATCGCAGGGCGAATGAGCGCTCTGGCTTGTTCAAAAGTCTCGGGCAAAAGATGGCGCGGATGCACACTATCTCCGATGACTGGTCACGCCCAGAAGACTTCAAGCGCGTGGCTTGGGATGCTGCGGGTTTACTGGGGGACACGCCGCTTTGGGGGCCGTTTTGGCGTAATCCATATCTGCCGCCAGAGGACGCAAAGCTGTTTGAACGATTTCGCGACTTTGCCTTTGCGGAATTGACGACGCGCAAGGACACGTTGGACTATGGGCTCATCCACGCGGATCTAGTGCCCGGCAACGTCATGGTTGACGGGCAATACATAAAACTCATCGACTTCGATGACGGCGGGTTTGGCTACCGGATTTTTGAAATCGCAACCGCCCTGCACAAGTTTACGCCTGCCGCCGATTATCCCATCCTGCGCGCCGCATTGATAGCTGGCTACACTGCGGAGCGACAGATCGATCTAACGCTGCTCGATCTGTTTTTGGCCATTCGGTCCGTGACCTATGTCGGATGGAATATTGCGCGGCTTGAGGAAGCTGGCGGGATCGAACGCAACGCAAGATTCATTGGGGCTGCGCGCAACATGGTTCTGAACGTCCTGTCTCAGCCGCGTGAAGCGCGCAAATAGCGCGGCGATCTTTTGCGGCGGTCGGGCCAAAGGACGCTTTCAATTCGGTGTATTTGTGTGCTGTCTTGTTCGCGAACTTAAAAGGCGAAAGTGCGAATGGCGAGATTTCGACAAACCGAGGCCGTGAATGATGCCGTTATGGCTTGGATTGATGATGGGACTTTGTTGCCGGGCGATCAGATCGACGAGAAATCCCTAATGGATGCGTGCAACGTGTCGCGAACGCCGGTCCGCGAAGCGCTTATTCAGCTAGAGGTCGATGGTCTGATCGTGCGCCATGCCCGCAAAGGCGCATGCCTTTTTAAACCCTCCACGGATGAGTTTTTGGCGATCCTAGAGGTTCATGCGAACCTTGAAGCTCATGCCGCCGAATTGGCTGCGCGACGTATTTCGAGCGAGCAGGCCAAGGCTTTGGCGGCAATTGTCGAAGAGTGCCTTGATTTTTCGCAAACATCAGGCGCGCAAAGCCATTTTGCCTATTATGAACTCAACATGCGATTTCACGAGATCATCGCCGCAGCGGCGTGCAATCCTTTTCTGATCGATATGATCAAACTGAATGCACGCAAATTGATGGCTTATTATCGCATGCGATATCGAACGCCGGGGGCGATTGGAGCCTCTGCGAAAGAACATGCTGAAATTGCAGAATTGATCACGCTTCACCAGGATTCAGCCGCGCGGCAAGCGATGGTTGATCATTTCAATTATGAACGTGAAACGGTGATGAACATGATTGCCTCGGTTGGCCAATCACGCGCCTGACGCCTGCTCAAAGAACTGCGCGATGGATGTTGCGAAAACCTCTGTGTCGACGACGCGCTTGAGCGAGGCGCGCGCCGTTGCCGCTACGTCTGCGGGTAGCTTATCGGCATATTCTTCCACCAATGCCTCGATGAATTCGGGTGTCATTTCAGGGTGGTTTTGCGTGGTATAGACGCGATTTGACATTATAAAGCCAGAGATCGCGCAGTGATCGGCCCAGAAGATTGCCTGAGCACCGCCCGGGAGCGTTGTGACCTCTTCGATATGCGCGCCATATTGTAACAAAGTCTGCGGCCCATCGTACCAGCTTGGCCTGTGGGTGACTGACATCTCTATCAAGCCAAAGCCCCAACCCGCCGGATTTTGTTCCACCACGCCGCCAAGGGCGACGGCGATCGCTTGATGCCCAAGGCAGGCGCCAAAAAGCGGGATTTTTGCATCATAACTCAAGCGAATCTGATGCAGCATTTCATCGATCCACGGGGCACCATCATTGATAGAGGCAGGGCTGCCCGTGATAATCACGCCATCAAATTGTGTGATATCGTCGGGGAAAATGCCGTCCTTTGCAGAATATATGCTTAGGTCCCAATTGGGGCGTACGTATTTGATAAGGCTCGTGAATTTCTCACCATCTTTCGGGTGCGACTGCGCGAAATCACTCTCGTCGGTGTTTGTCATCAAAATAGCAAGATGCATTGGGCCCTCCATACGTGCAACATTTTTGTATATTTATGACCTTCAAAAGTATACATAAGAAGCAACGCGCAGGAGAAAATCATGACAACTTGGACACCAACTGACAGCGGCTTGGAAGATCTGGCCAGTCACGACACATTTGTTGCAGGTGTCCCGCACAATACCTTCAAGCGCTTGCGCGATGGTGATCCTGTTCACTGGACGGATTGGGCCGGTGGCAAGGGGTTTTGGTCAATCACCCGTCACGCAGACATCATGGAGATGAACCGCAAAACGGAGATATTTTCCTCTGAGCATGGCATCAGAATGGAAGATCAAAGCCCCGAAGAAGTGATCGCACGCAGGACTTTCCAAGAGATCGATCCGCCAGAACATATGCAAACCCGCATCAAGCTTGCGCGGGCTTTTTCAAAAAATGTCATTGCGGGTTTTGACGACGATATCAGGCAGCTATGCGTTGAAATTCTAGATGAGGTCCTGAAGAAACCTGAATTTGACGCAACGAAGGAGATTGCCCGTGTGCTGCCGATGCGGATGCTTGGCCGTATCTTGGGCACGCCCGAGGAAGATTTGCAGTGGTTGGTCGAGCGCGGCGATGAGCTGATCGCCAATACCGATCCCGACTTCACCGACAATGTCTTGGACAAGATGACGACCGAAGAATATCGGATGATGCCGTTCAATTCCCCTGCGGGTGCAGAGCTTTACAATTACGCCAAAGACTTGATGGAGCGGAAAAACAAAGCAGGTGACACCAGCGGTATCTTGCACATGATCCTGCAACCAAGCGCAGATGGATCGACCATTTCGGAAACCGAGTTCCGAAATTTCTTCTGCCTTCTGGTCGCCGCTGGCAATGATACAACGCGCTATTCAATCGCGGGGGGCATTCAGGCGATGTGCTATCAACCCGAGCTTCTTGAGCAGATGCAAGCCGGGGGTGATGTTTGGGAAACAGCCCCTGACGAGATCATCAGGTGGGCGACGCCTACGATCTATTTCCGGCGCACGGCGATGTCGGACTACGACATACACGGCAAAACGATCAAAGCAGGCGATAAGGTGCTGTACTGGTTCGCCTCGGCCAATCGCGACGAGCGGGTCTTTGAAGAGCCCTTTAAGGTGGATCTTTTCAGAACGCCGAACAAACATCTTGCTTTCGGGCAGGGCGGGCCACACTTGTGTCTTGGCATGTGGCTTGCACGGCTCGAAGTGCGTATTCTGTTTCAAGAGCTTGCCAACCGGATCACCTCGATAAAAGCGACAGATCCACATAAGTTCCTAAGATCCAATTTCGTGGGTGGCATCAAAGAATTGCCGGTTCGGGTGACAACCAAATAAGACCCGAAAACAGGGGCGTTCGCTACAAACCAACAAGGAAAAGACCATGGCCCAACGACTACGTGCGATGTTTTGCGATCACTTGAGCATCCTGCGCGGCAAGTATTTGCCCGCCTCCAAAATCAAAGATGATGAAACGCGGTTTTGTCGTTCCACATTTGGTGTGCATTATGACCGTGATTTACTGCCAGCGCCCGGTTCCATGATGATGGAGGGCCTGCCGGATATGCAGCTGCGCTGGAGGCATGAGGACATACGCGACGGCTGGGAGCCAAAGACACAGGTGGTTCTTGGCGATCTATATGATGAGACCGGCGAAGCGCTGGCGCTGTGCCCGCGCGGTGCACTGAAGCGCGCTGTGGCCGATTGGGGCAAAAAAGGTTTGACGCCAAAGGTCGGGATCGAGCTAGAGGCCTTTGCTTTTATTCATGATGAAGACGGCACGCTTATTCCCTACAACAGCCGTGGAGCGGTTGTGTATGGCACGGGCCCTTTCACCGATCCTTTGGGTTTTAATGATCAAATCTGGGACATGGCCGAACAGCTTGGTTTCCGTCTGGACATGATCAGCGCAGAGTACGATACGCCGCAGTTTGAGTATACATTGACGTTTGATGACGCGCTGAAAGCGGTCGATGACATTGTACTGTTCCGTCAAATGGCGCGCGAAGTCGCTTATCGCTGCGG
>CAYQZI010000046.1:0-19007 GCA_964421835.1 uncultured Planktotalea sp.
GATGCGTGGTTCCCCATGCTGGAAGTGTTTGAAATCAAAGGACATCGCGGATGCGGAAACAGAAATACCGCGATCCTTCTCCATTTGCATAAAGTCAGAGCGCGTGCGCCGTGCTTCCCCCTTGGCGCGCACTTGCCCCGCCATTTGAATGGCGCCGCCAAAGAGCAGGAATTTTTCGGTGAGCGTCGTCTTGCCTGCGTCGGGGTGCGAAATGATCGCAAAGGTCCGGCGGCGCGCGATTTCGGGCGGAAGCTCTGGGCGGTTTGTCGTGGTGTCTAACATGTGCCACGCTATATGCGGGGGGGCAAAGCGATGCAACGGGGCTGCGAATTTTCTAGAAAATTCGGATCAGCGCTTAGACGCTTTCCTGAGTTTATCCGCAGCATCGGGCCCCAGCAGTTCCGAGCCGACTTCGAACTCTTCATGCAGCCATCCCGTATGCCCACCAAGCTCGCTGAGCACCTCGTCGTTCACCGTATCTTTCAAGGCGGGACGTGTGCGCGTATCGACCAGCAGCGTCTCCGCAGCGATGCCCTCAGCGTAGATGATTTCGTGCTGATCAAAGAGCAGTTGGAAGTAATCGATAAACCCGCCGTCTTCTTGCGTCACTGTATCGCCGTTTAGCAGATGGCGCGCTTTCACCAGAACTTCAGAGCGACCCGCCCCAAGCGCATCGCGGCGTTGGTAGATGAACAGGCGGTGATCGGGGCTGAGCAAAAGATCATTGGTGTTGTTCAGCGTCCCCGCTTTTATCACGATTGGCGCAAAATCACCGACCGCGCGCACAGTATGTTGGCCGATCCAGCGGATCACTTGACCACCATCATCGCGGGTCAGAACTTTATCGCCGATTTGCAACTCTTCAATCGGGCGCTGCGCCCCCGAACTCATCGTGATATTGGTGCCGCGCGAAAAGGAAACGCAAGCAACTTGCGCCAATTTGCGCGCGGCTTGTTCGATATCGATACCCACAAGGCGATATTGCCCATTGGGCGCAAGCGGGGCCAGCGGCACCACATGAATATTGGCAATGTGATCCTCTGGATCAAGCTCTACCAGCAACAGCAGCTCAAGGGTCGAGCTTTGCGTCGTCATCACAGTCAGGCAGCTGTCCACGATCACCCGCGCGCTTGGAGCGCCCACTTGGGTGTCTCGCATGATGATATAGGTGCCATCGGTGCGCGCCAGCAGCGACAAACGCGCTCGCTCGGCCTTCGCGTTCAGCTCGTAAACGTCATCAAGCATAACCTCATCGGCGAAGCTCAAGGTGTCATCGATGTTCGCACCATCCACGACCAGAAAATCCTCTGCGCGGTACACAGGAATGCTCTGCGCCACAGCACCGCCAGAGTTGCCACTTGCAATCATTCAAAACACTCGTCTAATTAAACGTCACGCCGTTGTTTGTCATGAAAATACGGCGGTTTACAGACATTACTGCGGTGATGGCGCGCAAATTCGACGCGACTTGCACAGAAACGATAGGAAAAACCATGGATCTAGGAATTAAAGGCCGCCGAGCCATTGTATGCGCATCAAGCAAAGGGCTTGGTCGCGGTTGTGCAGAAGCGCTTGCAGAGGCGGGCTGTGATCTCGTCTTGAACGCGCGCGGCGCAGAGGCGCTGGAGGCCACAGCAGAGCATATTCGCACCACCTACGGCGTGAATGTGGTGGCTGTTGCGGCCGATATCACCACCGAAGACGGGCGCGCCAAGGTGCTGAAAGCCGCCGGTGACGTCGACATTTTGGTCAATAACGCAGGGGGACCGCCCCCCGGCATGTGGCATGATTGGGAGCGCGAGGATTTCATCAAAGCGCTGGACGCAAACATGCTTGCGCCAATTGCGATGATCAAAGCGCTGGTGCCGGCCATGATGGATCGTGGTTGGGGCCGCGTCGTGAATATCACCTCTCAATCGGTCAAAGCGCCTATTGGTGTGCTGGGCCTGTCCAATTCTGCGCGCGCAGGACTGACTGGATATGTGGCAGGGACGTCGCGGCAGGTGGCCGGATCTGGCGTGAATATCAACAACTTGCTGCCGGGTATTCATGCAACGGACCGCGCTGTATCGCTGGACGGCGGCGTCGCCAAAGCGCAAGGCATCACCTCTGAGCAGGCCAAGATCGATCGCTGCAAAACCATTCCAGCAGGGCGCTACGGCACAGCGGATGAGTTCGGCGCGACCTGCGCGTTCTTGTGCTCGACCCATGCAGCATTCATCGTCGGGCAGAACATCTTGCACGACGGCGGAGGTGTAAACGCAACCCTATAAGGACGGGCGATATTCTGGCGCGCTAACGCTCGACAAGAAAACCACCAATATAAGCGGTCACGTCATCGGTGCCATGAAACACCCCGACGGCGTGATTGCTGCCAAGTTCGCCCACCAATGTGGCGGCGCGTTGGTTGAAAAACGCGCTGCCCGACACGGAATTTCCGGTGAAATCCCCATCAATCGTCAACACGCCATCACTGCCTTGCAGGGTTTTGAACAGAAAATCCGCGCGCAGCGAAATACGTCCGCTCGTCGTTTGAGGCTCGCCAAATTCACGGATCTCGCCGTCGGATTTACCAACCTCGATCACGTTATACGCGCCGCTCATCGTTGCAATCCCTTGCAATGGCAGCGGGCCGGGGTCCGCGCTTGGCAGCAGACCCGCATAAGCGCTAAACGCAGTGTCATCCTGGCCAAGCTCAAAAGCGTATCCATGCCCTTCGGGGTTTACGAAACTGCCCTTGAAGATCGTCGGCAGCGCGCCGTCAAACGTGCCATCGGCGTTTGGCGTGCGAATGCCAGACACGAGCGTTGTATTTGCCTCTAGCAATGCCAGTTGCTGCGGCGTTGGGGAGCCTTGGATTTGATCGATCAGCGGCACATCTTCGCTGGAGCTCAAAGAATTGTCACATCCAGCGAGGCCAAACAGCGCGATCGTAACCGCTGCAGAACGGCGTAAATGGGCAAGATCGAGGTTGCGCATGATCAAAAAGTCACCTTCAACAGACAAGGTATTAAGCTTTAAGCGATCAAGGTTACCTCAAAGTTAACGCGCACAGAGGATCAGGATTTAAGCCTGTCACCCATGCGCCGTTTCGCTCACATTCTTGTAACTGGCGTGACTCAGGGCTTTTCAGATCAGCGCGCTTCTGTCAGCAGGGCGGTAACACACATGGATTAGGAACGTTTTATGACTGCCAGTTTTATCGTCGCGATTTTTGCGGCCATCATCCTTGCAAGCCTCTTGGTTGCACCGCGACGCGTCTCTGTCGAGGGGTTCTTCGGCGGTCAAACCGAAGCTGGCAAAGCGCCAAGCTTGATCACTTTGGTCCTAAGTCAGGTCACCACATGGATTTTCGCGCGTTCTTTGATGAACGCAGCGATCCTTGGCTACTTTTACGGTATGGCGGGGACCTTGGCCTATACGGCATACTATGGCTCTTTCTTGACAGGCGGCTTCGTCGTGGCGCGTTTGCGTGCGCGCGGGGCAGGCTCGGTGCAGGACTGGCTGACAGTGCATTTCGGCAGCCTAGGCACAAGCTGTTACAATTTGATTATCGCTTTGCGGCTTTTGTCCGAAGTTTTCGCCAATTTGATCGTTGTTGGGCTTATCTTCTCTGCCGTTTTGCCCGAAATTGCGCTGGCCAAAGAGCTCTCGATCCTTCTTGTCGCGCTGCTTGGTCTTGCCTATTCCGCGTGGGGCGGGTTGAGCGCTGCGCTGCGCACAGACGTTCTGCAAATGTCTGTTTTTCTTGTCGTTTTCGTAATCGCCTTCATTGCGATGCTGCTGAGCCCGGGCTTTGATTTGGGCGCTGTGCTCACGGCGCAGGGCACATCGGGCAGCTATAATGGCTGGGTGCTGATGGCCGTCGCGGCGCTGCAGGTTTTCTCTTATCCGGTGCATGATCCTGTGATGATGGATCGCGGCTTTCTGGCGGATGAAAAGACCACGCAGCGCTCTTTCCTTCACGCATTTTGGCTCTCTGCTGTGTGCATCATCGCGTTCGGCATGTTTGGTATCCAAGCCAGCCTCGTGGGCGCAGAATACGAGGGCGAGCTTATCGGCACTTGGGCGGGCATGTTCCCTGCGTGGATCTTTGCGGCCCTGTTGATTTCGCTTCTCGTGTCCGCACTCAGTACGCTTGATTCGGCTTTGTCTTCCGCGTCGCGTCTATGCGTGGAAGAGCTTGGCATTGCGCCACGTTCCTTGAACGGTGGGCGTATTGTGATGGTCGGTTTCATGTTGGCTGGCGCGGCATTGACGCTTTGGGGCAATGCGACGCTCTTTGATGCGGTGGCCGTCAGCGGCACGGCGTCCATGTTCCTCACGCCGGTTCTGATCGTCGGGCTGGTCATGCGGCGCCAGATCGCGCTTTGGTCCTATATTGCCGCCTTCGGCGCTGCGATGATTGGCGCGGTTTTGTACTTTGCGCGCGCCTCGAGCTGGGCTGCCGCGCTATTGCCCGAAGGGCATAAGTACGAACAGCTTTTGGCCATTTGTATTGTGGTGCTGATCGTCGGATTTGTCGCGGTTTTGGCAGGTGCGCGGCGGGTTGAACCAGCGTAGCGGGGCTGCTAGGAACGCCCTGTTCTTGAGCGATTTAATCAAGAATGCTGATCCGTGATCCAGTCTAAGGGCATTTTATGCAAGGCACGTCGCCGCGCCTCGAGATTCGCAATCTAACGCGCCTCTTTGGGGGCGCGAAGGTTGTCGATGACGTCAGCCTGACAATTGCGCCCGGTCAGGTCACCTGCTTGCTTGGGCCCTCCGGTTGCGGGAAATCCACGACGCTCAGGATGATTGCGGGCGTTGATCAACAAGACAGCGGCGAGATTTGGGTTGATGGCGCGCTTGTGTGCGATGGCGCGTTCAGCTTGCCAGCAGAGCAACGCGGCATTGGCCTGATGTTCCAAGATTTCGCGCTTTTCCCGCATATGAATGTCGCAGACAACGTCGCTTTCGGCCTGAAAGGTGCGCGCCGCGATAAAACGCCGCGCGTTGAGGAGCTTTTGGCCAAGGTCGGTCTCATGCGTTTGATCGATGCCTATCCACATCAATTGTCAGGTGGCGAGCAACAGCGCGTCGCGCTGGCACGCGCGCTGGCACCGCGCCCCAAAATCATGCTGATGGATGAGCCTTTTTCGGGTCTTGACAACCGACTGCGCGATGGGATCCGCGATGAAACGCTTGCGCTGTTAAAGGACGAAGGCTCCGCCGTCTTGCTGGTCACCCACGAGCCGGAAGAGGCGATGCGCATGGCCGATGAAATCGCGCTGATGCGGCGTGGCAAAATCGTGCAGCGCGGCGCGCCCTATAATATCTACAACGCGCCGGCCGATCTTGAAGCCGTTGGATTTTTCAGTGATATCAATGTGATACGCACGGTTTCAACAGGCGCTTTGGCGGAAACCCCCTTTGGTCAGTTTCTTGCGCCGGGCGTGGCGGAGGGGGCTGAAGTCGATATCGTGTTCCGCCCGCAGCATGTGAAAATCGACTTTGATCGCGGGGGCAAGGGGCCGCTTCCCACAGTGCGCGATGGCACAGCTGCGCGCGGCACGGTTCAGCGCGCGCGTTTCATGGGGGCGGAAAGCCTTGTGGAATTCGAGATGGATGATCAAAGCGTTATTCGCGTGACGGTTCCGAACGTGTTTCTGCCCAAAGCAGGCACGCCACTGTGGTTAACCATTCGCCGTGATCGCTGCTTTGTTTTCCCTGTCTAGACGCATTATTCCTGCCAATCTGCGCAAAATAAACGACTGACATCAAAGTTTTGCACCTCATTTTCGCGTTTGTCCCTTTTATCAAAGGCCGCAAGGCAATAGATACGTTTGGAACATGGCTGCAGCAGAGCGGTCATCACAAGATCTAAGGGAGACTTCTCATGCTTAATAACATCGGCCTTCCCGGCCTTCTTCTCATCGCTGTTGTGGTTCTCGTGCTGTTCGGCCGTGGCAAAATCAGCTCGCTTATGGGCGAAGTGGGCAAGGGCATCACATCCTTCAAAAAGGGCGTCAACGAGGGCACCGCAGAGCTTGAAGAAGATGCAGCGCAAGCGGCAAAGGACGTGACACCTGAAGAGACAGACAAGGTCTAAACAGACATGTTTGATCTAGGCTGGACGGAGCTTTTGGTGATCGGCGTTGTCGCGCTGATCGTCATTGGGCCTAAAGATTTGCCAATGCTGTTTCGCAAGGTCGGGCAGTTTGTGGGCAAAGCCAAAGGCATGGCGCGCGAGTTTTCTCGGGCAATGGATCAGGCCGCGGATGAAAGCGGTATGAAAGAGGCAACGTCGAGCTTTAAAGATATGACCAGTTCCAAAAACTTGGGGCTGGATGATTTGAACGACGCCACGAAAGAGTTCAAAAAGTTCGATCTGGACACAGAGACGGGCAAGCTTTCGGCGGAACGTGCGGAAGATGCGCGTAAAATTCACGAGATGTCTGCACGCAAAGCTGAAGAGCGCCTTGCCAAGCAAGCGGAACGCGCTGCTGCGGCAAAGGCGGAAGAGGCGAGCGAAGCCGTTGCCAAGACCCCTGCTAAGAAGACGGCGGCGAAAAAGCCCGCTGCCAAGAAAGCACCGGCTAAAAAGGCACCTGCCAAGAAGACAACAGCGAAGAAAACCGCTGTCAAGAAAGCCGCTCCAAAGGCGGATAAGGACACCGCATGAGCAACGCAGACAATGTCGAAGACAGCTCCGCCCCGCTAATTGAACACCTCGCAGAGCTGCGCACACGCCTGATCCGCGCTGTGATTGCTTTTATCATCGGTATCGTTTTGGCCTTTGTCGTGGCCGAGCCGATCTTGGAATTCCTGCTTGCTCCGATTGAGAACACGCTGCGCGATTTGGGCGATCCAAACCCGACGCTGCAATACACATCACCGCAAGAATACTTGTTCACACTGTTCCGCATTTCTATGGTGTTCGGCTTTATTCTGGCCTTTCCTGTTATCGCGTTCCAGCTGTGGCGCTTTGTGGCGCCCGGTCTGTATAAGAAAGAGCAAAACGCGTTTTTGCCTTTCCTGATCGCGTCGCCAGTAATGTTTTTCCTCGGCGCAGGGTTCGCACAATTCGTGGTCACACCTTTGGCGATGAACTTCTTCTTGGGCTTTGCAGATGTGAGCTCGATCTTCACCGGCTTGCTCGCCACAGTCGCGAACGTGCCCACGGGTGATAGCCTGCCGCCGACGGGGGGGCTGTTTGATGAGCCGCCAGTGGACAGCGACGGCGTGCGCATCACATTTTTTGGTAAGGTGAACGAAAGTCTCGATATCACGCTGAAATTCATCATCGCGTTTGGCATGTGTTTCCAGCTTCCTGTGCTTTTGACCCTGATGGGCAAGGCAGGTTTGGTCAGCGCGGACGGCCTTGGCGCGGTGCGCAAGTATGCGATGGTTGGTATCTTGCTGCTCGCGGCATTGGTGACCCCGCCTGATGTGATCACGCAGCTGATCCTGTTCACAGTTGTTTATGGCCTCTACGAGATCTCGATCTTTCTTGTGCGCCGCGTTGAAGGAAAACGCGAAGAAAAACTGCGTGAAGAGGGCTATTACGACGACGAAGAAGAAGCCTTTGACGATGAGCTTGCGAAAGAGTTCGACGAGGCAGACGCAGAGGACAACAAGTGAGCGATGCGCTAGAGCGGATCGCAGATGCGCTGGACCGCCTCGCGCCTGCGCCTCTGGCCGCGCCTGATTTTGCCAGCGCAGATGCCTTCGTGTGGCAAACAGAGCCGGACGCTTTGATGCCCGTGACCAAGGTAAACCATGTGGCGCTTGAATTGCTTGTGGGGATCGAGCGCGCACGCGATACGCTTTTGCTCAATACGCGTCAGTTTGCGAAAGGCTTTCCGGCGAACAATGCGCTGCTTTGGGGCGCGCGCGGGATGGGTAAATCGTCTTTGGTCAAAGCCATCCATGCGGCGCTGTTAAGCGAAGGGCATGCGCTTAAGATTGTCGAGCTGCAACGCGAAGACCTGCCAAGTGTTGGCCGTTTGCTTGCGGTGCTGCGCGATGTGCCTGAACGGTTCGTGCTTTATTGCGATGACCTGTCGTTTAGTCACGATGATCAGCACTACAAATCGCTCAAGGCGGTGCTTGATGGGGGCATCGAAGGGCGGCCAGAAAACGTGCTGCTTTATGCAACTTCAAACCGCCGTCACTTGATGCCGCGCGATATGATCGAGAATGAGCGCTCTAAAGCAATCAATCCGGGCGAGGCGGTGGAAGAGAAGGTGTCACTCTCGGATCGTTTTGGTTTGTGGCTTGGCTTTCATCCTTGCGATCAAGATGCTTATTTGGCGATGATCGATGGCTATTGTGCCGCTGCCGGTTTGAGCGTGGATCCAGATATTTTGCGCGCCGAAGCGATCGAGTGGCAAGCCACACGCGGCTCACGCTCAGGGCGCGTGGCATGGCAGTTTTTCTGTGATCTCGCGGGACGGCACAACCACGCACTTTAAGCGCCCAAATTTTCTCGAAAATTTGAAACCTGATTTTTCTAGAAAAATCGCGCTATTGCAGATAGGGCAGTGGATCGACGCTATCAAAGCCCTCGCGCACTTCGAAGTGCAGGAAATCAGAGCTACCCGCGCGCACCGAAGCAAGCTGCTGCCCCCGCGAGACACTATCGCCCTTTTTGACCTTTAGATTGTCCACATTGGCATAAACCGTCAGCAGATTGTCGGGATGTTTCACCACGATAATCGGCAAGTTGTCGGTGTTTTCTGTAATCGCAGCGACGGTGCCTGCGGCGGCAGAGTTCACCGATGTGCCAGCACTCGCGCCGATACCGATGCCGTCATTCTTGCCTTTCGCATACTCGCGAATAATGGGTCCCTTCACAGGAAAGGCCATGCGCCCTTCGCTTGCGGTTTTTGTCGGCTCCGCTAGGACAGGCGGCGCAAGGGCAGGGATCGGCGCAGCGGCCACTTGAGGTTGCTCTTCTGGCAAAGGCTTCACCGCTGAGGGTGGTGTCGGAGTTGGCGATCCAGCACCGGGATTTGTCGTTGCGGCCAATGGCGTGGGCGCGGAGTCGTTGTTGTCTTGCGCAACGGGGATCAACAAATACTGACCTTCGCGCACGGAAAATTCTTTTCCAAGGCCGTTCCAATCAGCAAGCGAGCGCACGGAGACATTGTAAAGCCGCGCAATGGTAAACGCGGTCTCGCCGCGCGCGACGCGGTGGCGTACAGGCTCTGGTCCCGCAGGCGCAGCGGCGGGCAAGGCTGTGGTGCTCACTGGACTGCTGTCAATCGCCCCTTGGGCCAATGCGGTGATATCCACGGCGCCCGGTGCAGGTGCAATGCCGCTCCCGCTTGCCCCGGGTAAGGTGGACACAGGATTGCGCAGCGCAAGAACTTCGTCTTTTCGCAGCTGGGTTTCCGGCGCAAGCCCGTTGTAGCGCGCCAGGTCCGTCGCGTCAGCGCCAATCCGCTGAGCGACACTGGCAACAGTGTCGCCGCGCTGCGCAACAGCAACCTGATAATTGGGATAGGTGATCACACCGCGATCGTCAGGGCGCGGTCGATCTTGCGTGGCGTTGATTGCAGCCGTGGTCGTGTCAAACCTATTGCCGGTTGAGCCGCGCAAATCCAAATCTAACCCGTCAGCACAAGCACTTAGGGTGAAAAGCGCAGCGGTGCAAAACAAGGCACGCGCAGGGGGTCTGCTTGCAAAAATCGCCATCTCGATATCCTCACATGCGCCGCGTTGACCGCAGCGTCCTGAAATTACAGAGCTTATAACAGATTTATCCGTCGCGTCCCAGCCCTTCAATGAGCGGAACAAAGCGCACGGGACGCAGCTCGTCATATTCAAAGCCATGCGCGCCGCGCGTGACGCGTATCAAGCTTTGCACCGCGTCAGATTGTCCAACAGGCAGCACCATCACTCCGCCAACTTTAAGCTGAGCTAACAGCGGGCCGGGGGGGTCTTCTGCGGCGGCTGTCACCAAGATGCGATCAAAGGGAGCTTGATCGGGCAGCCCATGGCTTCCGTCCGCGGTGAAGGCAGTGATATTGGTCAGCCCCAGCTGATCAAAAACTTCGCGCGCTTCATTGACCAAACGTTTATGACGGTCCACCGTGTACACGCGGCGCGCCACATGGCTGAGAACGGCTGCCTGATATCCCGATCCAGTGCCAACTTCGAGCACAGTGTCGCGTGGCCCGGCGCGCAAGGCTTGCGTCATCAAACCTACCACCGAAGGCTGGCTTATCGTTTGACCGCAAGGAATCGGCAGGGGCATGTCCTCATAGGCGCGCTCTGCGAAAAGTCCGCGAATGAAGGCTGCACGATCGACCTTTTCCATCGCCGTCAACACGCGTGCATCCGTCACGCCCTTAGAGCGCAGCGCGAAGAGAAATTGCATAAGAGTAGAAGCGTCGGTCATAAGCTGGCTTCAAAGCGCTCCATCACATCATCTGCTGTCAAATCCGCGCGCATTGGCGTGACAGAGATGTAGCCATCAAGGTTCACCGCCGCGTCTGTGCCCTCGCTTGGGCGCACGCGTTGATCACCGCCTTTGATCCACAAAAAACGTCGTCCAGAGGGGGCTGTGTGCGGATCAACGCCGAAATACACATCTTTGCGCCGACCTTGCCGCGCGGCTTTAAGGCCTTTTACAGCGCTGGCTTGAACAGGGGGGAAGTTGACGTTGAACAACAGACGATAAGCGCCGGTATCTTCTTCGAGGCGCGCGAGAATTCTGCGCACAACATCTGCGCCATGCGCGCCTGCGGCCTCAAAGGGGTCTTCAAGCGATGCGTTTTCAACGCCAAAATACTGCGAGAGCGCAATCGAAGTGACGCCTTGCAATGCCCCTTCAATCGCTGCGCCGATTGTGCCCGAATAAAGCGTATTTTCCGCAGAATTATTGCCGCGATTAACACCGGACAAGATCAAATCAGGCCGCGCATCTTTCATAACATCATGCAGACCTGCCAGCACACAATCCGCGGGCGAGCCTTCCACCGCAAAGCGCCGCTCGGCGAGCTTTGAAATCAACATGGGATGGGTGTAGCTGATGCAGTGCCCAACGCCTGATTGCTCAAAAGCGGGGGCAACAGTCCACACTTCGCCCTCAGTTCCGGCGAGCTCTTGGGCGATCTGCTGCAAAACCCGCAAGCCCGGTGCGCTGATGCCGTCGTCATTGGTGATGAGAATGCGCATATCCGCCCCTTTGTCCGCTCCTCAAAACCCTTAGTGGAGGGGGCAGGATGCGTAAAGCCTTTAGGCGTTCAGCAACTTTTGCACAAGCGGCGCAGCCACATCGCGCGGATGTGTCAAAACGCTGCGATCTTCACCCGGATGGAAGCGCGCGCGCGTGGCCGTTGACATGGCAGGCGGGGTCTCGATCAACACACGCGGGCCGGTTGTTTGGGTCTCATTGGCCCAAGCCCGTGCCAAAGACACCTGCGCCGCTTTTGATGCGCCATAAGAGCCATGAAACTTGTCGCTTATCGTTTGATCGTCAAAAAACACTGCGGTTCCCTGATCGCCAAGCAAGGGCGCAATGAAAGGGATCAATGTTCCCATGCTTGTCGCATTGATTGCCATCGACTTGGCCCAATCTTTGGGTTCCATGTGCGAGGCTGGGGTAAGCGGCGCGGCATGTACGGCCGTATGAGCCCACAGATCGATTTTGCCCCAACGGTCATAGATTGAGCGACACAGCTGCGCCATCGCGCTTTCATTCGTGATATCCATCGGGGCCAGCGTTGATTGACCTCCGGCTGCTTGAATAAGATCATCCAAATCTTCCAACGCGCCAGTGGTGCGCGCAACGGCAACGACATGATGGGTGGGCGCAAGCGCTTCTGCCAAAGCAAAGCCTAACCCGCGCGACGCTCCTGTAATCAAAGCTATTTTACTCATCGAAGCCCTGCCTTCATCTTGCCCATAAACTCTCGCCGAAGGCGTCAAATTTTCTAGAAAATTTGCATTTTTCGAATTTTCTAGAAAATTCGCGCGTCTTTATTCGGCAGCTTTCAATTCGAACCCTTTGGTAATCTGATCAGACGGGCTTACGGGGTATTCCCCTGAAAAACAGGCATCGCAATATTGCGGGCATTTGCTATTGCGCCCTTCAACCTCACCAACCGCGCGGTACAGACCGTCAAGCGAGATGAACTTCAAACTGTCCACAGTCAAATGATCGCGCATTTCCTCTTCCGACATGGTCGCGGCCAAAAGCTTGTCGCGTTGCGGCGTATCCACCCCGTAAAAGCATGGCCAAGCGGTGGGCGGCGACGCAATCCGAAAATGTACTTCCGCCGCGCCTGCATCCAAAATCATTTCTTTGATTTTGCGCGAGGTCGTGCCACGCACCACGCTATCATCTACCAAAATAACTCGTTTGCCCTTTATCAGCGCGCGGTTCACGTTGAGCTTTAGGCGCACACCCATGTTGCGGATCTGCTCGGTCGGCTCAATAAACGTGCGGCCCATATACTGATTGCGGATAATGCCCATCGCATAAGGAATGCCACTTTCTTGGCTAAACCCAATCGCCGCAGGGGTGCCACTATCGGGCACAGGGCAGACGAGATCCGCTTCAACCGCACTCTCTTTCGCCAGTTCCACACCAATCTGACGGCGGGTTTCATAGACAGAGCGTCCACCAATGATGCTATCTGGACGTGAAAAATAGACATGCTCGAAGATGCAAAAACGCGAAGCTTGACGGCGGAACGGGAAGTGACTCTCAACACCGTTTTTGGCGGTGATAACAACCATTTCGCCCGGCTCAATCTCGCGCACATACTCCGCGCCGATAATATCGAGGCCGCAGGTTTCAGAGCTCAGCACCCAGCCTTCGCCCTCAAGTTTACCCAGCACCAGCGGACGCACACCCAAAGGATCGCGCACCCCAATCAGCTTGGTGCGCGTCATTGCAACAATCGAAAACGCGCCCTCGACGCGGCGCAACGCATCTTCCATGCGCTCGGGGATGTTGCGCTGCAAAGAGCGGGCCATCAGGTGAATAATGCACTCGGAATCAGACGAGCTTTGAAAGATCGAGCCGCGCTCGATCAGCTCTTTGCGCAGGGCATCGGCATTGGTGATATTGCCGTTATGCGCTATCGCTGCGCCGCCCATGGAAAACTCGCCAAAGAATGGCTGCACATCGCGGATCACCGCACCCTTAGAGCCCGCTGTCGAGTAACGCACATGACCAATCGCCAGCGGCCCCGGAAGGGTTTCCATCAAGGAGGCTTTGGTGAAATTATCGCGCACATAGCCAAAGCGGCGCGCCGAATTAAAGCCTTGCTCGGGATCGTGACTGACAATGCCACCCGCTTCCTGTCCGCGATGCTGCAAGGCATGCAGACCCAGCGCAACAAAGTTGGCCGCGTCCGAAACGCCTACAACCCCAAACACCCCGCACTCTTCCTTTAGTTTGTCCTCGCTCGCATCGGAGTGGATATATTCAAAATCGAAAGGGTGGGCAGGCGGCATAATATGGGACAAGGCAAGCAGCTCCGTATCCGAAATCGTGGCAGATGCGTGCTTCATAGACCGAAGCGCCGCGCGAGTCACCCGCTCATCAGCGTTGACGTAAAGTATTTGTAACAGATCTACTCAGGCGCGCCGCAGGTGCCCACAAGCTGTTCATACTGCGTGGTGATCCAGCCAAGCGCTTGCTCGGGGTCACGATCTTCGATCTGCCCTGTCATGCGGGCAAAGACCTTGGCCGAACGGGATTCATCCACCATCGTAATGTCTTGCTGCGTGATCACCGTTTCATAAACGAAGAACGCCACCGCAACCAAAAGAATGCCGCGCAGCACACCAAAGAGAAAGCCAAGCCCTTGGTCAATCCCGCCAAGCGCAGAGCGCTGCACGAGGGACGAAAACAACGGCGTAAAGAGCGAGCTGACAATCAGCGCAATCGCAAAAACCACCGCAAAGGCCGCGATGATCGCCAATTCGCAGCTTTCGGCCAGCAATTCGCCAACAACAGGGATTTCTTTCACCAATGGTTCGACCTGCGGCGCAAACATAAAGGCAAGCACACCGGCCAGCAGCCAGCCTGCAATGGCCAAGGCTTCGCGCACAAAACCGCGCGAATAGGCCAGCAGGGCGGACAGAACGATAACGACCGCAACAACGCCGTCAATAAGTGTGAAACCTTCCATAGGTCCGCTCGCTTTCTTCTGTTTGGCTGCGCATTATCCCGCGCCGAATACATCACCGACAAAGGCCGTCAAATCGCTCATCTGATTGAGCGCGATTCCCTTAACGTTAACACCCTTACCACCCGCAGGTGCGAGTGCGCCCGTAAAACCAAGTTTTTGCGCTTCCTTCAACCTGTTTTCGGTTTGCGGCGCGGGTCTGAGCGCGCCAGAAAGGCTGATTTCCCCAAAGACCACAGTTTCAGCGGGTAAAGCGGCATCCTCACGCGCACTTAAAAGTGCAGCAGCGACAGCCAGATCGGCAGCGGGTTCGGTTATTTTCATACCGCCTGCTACATTAAGATACACATCGAGGCCTGTGAAAGGAATGCCAACGCGCGCCTCCAGCACCGCGAGAATCATTGCCAATCGCCCGCCATCCCAGCCCACAACAGTGCGCCTTGGCTGGCTGTGCGGCGAGGGGGCGACAAGCGCTTGCAGTTCGACCAAGACCGGGCGCGTGCCCTCGACCCCCGCAAAGACCACAGAGCCGGGCGAGGGGGTGCCGCGCTCTGACAGGAACAGCGCCGACGGGTTGGTGACTTGCGACAGCCCCAAACCCGTCATTTCAAACACGCCAATTTCATCCGACGGGCCAAAACGGTTCTTCACAGCGCGCAGAATACGAAACTGATGCCCGCGCTCGCCCTCGAAATAGAGCACCGTATCAACCATATGCTCAACCACGCGCGGACCCGCGATTTGCCCGTCTTTCGTAACGTGCCCCACGAGGATCACCGCCATGCCCTGACGTTTGGCAAAACTGGTCAGCTCATGGGCCGCTGCACGCACTTGGGCGACCGACCCGGGGGCGCTGCCAACCGAATCCGACCACATGGTTTGAATGGAATCGATGATCGCCAGTTGCGGCTTTTCGATTTCGAGCGTTGTGAGAATATCGCGCAGGTTGGTTTCTGCGGCAAGCTGCACAGGCGCGTCGGTCAGCCCCAAGCGCTGCGCACGCATACGCACCTGCGCGCTGGCTTCTTCACCGCTGACATAGATGGTTTTCAACCCCGATTTGGCGAACTCCGCTGCGGCTTGCAGCAGTAGCGTCGATTTGCCGATCCCCGGATCACCGCCCACCAGTGTTGCCGAGGCAGGCACAAGCCCGCCGCCAAGGACGCGGTCGAGCTCATCAAGACCCGAGTTTGTGCGTGGGGGCGGCGCTTCTTCTGTGCTGAGGTTGGTCAGTTGCACCGCACGTCCGCGCACTGTGCCAAGCCCCGCTTTGGCAGGGCCAGAGCTGCTCAGCCCCGCATCCTCAGTGATGGAATTCCACGCGCCGCACGCCTCGCAACGCCCGGACCATTTGGAGGTGATATTGCCGCAATCATTACATGCGAAAGAGGGTTTTTTAGCCATGCGCCCTTGTGCCGAATGCGCGCAGGCGCGTCAATTCAAAGCAAGGGCGGTTATTCCGCAGCATGGGGCAGCGCGATGACCGTGTCTTCGGCCTTATGTTCGACAACCTCCAGCCCAAGCGCAGGCAGAACATCCGCCAGATCATCCACAAGGCGGTCAATCTGCGCGCGTGCGACGCTTTCGTCCATCTCGACTTGGCCAAGCCACCCTTTCAGCTCGGTCGAGACGATCTTTGCCTCTTCAAGGCGTTGATTAAACTCGCCAATCTCATGCTGACGCTCTTTAAGGACGGTGCGCGCGCGCTCGACCTTGCGATCTGAGTAGATGCTTGCCAGCTCGGCAGAGATGTGGCTCATTTGCGATGCGGCCTCTAGCATAGAGGGTTCAAGCTGCGCCAAATCGGGATGATCGCGCAGAAAACCAAGACGTTCGCGCACCGCATCAAATTCACCGGACAGCTTGAACGTGCCCGCACGGTCCGCCGCATGGGCGAGGGCATAGGCTTTGGCCACATCCTCCATCCCGATCTGAAACGAGCGATGCGATGTTTCAAGTTTGGTGATGCGCTGATGCGAGGGCAGGAAAAAGCATAGACCCACCAGCAAAATGCTGACTGCGACTTGTGCGGCGGCGCCAGCCCAAGGGTACACCGTCTCGCCAATCATCAAAGGCCAATTGATCCAGCTGGCGAGGCCAAAAGCACAGGCCAAGGAAAAGACGGCAGTACCGACCGCAAGAGCGATGAGCAAGAAGAACGTTAAACGTTGCATCAACCAAGATGCGACATGCCAGAAATGGCCAGCAGCAGACATAAGTAACCCCCCAAAGGTTATAGGCGGAGTTTAGCCTATGAAAATGTGCAGGTTCAGGGGGAATAGAACGCAGAGCGCATCATTTCGAGAACTTAAGGCAAATTAGCCGCGCTCTTTTGATTTGGGTTGGGACAATACCCCCAAAAAGACCTGCATTAGGATGCATCCGGTAAACAAATACAATCCCCACGCGGTTTCAATACGCCCCAAACCGATTCCTTTTGCGATGGTGATATAGACAGCGATCAGGAAAATATCGGCCATGGCAAGCTTGCCCAAAATGTTCAGCGCAGGCTGCACGCGCGGGCTGAGAAGTTCGAAATGCAGCAGCGCAAGACCGAGCGTTTTCAGGTAGGGCGCGAAGAGGGCAAAGAAGCTGACAAGCAGCGCCAGCGCGACGTCACTGCTCCACAGGCTTTGCAGACCGGAAATCACACTGATCTCGCTGAGGCCAAACAACGGCAAAAGTCCTGCGCGCATCAGCGGTGCAAACCACGCGATGGGAAAGGCGATCAGCAACGCCAGGTTCGCAAATTTGATCAGCTGCGTCATAGCTGCGTGTAGATCCATAGGCCGAAAAAGCCGATCGCGCAAAGCAGATGAAGCGCATCCAGTCCCCACCAGCGATGCCCGCGTAAGCGCCACGACAGGGCGAGCAAAAGCGACGCGGTGACAGGTAGCGCCATGCCAGACCCTTGGGTGATGACCCCTTGATTGACGATATGCGCTGCGATGCGCCCCGGTGTTTCGCCGGTGAGACCCGCCAAAGGTGGCACATATTTCGCGGCCACACCGACAAGCGCGACAAGAACCGTGAGAAGGGCTGCGATACGCGACGGGCCGCTTGCAACAAAGAGCCGCACAAGCGCAAGTGCGCCGATGACTTCGATGTAAAAGAACGTTTTGATCATCAAAAATGTGAGGATCGTGTAGTTCGGCTCGAATAGGGTGCTAAAATTACTCACACCTTCAAAGTGGCGATTTAAGCGCTGCGATGCAAGTGGGGTGCTGGTCCGAATTTTCTAGAAAATTCGCGCGAACCGAAATCTAGCGCACCGCTTCAATCGGCCCATGCGCGCGCCCATGAATAAACTGATCCAAATAAGGATCGCCCGCACTGTCCATATCAGCCACAGGCCCGCTCCATTGAATAACGCCGCCATGCAGCATTGCCACGTTATCCGCAATCGCGCGCACAGAGGTCATGTCATGGGTGATCGTCATCGCTGTTGCGCCCATTTCCACAACAATCTCGCGGATCAAGTCGTTGATCACGCCCGACATAATCGGATCAAGGCCCGTGGTGGGTTCATCGAAAAAGATAATCTCCGGCTCCGCCGCAATCGCGCGCGCAAGGCCCACGCGTTTTTGCATCCCGCCTGAGAGCTCAGCCGGCAGACGATCCGCCACATCCGGCGTCAGCCCCACGCGGCGCAGCTTTTCAATCGCAATCTCGCGCGCGTCCTCTTTGGGGCGTTTCAACGCCCCGCGCATCAATCGAAACGCCACGTTTTGCCAAACGGGCAGGCTGTCAAACAGCGCGCCGCCTTGAAAGAGCATCCCGAAACGGGCCAAAAACGCCTCGCGCTCGGCAGTGGCGGCGTCTTGGCCATCAACCGTGATCGTGCCGCTATCGGGCGTCACAAGACCAAGCACAGATTTCAAAGCCACGGATTTCCCCGTGCCAGAGCCGCCAATGATCACCATCGACGTGCCGCGCGCGATGTCCAGATCGACGCCTTGCAGCACATGATTGGTTCCAAAAGATTTTTTAACCTGAGAGAGGGTTATCATAGCGAGAAAAACACCCCCGTTAGCACGAAGTTCGCGGCCAGTATCAAGATCGCCGCAGCCTCGACCGAGCCTTTGGTCGCCGCGCCAACCCCTTGCGCGCCGCGCCCTGAGGTCATGCCATAGTAACAGCCCATAAGCGTCGCGATCCCGCCAAAGACCGCGCCCTTGGCCAGCGATGACACCACATCGCGCGCCTCGAGGAAATCAAAGGTGTTCACCAGATACGTCGCCGAATTGAACCCCAATGTCCCCGTCGCAACCAGATGCCCGCCAAGAATGCCAATCACATCGCCAACGCCCACCAGCACAGGCACGCAGATCAGGCCCGCAAGCACACGCGGCACAGTGAGGTACTGCATGGGATGGGTCGAGAGCGTCACAAGCGCGTCTATCTGCTCGGTCACTTTCATCGTCGCAATCTCTGCGGCAATAGAAGAGGTCACACGTGCCGCAATCATCAAGCCAACCAATACGGGGCCCAGCTCGCGCACCATGCCGATAGCGACGATCTGCGGCACCACCGCTTCGGCGTTGAAACGTGCGCCCCCTGCGTAGATTTGTAAGGCCAAGGCGCCGCCCGTGAACACCGCTGTCAGGCCCACAACGGGTAAAGACAGCCAACCGACATTCAAGATCGCAATGCCCAGCTCGCGCAGATAAAAAGGCCGTTTGAAAATATGGCGCAGGGTTGCGGCGGCATAGATCGTAATGCGCCCCAAAGCGGCGAGCATGTTCAAAACGGCGGCCCCAAACGCGGCCAAGGGGCGCAGAACCACGCTCATCCTGTGTAGCGGCGGGAGTAGCGCGCGCCGAGCGAGGTCAGGATTTCATAACCAATCGTGCCCGCATTGCGCGCTAGCGTTTC
>CAYQZI010000047.1:0-16495 GCA_964421835.1 uncultured Planktotalea sp.
TCTGAAAGTTCAACGATTTCGGGAATCAACAACGCCTGCGCCGCGACGCCATTCTGCGCCATTTGGTTCTTTAGCTTTTCATAGACCAACCGCTCATGTGCTGCGTGTTGATCGACGATCACCATGCCATCTGCCGTTTGTGCGATGATGTAATTCTCATGCACTTGCCCGCGCGCTGCGCCCAAAGGAAACTGCTCCGCAGGCGTTTCCTCAACAGGCTCAACTCGGCTAAACACCTGCGCAGTTTCTTCAAACCCACGGGTTTCAAATTCCGGCGCCTGCGCTTGATAACTCGCGCGCATTGCCCCCTGCGAAGGGCGATCCATTTGATAGACGCGCCCTGTAGTCTCAGGCCGCATCGCCCCCAATGTGGCATCCGCCACAGTCGTAGACGCGCGATGCCCCGCCTCTGCCAAAGCATGACGCAACGCTGAAACAATCAAGCCGCGCGCCAGGCCAGGATCGCGAAAACGCACTTCAGATTTCGCGGGATGTACGTTCACATCAACCAGTTGCGGATCGCAATCCAAGAACAGCGCCGCTGCAGGATGCCGATCCCTTGAGAGGAAATCAAAGTAAGCACCGCGCAACGCGCCATAGAGCAGTTTGTCACGCACAGGGCGTCCGTTGACGAACAAATATTGCGTCACCGCAGAGCCGCGCGAATAGGTCGGCAAAGCTGCGAAACCCGTCAAATGCAGCCCGTCCCGCTTGGCCTCGATCCGCAAAGAATTGTCCGCGAACTCTTTGCCAATAATCTGCGAAAGTCGCCCATGTAGCGCATCAAACAGATCACCGTTTTCAGCATCAGCGCGAAAAGTAACGCGCCCTTCGCCGCCGCCAGTGACATCGCGCAGGGTGAAACCGACGAACGGTTCCGCCATTGCCAAACGCTTGACCACATCCGTAATCGCCTGCGACTCCGCACGATCCGTACGCATGAATTTCAGCCGCGCTGGGGTTGCAAAGAACAGATCGCGTAGCTCGACGACAGTCCCTTTGGACAAAGCTGCTGGCTTGATCGCACTCATCGTGCCGCCATTCACTGCAATCTCAAACGCATCATGCCCAGCCGCGCGCGAGGTGATTGTCAAGCGACCAACCGCCCCTAAAGACGGCAAAGCCTCACCGCGGAATCCAAATGTATGAATATTCAGAAGATCACTACCGTCAATTTTAGACGTCGCATGACGCGACAAAGCCAGCGGTAAAGCATCTGGAATAATCCCACAGCCGTCATCAACAACGCGGATCAATGTTTTGCCACCATCCGCATAGGACACTTCGATCCGATGCGCCCCGGCATCAATCGCGTTCTCGACCAATTCCTTCACCGCCGAGGCAGGTCGTTCAACCACTTCGCCCGCCGCAATACGGTTAATCGCAGCATCATCAAGCTGACGAATAACAGGCTGTGTATCGCTTATGTTGAGGGCAGTTTCGTTCATACCGCAACACTTAGCATCTCTGCGCGATTCTGCCACGGGGGTAAAAACGAAAAAACCCGGGCGCGAACGCCCGGGGTAAAGTCTCTCACTATAGCTAAGGGAGGTTAGCCTTTTGAGAATTCAGGATATGCTTCCATGCCCAGCTCGGCCATGTCGAGACCCGTGATCTCGTCTTCCTCGCTGACGCGGATACCCATGGTCAGCTTGAGGATGTACCAGACAACTGCGGACGCAAAGAAGGTGAACACACCGTAGGCGAAGATGCCCAAGAGTTGTGTGCCAAGAGCAGCGTCAGAGTTGTAGAAGATAACAGCGATCGTGCCCCAGATACCTGCGAAGAGGTGAACAGGGATCGCGCCAACAACGTCGTCTAGCTTGAACTTGTCCAGCATAGGGATCGTCAAGACAACAATCACACCGCCGACAGCACCGATCCAAAGAGCACCAAAGAGTGTCGGCGCAAGAGGCTCAGCAGTGATGGAAACGAGACCCGCAAGCGCGCCGTTCAGAACCATCGTCAAGTCGGGCTTCTTATAGAGAACCTGCGACAAGATCAGAGCTGTGACAGCGCCGGCTGCTGCGGCCATGTTGGTGTTCGCAAAGATGCGCGAGACGTCAGATACATCACCAACTGTGCCCATCGCCAACTGCGAGCCACCGTTAAAGCCGAACCAACCGAGCCACAGGATAAACGTACCCAGAGTAGCAAGCGCAAGGTTTGAACCTGGCATCGGGTTTGTGCGGCCATCTTTGTATTTGCCCAAACGTGGTCCAAGGATGATGACGCCGGCCAAAGCAGCCCAACCACCAACAGAGTGTACAACTGTAGAGCCTGCAAAGTCTTGGAAGCCTGCTTCGTCGAGCCAGCCTGCGCCCCACTTCCAAGAACCGGAAATTGGGTACATGAAGCCAGTCAGAACGATAACGAATATCAGGAAGGGCCACAATTTAATGCGCTCAGCCACAGCACCCGACACGATGGACGCTGTTGCCGCGACAAATACCAACTGGAAGAAGAAGTCAGAGCCAACGGACGCATAATCGAGCGCTGCATCTGCAGGAGCCACACCAACCGCGTCCAGAACAGTCTGGCCGCCAATTGCGAAGTAGCCGTTAAAGTCGCCCGGATACATCGTATTAAAGCCAACCAGCCAATACATGATCGCCGCAATAGAAAAGAGCGCGATGTTCTTTGTCATCTGCATCGAGACGTTCTTTGAGCGGACCAAGCCGCCTTCGAGCATCGCAAAACCTGCGGCCATAAAGAAGACGAGAAAGCCTGCCATACAGAACAGAAGCGTCGTCATGATGTAGGGGCCAATTTCGTCAAAGCCTGGAGCGGCGTCCTGCGCTAGGCCAAGGCTCGGGAGCGCAATCAGCAGCGCAGCAGGAGCCAGTATCTTAGTGTGTTTCATATCTATACCCTTTAGTTTTGCGCGCTTAGATCGCGTCGTTGTTTGTTTCGCCTGTCCGCACGCGCACGGCCTGCGCAACGTCCAGAACAAAGATTTTGCCATCACCGATTTTGCCAGTGCGCGCAGTGTTTGTGATCGTCTCAACGACTTGGTCAGCCATGTCGGCGCCAATCACGACTTCGAGCTTCACTTTCGGTACAAAGTTCACCGCGTACTCTGCGCCGCGATAGATCTCTGTATGCCCTGATTGAGCTCCGAAACCTTTAATTTCAGTCACCATCATGCCGCGAACGCCAATATCTGTGAGCGCTTCGCGGACGTCCTCCAGCTTGAATGGTTTGATTGTTGCTATGATGAGTTTCACCTGAAAACCTTTCGTAAGTGCGAGGATCGAATCCTCAGATTGCCAGTGCAAAAAATCGTTAATGGCGCTGAGTAGGAAGGAATTCGCCCACATTTTGGACGATATTCGAACCTATGTGATGAAAATTCGAGCAAATTCTCAAATTCGCACAATTTTTAATCGAAATACTTTTCCAAATCTTTACTCAACATCCAAAGCGCAACGCGATAAGGTGGTGAAAAATAAGATCCGAGCAGGTTCGTTAAATGGTTCAGAAGAAACGCGGTAAATCCATGCTTGTCGCTGAAAAGCGCTATGGAAATGCAAAGCCAAAAGCAAAACCACGCGCCAAGCCGCGCAAGAAAAAGGCCGCGCGCAGGCCGATGCGCGGCCCTATCGGATGGGTTATCACGTTGTTTCGCTGGATCGTCCGGCTGATCTGGGGCTTCACTTGGCGCATCGGGTTTGTCACGGCGGTTATTCTCGGCCTTGCTGTCACATATTTCGCGCTGCAACTGCCTGAGCCCACGGCTCTGCTGGATGGACGTGCAAAAGGCTCCGTCACTCTGATGGATCGCAACGGCGAAGTCTTTGCGTGGCGCGGCGATCAATTCGGCGGCGCCATCACCACTGACACTGCGTCTGAACATCTTACAAACGCGATTGTCGCAACCGAGGATAAACGCTTTTACTGGCATCTCGGCATTAGCCCGCGCGGCATCGCCAGCGCCGTGCGCATTAACCTTCGTGAAGGGCGCGGGCCTTTGTCGGGCCATGGCGGGTCGACGATTACTCAGCAAACCGCAAAATTGCTTTGCCTTGGCGTGCCCTATGACAAAGACACTTGGAAAAGCGAGCGTGAGTACGAGGCCGATTGCCGCCGCACCACCATGTGGCGCAAAGCCAAAGAAGCGCTCTACGCCTTGGCGATGGAAGTGAAATACACCAAAGACGACATCCTTAACATCTATATGAACCGTGCGTTCCTTGGCGCTGGCGCACGCGGGTTCGAAGCAGCAAGCAAGCGCTATTTCGGTAAATCGGGCGCTGATATTAACGCCGCCGAAGCCGCGATGCTTGCGGGTTTGCTCAAGGCCCCGACCCGCTATGCGCCCACGAACAACCTTACCCGCTCGCAAGAGCGAGCCTCTGTCATTATCGCGCTGATGGAAGATCAGGGATATCTAAGCAAAAAAGAAGCCGACATCGCCCGCATCGCGCCTGCGCAGCTCTCCGAAGCGGCACAAGCCAAAGCAGGTGGCGCTTTTGCCGACTGGGTGATGGACAGCGGCCCAGAGTTCTTTACGCGCGACACCACAGAAGACGTGATCATCAAAACCACGCTTGATCGCCGCCTACAATCAAGCGCCGAAGAGGCGATGAATTATATCTTCGACAACAAAGTGCGCGAAGGGTCGAAAGCCCAAGCCGCCATCGTCGTGATGAGCGCGGATGGCGCTGTGCGCGCGATGGTGGGCGGGCGCAATACCAAAGTGTCCGGCGGCTTTAATCGCGCCACCCAAGCGATGCGCCAAACCGGATCAGCCTTTAAGCCCTTCGTTTACGCCACAGCGCTCGAGCTGGGTCACAGCCCGAATGAGCGGATCATCGATGAGCCGCTCACAATCAACATTCCCGGCTCTGGTCCTTGGACGCCAAAGAATTATACCAAGGAATTCAAAGGTGCCGTTACCCTGACTGATGCTTTGAAAGAGTCCCTTAACATCCCTGCGGTTAAACTCTCTGAACGTGTCGGACGCGAGAATGTGCGCAAGGTCGCCAGCGAGTTCGGCATCGAAAGTGACCTTGCCGCTGGACCTGCCCTTGCGCTTGGCGCGTCGGAAAGCACGTTGATCGAAATGACAGGCGCTTACGCTGGCATTTTGAATGGCGGCTCCTCTGTGACGCCTTATGGGCTTGTCGAACTGAGCCTGCTTGGCGATTCAGAACCCCTCATGGGCACGGGGGGTGGTATTCGCGAGCGGGTGATCCGCGACGAAGCCGCTGGCAAACTCATCTACATGATGGAACGTGTGGTCAGCCAAGGCACAGGTCGGCGCGCGATGCTGCCTGACCGCGAGGCGGCGGGCAAAACCGGCACCACCCAAGCGGCGCGCGATGCATGGTTCATCGGCTTTACCGCTGACTATGTTGCTGGCGTTTGGATGGGCTATGATGACAACACACCGCTGACAGGTGTCACGGGGGGCGGTCTGCCCGCTGAGATTTGGCACGAAGTGATGGTACGTGTGCATCAAGGTCTGCCCGCACGCGCATTGCCTATGATCGCCCCTGCCCCCCTGGCGCCACAGCCACAACCGCGCAGCGGTGATTTCGCGCCCATTCCTGCGGATGGCGTGGCAGAAACGGTGCTGCAAAGGGTGCTTCGAAGCTTGGGCAGCAGCAATGGGCCCACACCCGCAAACAGAAACCGCGATGAGTAAGTGGCGGGTCGCTAAGCCAGTTTACTTCGCGTTGCGCAAATCCGCGATCATCTTGTCGATGTTGCCACCGCGCTTGTCGATCATCGCGCCTATCTCTGTGCGTTCGGTCAACAGCAGATTGATGCCTTCGATGAACATATTGAAGAACTTGTCGCGGCCCGTGCGGTTGGACACAAGAAAAGTAACTGTAAAAGGAGACTCGCCGCGCAAAAAGGCGGTTGTCGAGACTTCGAACCAGCTTTTCACAGGACGCACGCTTTTGACTTCCAAACGCCCGCCAATAAATTCGCGAAACCGCGAGCCATATTTGCGGGAAATATAGGTCTGGAACTCGGCTGAGAATTTCTTCTTTTGAGCATTGCTTGCGCGGCGCCCATCGTTGCCCATCGCATAGGCCGCGATGTAGGATGTATCGCCATACTTCGCGAAGATCCGTTTGAAGTCCTTGTACATCGCTTGCTCGGACTTGCCAGAAGCGATCACACGATTGATCTCGCCCACCAAAGCATCCACCAATTTCTTCGCGCTCGCAGTGTCCAGCGCCATGGCGCTTGTCGGCATCAACGTAAACGAAGCGACGGCAGCGCCAATCAAGCCTGTCGCGGCGCGGCGTGAAACCTGTTTCATGCTCAAAATCCTTCGGTATCTAGATCGAACGGGTCGATCTCTTCGGCTGCGTCCCCATCGCCCAGCTCAAAGCGGCGGTTCTGCAAGTATATCCCACGCGCTTGGCTGTAGCTGTCCGCACTATTGTAAAGCACAGAGTCCACCGTTTCCGCGTAACGCCCGCGATCCCCTACTTTTGACGCAACGCCAGCGCCAGTGCCAATATATTTTTCAGGGCTCGGCAAAACATAGCTCAAGGGATTGGTAAAAAGATCAACCGCGCGCCCAACGGCGGCGCGCTCTGTCGAAGGGCCAAGCACGGGCAGCTCGATATACGCGCCCTCTGGCACGCCCCAAACATAAAGGGTTTGACCGAAGTCCGCTTTCACTTCTTCAATCTGAAAATCGCTAGCAACATCAAACAAGCCGCCAAAGCCAAGCGTCGTGTTGAAGACAAAGCGCATCGTATTCGTGAATGCGCCCTCCAAATCACCTTGCAACAAGTTGTTTACGACTGTGCCCGGCGTCCCAAGGTTCGCTGCGAAATTGCCAATACTGTCTTCAAGATCATCCGGCACAATCTTTGTGTAGCCAACACCCACAGGACGCACCAACGCTTTGTCCAAAGCGCGGTTTAGCTCGTGGGTCTGTCTGTTATTTTCCTCAAAGGGGTCAAACACATCGCCCGGCGCGATGCTGCCGTCAGGTGTTGCGCAGCCCGCAAGCACGAGACAGAGCGGTGCAAGCCCCATCAAAGTGGCGCGGCGCGCTTTAGTTGTGATGACCTTTAACACTTTTCCCACCAGCAGTTCGCTTCTGATTCGTACCTAATGTTCATTCTTCAAAGAACCAGCGCCCAATCTCCAAATTCGCAAGGTTGTGACTCTGACGTGACAGCTTTCTGATAAATACGCCTAAAAGTATCGCATATCCGTGCAAAAGGGTGAAGTCGTCAGCGCCTACGCTCTACTCTCTGATCTGGACAAGCTCTTTGGAAAACGGGATCGGCAAGGGGTCCTGCCCCAACCGTGCACGATAAATCGGCAGGCTTTCGGTTACGCGCATCGCATAATTGCGGGTCTCTCGGAAGGGGATATGCTCGATCCAATCGACGATATCAATCTCGCCCTTGCGCGGATCGCCATACACATCCATCCAGCGCACAGGACGCCCGGGGCCAGCGTTGTAACCTGCTGAAATCATCACTGGATTGCCGCTAAATTGCGTCTTCAAACGCGCCAAATAGGCGGTGCCTAGCTGCGCATTGTAGCGCCAATCTGAGGTCAGCTTTTCCTTGGCGTAATCAACGCCAAGCTCACTGGCGACATTCTGCGCGGTGGCGGGCATGACTTGCATCAATCCACGCGCGCCCGCACCAGAAATAACCACCGGATCGAACTCGCTTTCGCGCCGCGCAATGGCCAGCGCAAACTCGGTCTCTATCGGATGGGCAGACTTTGCCAAATCATGCAGCGCGTAATAGGGCGCGGGGATTGTCACGCCCTTACTTGCTGCACGTTTTCCAATCATTACAGCGATATGCGGTTCATTCAGATCAATTGCCACCTGCCCAAGCTGCGCCGCTTCCAGCGGGCTTAAGCTCTCTGTGAGATGGGTCAGGAACCGCTCGGACACCGTCAATTCGCCCGCTTGCAACGCCAAAACCGCCGCTTGAAACACGGTCGATCCCATAAAGGATGCCTCGCGCCAATCGGGCAATGCGGCGCTGCCTGCAAGGCTTTGATCAAAGGCGATTCCGCCGCGCTCTGCTGCAAGCAATCCGTAAAAGCTCGATTGATATTCGGCGCCATCGGCATAAGACGCCTTCGCGGCTTTTGCGTTGCCAAGCGCCTCATAGGTGCGGCCAATCCAATAGCCTGCGCGCCCGCGTGAAATGGGGGTGACGACGGCACCTTGATGTGTTTCAAAATGCGTCAGTGCTTTGCTTGGATCATTCAAGAAACGCAGTGCAATGTACCCGCTGAGCCATTCAAGATCCGCAAAAGATGAGCCCTCAGTCAAGTGATGCTGAGACGCCAAATCATAGGCCGCTTTGTAATCGTCATTGCGCATCAGCTGGCGCGCGAGCGAGCGGCGCCTATTCGCCCATTGCTCTGGCTCACCCAGTGTTTTGGCGCTTTTGCTTGATGCCAAAGCCAGCTCGATCGCGGCTTCCTGACGCCCTTTGCGCGCACGCCAGACAAATCGCTCAAAGGTGAGGCCTGGATCATTTTGCAAATTCGCCGGCACCGAGGCGATCAACGCATCCGTGCCGTTTACGCGCGCGCGCAGGCCTTGGCGTGCTTTAGCAAGCTTTTGATAGCCCTCAGGCACAAGCGGCAGCATGCGCGCAGTGTTGCTTTTCCAGTCTTTCCACAGCAGCATATCAAGCCGCGCGATATGATGCTCTTTCAGCAGATCGCCATGCTCCGACAACATCCGCGCATGGGATTGCGGCCCGATTGCCATGCTGCGCCACGCCAACACCAATCCGGCCTCTGCGCTGCCATTTTGACCGCTCGCTTTCAGCGCGCGCGCGTGCGCCATGGCGCCTTGCGCCGTTTGGGGCAGTTCATCGCGGAAAAACAGCAAAACATCTGCGTCGCTGGCCTGCTCCATCGCAGGCTCGCTTTTGCGGCGCAGCCACGACAGGCCCGGCCAATCGGGGTTGAGATCAAGGAAGAGCATGACCTCTTCAGCGCTGCCAAGTCCCTCGCGCAGACGGTGCCATTCAATCAGATCATACGCGACAGGGCTGACATCGCTCGCAATAGTGCGCGCAGTGGTCCAATCGCCTGCGCGCATCGCCTCAAAGGCGCGCGAAAGCGGGACATGACCATCAGCACGCGCGAAAATCGGGGCACACAAACATAGAAAAAGCAAAAGGGCGAAACGCATCATGGCTTGCAATTCATTCAATGACAAAGGATAGACACCGCACAACCTAGCCGCTGTGGCGCTGGCCGCAATTCACAATTGCGCGCGGGCTTGCCGACATCGGCTGTTTTTGCATCCGGACCCCGCGTCCGCCAACACGAAGAGGAGCGTGTCATGTTTAAAGGCTCAAACGTCGCATTGATTACGCCGTTCAAGAACGGCGAGCTGGATTTGGATACATTGAAAAAACTTGTCGAGTGGCATGTTGGTGAAGGCACGCATGGGCTTGTTCCCGTTGGCACCACAGGCGAGAGCCCAACATTGACCCACGAAGAACATGAGAAAGTCGTAGAAGAAGTCGTGCGCGCCTCGGCCTCTCGTTTGCCGGTGATCGCGGGTGCGGGCAGCAACAACACGCTGGAATCCATTCGCCTTGCCCAGCACGCTGAAAAAGTCGGCGCGGATGCAATCCTTGTGGTGACGCCCTATTACAACAAGCCGACGCAGCGCGGATTGGTGGCGCATTTCACCGCCATTCACGACAGCACAAATATTCCGATCATTATCTACAACATTCCGGGCCGCTCGGTCGTGGATATGACGCCCGAGACCATGGGCGAGTTGGCCAAACTAGAGCGCATCGTTGGCGTCAAGGACGCCACCGGCGATCTTGCGCGCGTGCCTTTGACGCGACTGACCTGCGGCACAGATTTTGTGCAGCTCTCGGGCGAAGACGCAACTGCGCTGGGATATAATGCGCATGGCGGCGTTGGGATGATTTCGGTAACCGCGAATGTTGCGCCAAAGCTATGCGCCCAGATGCAAGAAGCGACCCTTAAAGGCGATTTCGCCACGGCGCTCGAGATCACAGACAAATTGATGCCGCTGCACAAAGCCATCTTTACTGAGCCGGGCCTGATTGGCGCGAAATACGGCATGTCTAAACTGGGTCTGTGCAGCGAGGAAGTACGCTCGCCGCATGTGGGTCTTACGGATGAAACCAAAGCCCTGATCGACGCTGGCATGGCCCACGCAGGTTTGCTCTGACATCTTAGAGCGGCGCATTAGCCGCCCTCTTCGTCCTTCCGGTAGGCCGCAGGCGAGCAGCCATAGACCCTTTGAAATTCCCTGTAAAAGTTAGAGCGCGTCAGAAACCCTGACTGCGCCATGACTTTGACCACACTTTCATCCGTGCCGCGTAACAGATCCGCTGCATGCTCCATGCGAAACTGGTTCACATATTGCGACACATTCATATCCTGCGTGCGATTGATCGCGACAGACAGTGCACGCACCGTCACATGCAAGCGCCGCGAGAGGCGCTGCACAGAGAGATCCGGCTCTAGATAGAGCAGTGTTTCATGAAGCAATGCGCGTGCTTGCTCTTCCAACTTAACGTTGTCATCGCGTTCCACATCCAGCAGGGCCGCAGTCTTGGCGCGCGGCGCGGACATCAGCGAGGGCAACACAAAGATGAACCCGAGCAACCCCACGAAAAACGGAATCGACGCGAGCGATATCAAAGTCTTCGCATTACGCCCATCGTTGAGCATGAAATCCAGCGCGATCACCGAATCAATCAATAAAATCGTCAGCAGTAGAACCATGCCCCTTAGCATCCAATTCGACACTTTCTGCGACACATCGAAATACGCATGGATCAAATAGTCCGGTCCTTTGCGCCAAAGCCGCCAAAGCGCGACAAGGTAAAAAAGGTAGCTTAATGTGATCACCCAATCGAGCGCATAGATCGGACGGTGCGAGACAAGCACAACAGCAATCACCGCAAAGGCCACACTCAAATGAAGCAATATTGCGCGGTTGAACCGTTCTTTGGGGATCACAAACGCAGCGAAGCCGAGATAGAGCAAAGGCCCCACAAGCATCGGTAACGTGCGTTGAATAAGGATCACTTGATCCATTCCATAGCCAAAGCGCAGCCCAACCAGCAGCGAACTAAAACTCAGCAAGGCAAACAGCAACGCGAACAAAATGGTCGCGCTACGGCTCCCCAGATCCAGCCGTAGGATCAGCAGAGCAATCGCACCGCCAAGCAAAGCGGTGAGAATAGGCAGCGGTAAAACCAGCAAAGCACTGTCCTGCATATGTCCTCTTTCACGTTTTGCCTGTCCTAGATCGGGTTTCAGGACAGGTTTTGCGCCCCTCAGAGATTGCGACACGCCAAGCCCTTGAGCAATTCCATTGGTATCACGCAAACATATCGGAGTTCGACATGAAACGACTTTTACATATTCTTTCCCTCGGCGTGCTCATTGCAGCAGGACAAGTTTACGCAGATGAAAACACGATGGGATGGCAGAAATTCAAAGTCAGCGATGCACAGAAGGATCGCCCCGTCAGTGGTCTTATTTGGTATCCGGCTGAGAACGACGCACGCGTAAAGCGCATCCAATCCAATGGTGTTTGGGTCGGTGTCGATGCCGCTAAAAAGGCAACACCACTCGCCGGCACTCATCCTTTGGTCGTGCTCTCACATGGGATGTATGGAAACGAGCGCAATCAAAACTGGCTGGCACAAGCACTTGTGTCCCAAGGCTATGTCGTTGCCTCGCTCAGTCATCCCGGCACGTCTACGTGGCTGCGTGACCCAGAGGATGCGCGCCAATTGTGGGAACGTCCGCGCGACGTGTCACGGGTGATTACACATCTGCTTGGCGACAAGACATTCGCGCCTTTGATCGACCCCAACGCAATCTTCATGGGCGGTCATTCCCTTGGTGGCTGGACAGCAGTCTGGCTCGCGGGCGGTCGCTATGATGGTGCGAAGGTCAAGGCGGAATGTGCCGCAGATCCCAGCGATCTGATCTGCGAGATTGGCGATATGTGGCGCATTGCAAAGACGCCTGAGGACACCAAAGCGATGGAGCAGGACTTAAGCGATCCGCGCATCAAAGCCATTGCCGTGTTTGACCTTGGGGGCACTCAAACCTTCGATTTTGACACGCTGAACGCCATCAAAACCCCGCTTCTGGTGTTTGGCGCGCCAAAGCCATCCATGGGCGCGCTCGATCTGGATCGCGAAAGTCGCGCGCTGGTGGCGCAGCTGCCAAAAGAAACCACGCGCTACATCGAGCCTGCAACGCTGACACACTTCGATTTCTTGGGCGTCTGCACAGAGCGCGGCATGGAGATTTTAGAGGACGAAGTCGCAGGCGATGGTGAACTTTGCGAAGGCGGCACAGACGAGCGGATCGCGGATCATGCCCTTATCGCGAATGCTGTCATCGACTTCTTCGCCTATCCATAAACGAAACAGAGCGCCCTTTGTACAAGGGCGCTCCACCGCTCAAAGTCCTTCGGGCTGACCAACAACAGTGAAATGCAGCTCATCGGGCAAATACACTTCTTTGATCACGCGATTTATGTGCTCGAGCGTGACTTCATTCACTTTGTCATTGCGCGTGTTGATGTAATGAATCGACAAATCGCCCATCTGCATCCCCATCAAGATCCGCGCAATCGGCGCGTTGCCGTCAAAGCGCAGCGGGTAGGACCCTGTCAAAAAGGTTTTGGTCTCGTCCAGCTCTTCTTGGGTGACACCCGCGTTTGCGATCCGCGCCCATTCGTCCTTGATCACTTCAATCGCCGCGCCAACTCGGTCATTGGCAGAGGCAACTTGCCCAACCACCATTTCCGCATGATCACGCTGGGACAGATAAGAATAAACGCCGTATGTCAGGCCACGCTTGTCGCGCACTTCGTCCATCAAACGGCTTTCAAAACCACCGCCGCCAAGGATAGTGCTGGCGATGAAAGCTGCGAAAAAGTCTGGATCATCGCGCGCAATACCGCGATGCCCGAAGAGCGCGACAGATTGCGGCGTGTTATACTCGATAACGTTGATGCCCGGCTCCAGCCCGACCTCGACGCGCGTTGGCAAAGCAGCGCCTGTTTCAGGCAAATCCGCGAGCAAATCGTCCATCAGCGCGCCCAGCTCTTCGGCGGTAATGTCACCAACAGCGCTGATATATACGCGATCACGCGCCATAGTATCAGCGTGGGCGTTCATGATATCCTCGCGCGTCAACGCCTCTACGGTTTCGACAGTGCCATTGCTCACGCTGCCGTAAGGATGATCGCCAAAGCTCGCCTTATTAAAGGCCGCGCGAGCGATTGCGTCAGGGTCTTTCAGATCAGATTGAATAATGGACAGAACTTGGCCGCGCACACGATCAATCGCCGTTTGCTCGAAATTCGGCGCGGTCATCGCACCCTTGAGCAAAGCGATCGCCGCATCGCGATTCTCGCTGAGCATACGCGCAGAAACGCTCACGCTATCGCCCGAAGCGTCAAAGCCGAAAGACGCTGCCAGCTCATCCACTTCCCGCGCAAAGCCGCGCGCATCCAGATCGCCCGTGCCCTCTTCGAGCAGGGCCATCATCAGCGAAACAGAGCCACGTTTGCCCGCGCGATCCAACGAAGCACCGCCTTTAAAGCCAATGCGCAGAGCCATGAACGGATGGGTATGATCCTCGACCAACCACGCTTTGAACCCCATGGGCGAGGTCACTTCTTGGATATCAACATCTGCGCGCAAAGGGGCGGCAACAAGCGTGACAACTGTCAGAACACTTAGGAAAAAACGCTTCATTGTGTTGCCTCCAAACCGGATGAGAGCCATCCTGTTACGGATGCTTTCTTGTCAAACACCGCTCGCATCGCGGCCTTAATGTCGTCTTCGGTGATCGCTTCCACGACGTCTGGCCACGCCAGAATATCCGCGATTGTCAGCCCAGATGTCAGCGCGCGGCCATAGCTGTTGGCAAGGCCTTGCACGTTGTCTTTTGCGTAAATCCGGCTCGCGCGCATTTGCCTTTTGATCCGCGCAAGGTGCGCCTGATCAATGGGCGCTTCCATAAATGCGTCGATCACCGCGTCCATTTGCGCTTCCGCTTCGCTTAAGCTGACGCCCGGCACAGGCACAACGATGGTGGTGAAGCTCGTGTCATCCAGCGAGGTGCCGCGATAATAGGCGTTCGCAAACACCGCTGTCTTGTCTTCGAATTGCAATTTCTGCGCCATGAACGAGGTCTGCCCATCGCCCAGCAAGCTCGCGCCAAGCATCAGTGCCGCCGCGGTTTTTTGATCGTCGCTGTTGCGTTCTGGGGCGAGATAAGAGCGGCGCACATAAGGCTGTGCAACGCGCGGATCTTGAAACACCAAGCGGCGCTCGGCGTTGTGCTGGGGCTCTTGCGGACGCGCGCGCGGCTTCAGATCAGGATTGGCCGCCAAAGGCCCGTAATGGCGCTCTGCCATGTCTTTGACATCTTCGGGGGTCACATCCCCCGCAACCACCAAAATCGCATTGTTTGGCGCATAAAACTGCTCGTAATACTCAAGCGCATCGGGCAGATCTAACGTTTCCATTTCGTGGCGCCAGCCAATGATCGGCACGCCATAACGGTGGTTCATGAACAAAGCGGCGCGCGCTTGCTCGCCAAATAGCGCGTTGGGGTCGTTCTCTGTGCGTTGGTTGCGCTCTTCGATGATCACTTCACGCTCGGTGAGAATATCCGCCTCGGTCAGGCGCAGATTAACCATACGATCCGCTTCCATCTGCATCATCAACTCAAGTCGATCAGAGGCGACGCGCTGGAAATAAGCCGTGTAATCGTAGGACGTAAACGCATTGTCAGAACCGCCATTGGCGGCCACGGTCTTGGAAAATTCGCCCGCTTCCATGTTATCGGTGGCTTTGAACAGCAGGTGTTCAAGGAAATGCGCGACACCCGAAACGCCGGGCTGCTCATCGGCGGACCCTGCGCGATACCACATCATGTGAACAACGACGGGCGCACGGTGATCTTCGATCACCACGACTTCCATGCCATTGTCCAAATCAAAAGTGCTGACCTGCTCATCAAAACGCGTGATGTCAGCAAGGGCACCCATCGGCACCGACAAAAGTGCAACAATTGGCAAGGCCACACGAAGTCCAAGGCGCATATTATTTTCCTCACGCAGGATCAAATTGGGTTGGTCTTTATATAACCTACGCCCACGCCGCTCTGTTTCAAGCGCGCTGACAGCTTCGTGAGAGCACGTTAGTTTGCAGGGGGCGGCGTCGGCGTAATGCGGCCCGTACGACGCGCCTTCAAAAGAGCATCACGCGGGTCAAGCTTTTCACGTTTGTAAACGCTGCCGTAGCGATCCGTTCTGAACAGACGAATGTTTGAAAACCGTCCGCGCCGCTTGCGGAACAAAGCGTCCTCTTCCGCCGTGACCTGACGAATGTTCGGCGTTGTGCCATAGCGCGATGCGCTGGCAACCAAAGCGGAATCCGCGCGCGCAACGCCTTGTTGATCCAGCAGAGCAGGCCGTCCACCCAAAGCGGCAACGGCATCTTTGCGAGGCGTCGCATCACTTAGATTCGCTTGGCCCGGAGTGGGCACAGGCAACGATGAAAAGCTGTCAGGCGTCTCTAGCGGCTTGTTTGGAATGATATCAAATTCCTCCGGCCCCGCAGCCGGATCGGTCAAATCGCGCAGAGTGACTTCTCCGCACGCTGTAAGCCCAAGGGCCAAAATCAAGATCAAACTGCTCGCCGGTCGCATGGTTCACTCCGCTCCGTTCGCCGTGGTTTTAGCCGATTGTTAAGGCGGCGTCACCTAGGCTTTTTGTTTGGCTGCAAAAGCTCGCCTATGCCTCAGGCTTCGAGGTGTCGTCTTTACTATCGCCCGCAAAAATCACCATCCCAAGCGCACCTGCAAAAATCGCAATATCGGCAATGTTAAACGAGAAAGGATTGCTAAAGCCACAGCAGCTCATGTTAAGGAAATCCGCCACAGCGCCATACAGCACGCGGTCAATGATATTGCCCAACGCACCGCCCACAAGAATGCCCGCGCTGATCAGACCAATCTTGCCAAACTCTTCCTTTCGCAGCCAATAGAGCACGAACGCGATGATCATGATGGCGATGCCAATCAAAATCCAACGTGTCGAATCGCTGTCACCCGAGAATAGGCCAAAGTTGATACCGTAATTCCAAGCCATACGCAGATTGAGCAATGGCGGCAGCACATCAATGCTGCCGAGTTCGCGCAGGTTCATCCAATGAACCACAAGATATTTGCTCGCTTGATCCGCGAGAAACACCCAAAAGCCTGCCCAAAAAACCAGACGCATCTGCGTCCTCCTTTAACGTTTCTTAATGCCGAAAATGGCGCATACCCGTGAACACCATGGCCAATCCGGCCTCATCCGCCGCCGCAATCACTTCGTCATCGCGCATAGACCCTCCTGGTTGAATAACACAAGAGGCACCCGCCGCCGCCGCTTCCATCAAACCATCCGCAAACGGGAAGAACGCGTCAGATGCAACCGCTGATCCTACGCTCA
>CAYQZI010000047.1:16595-18352 GCA_964421835.1 uncultured Planktotalea sp.
ATCAACGAACCACCCAATGCAACACCGCAAGGGTTCGCATGTTTGATAATCGCGCAAGCTGCGCCATCCGCAGGATCAAACTCCGCGACCAATTCAAACGCTGCATCCGTGTCGTTAATGTTGTTGTAGCTTAGCTCTTTACCCTGATGCTGGGTCGCTGTTGCAACGCCCGCGCGCTCGGTTCCATCGGTATAAAACGCTGCCGTTTGATGGGGGTTCTCGCCATAGCGCAAGGTCTGCGAAAGCGTGCCGGCAAACGCACGGCGGCGCGGCGCAGGATCGCCCAAGGCACCAGCCATCCAAGTGGACACAGCTGCGTCATAAGCTCCCGTACGTGCATAGGCCGTTTGCGCCAACTTCTGACGGAAGGCGTACGTCGTTTGCCCGTCATTCGCATCAAGTTCGGACAACAACCCTGCATAGTCCTCAACATCCACAACGACGCTCACAAATGCATGATTTTTAGCCGCCGCACGGATCATTGCGGGACCACCGATGTCGATATTCTCGATGCAAGTCTCGTAATCGCCACCCTTCGCAACCGTCTCCTCGAAAGGATAAAGGTTAACGACAAGCAGATCGATCGCGCCTATATTGTGCTCTTCCATCGCGGCGACATGGGCCTCGTTATCGCGTAGCGCCAGCAAACCACCATGCACGGCAGGATGCAGCGTTTTCACACGTCCATCCATCATTTCGGGGTAGCCCGTCACATCCGCAACATCACGTACATCCAACCCCGCATCACGCAACGCTTTCGCGCTTCCACCCGTCGAGAGCAACTCGACGCCGCGCGCTGACAGTGCCTGTCCCAACTCAATCAGCCCCGTCTTGTCAGACACAGAAAGCAAAGCACGGCGGATCGGAGAAAGGTCAGTCATGAGGTCATCGTCCTAGGATAGAAATTGCGTTTCGTTATCCGGCACAAGGTCGCGCACACCAACCGCAGTATCCTGGGTTTTCGAGAGCGACCACCGAATACGGCTCGCATAGTCCATTGCGCGCCCAGTTAAAACAATCTGTTTTGTCGCGCGGGGCTGAAGACGCCCTTTTTCAAGGTAAACGCTTGGCTCAAGGCTGAGTTTGGCAACGCCATCATGGCGAAACACCCAAAGTTCACCACTTTTTTGCGCGATAGAGACGGCGGTGTCCCCCATATCGAGCGCGGCGTCGACCTCTGGGTGAAGGTGAAAACGGATCGAATAGGGCACGCCTTGCAAGCTAAGCTCATCCATTTTCGCATCAAAACGCTTTTTCGAGGCGTCTTCCATCGCAAGCAACATGTCCTCGCCGGCAAGGCCGCGTCCATTAAACGTCAGCTCTAAGGTGCGCGCGTGGGTCAAACCATGGGTGCTGTCATACCCATCGTGTCCCGCTTGCAAACGCATGCCGTCTGGGGCCTCGCTCACCTGAACAGGCACATGTTTTGGAGCATCGACAAGGAGCTCAAACTTACGTTTCTTGCTTCCACTGGCGGCAAAACGCGCGCTGGAATAGCCATCAATCGATAGGACAGAATGGCTTTGCGACGCGCGCCCGGCGCGCCGCCACTCCTCGCCAAACACTTTGCCCGAGCCACAATTCACAATCAAAGGACGTCGCCCCGATGTCAGTTCGAACGCCAAAGTTGAGGCATGTGCATTGTGCGACGCGATTCCCTTGGGCGGCTCGCTCGCATCCACAACCAAACTGGTGCGCCCACCGGACAAACGCGCGAATCCCATCGACAAACCGTCAGGGGCGGCATGGCGCACTTC
>CAYQZI010000048.1:0-5668 GCA_964421835.1 uncultured Planktotalea sp.
TGCGCGAAGAAGAAGCGATTGCAGCGGCTGTTTTGCAACGTTTGATCGTGCAGCGTGATACGTTGAATGATCAAGAAAGCCGAGCGTTGCAAACGATTGAGACGCTGCAAAACCGGATCATCCAGCTTGAAAAGGATATGGAGCGCGAAGGGTCATTGAACCGCGATGCGGGAGAAACGATTGAGCGTTTGGAGTGGGAAGCGCGTGAGCTTGCCAAGGCGTCTGAGGGTCAAGAAGATCGTTTGGAAGCTGCGGCGGAGGAAGCGCGCTCTGCGGCAGCGATTTTGCAAGAACGCGAAGCGGATTTGTCCGAGCGCACAGAAGATGTGGCGCGTTTGGCTGCGCGGCATCAGTCGGCATATCGTGTTTTGACGGACAGCCGCAAAATGTTGGAGCGCAGTGACGGTGATGCGACGCGCGCACGTGAAGCGGTTGAGGGCAGTCGCGCAGCTTTGAGCAAGGCCGAGGCAGAGATGCAGGAGGCGGCTAACAAAGAAAGCCAAGCGATCGCCACGGCTGAACGCGCAGAGGCCGCTTTGAGTGCGGCGGAAGTGGCGCGCACGCAAACGCAGGCGTTAGAATCTGATGCGCGCGCGGAACGCTCTGAGGCAGAAGGCGAAGCAAACGCGTTGCGCGCCGAGGTCACGGCGCTGGCTAAGTTGTTGGAGCGTGACACGGCTGAAGGTGGCCAGATCTTGGATCGCTTGCAGGTCGAGCAAGGATTTGAAAAAGCATTGGGTGCCGCGCTGGCAGATGACTTGCGCGCACCTGAAGTGGAAAGCGATGGACCCTCTGGTTGGCGGATTTTGCCAAGCTATGAAGGGCGTCAGCCTTTGCCGGAGGGTGTGACCTCGTTGGCGCGACATGTTTCTGTGCCAGATGTTTTGGAGCGCCGCGCGAGTCAGATTGGTTTGGTGGATGCTGACGATGGTCAGCGTTTGCAGGCGCAGTTGAAACCGGGCCAGCGGCTCGTCTCGCTTGAAGGGGATTTGTGGCGCTGGGACGGCTATCGCGCTTGGGCAGAGGATGCGCCGTCGGCGGCGGCTTTGCGACTTGAGCAGTTGAACCGACTGGAAGTCTTGAAGCAAGAAATGGAGCGCGCTTCATCGCGTGTAGACGCAGCGCAGCGCGCGCATGAGAGCCTAACTGCGCGCTTGGCGGAGTTGACGCGCGCGGACCGGGATGCGCGCGAGGCGCGCAAAGAGGCGGATCGCTTGGTGAATGATGCTGCGCGCGCTTTGAGCCGTGCAGAGGCGGATCGCAATTTGGCGGAAGGCAAATTGGAGAGCCTTGGTTTGGCTGTTACGCGCCACGAAGAAGATGCGATGGCGGCGCGCAAGCAGGTGCAAGAGGCGGAAGCGGCTGTCGCTGATTTGGGTGATCTTGAAGAGGCGCGTGCGGGTGTCGAAGATGTGAAGATGACCGTCGAAGCATCGCGTATGACGATGATGGCGCGGCGCTCGCAGCATGATGAATTGCGCCGCGAAGGGGATGCGCGGATCAAGCGCTCGCAAGAGGTTACGAAAGAAGTCAGCGGTTGGCGGCATCGCTTGGAAACGGCTGAAAAGCGGATCGCTGAATTGGCTGAGCGAAAGGTTAATTCCGAGGTAGAGTTGAAAGACGCAAGCGCCGCCCCTGCGGAGATTGCAGCGAAGCGCGAAGAGCTGACGGATGCGATTTCTGATGCGGAGGCGCGCCGCAATAAAGCAAGCGATGCTTTGGCCGAGGCGGAAACGGCTTTGCGTGAAGCTGTGCAGGCGGAACGCGATGCAGAGCGCGCGGCATCTGAGGCGCGTGAGGCGCGTGCAAGGTCTGAGGCGCGCTCCGATGCGGCACGTGAAACGGTGGCCTATGCGGCCGAGCGGATTTCAGAAGAAATGGACGTGACGCCAGAGGATTTGCTGGAAAGCTTGCAGATTGATGTGGAAAAGATGCCTGCCTCTGGCGCGATTGAAGCGGATGTGAACCGCTTGAAACGTCAGCGCGATTCTTTGGGTGCGGTGAACTTGCGGGCCGAAGAAGACGCTGTTGAAGTACAAGAAGAACATGACATGCTTGTGGGCGAGAAGGCGGATCTTGAAGAAGCGATCAAAACTTTGCGCGGCGGAATTGCGGGATTGAACCGCGAAGGCCGTGAGCGGCTTTTGACAGCTTTTGAGCAAGTGAACAGCAACTTTTCGCTACTGTTCACGCATTTGTTTGGTGGTGGTGAGGCGAACTTGGTTCTGGTGGAAAGCGATGACCCGCTTGAAGCTGGCTTGGAGATCATGTGTCAGCCACCCGGCAAGAAATTGTCGACTTTGTCGTTGTTGTCAGGAGGCGAGCAGACATTGACAGCGATGGCGCTGATTTTCGCGGTGTTCTTGGCGAACCCTGCGCCGATCTGTGTGCTCGACGAAGTGGATGCGCCGCTTGATGATGCGAACGTTACGCGGTTTTGTGATCTGCTCGACGAGATGTGTCGGCGCACGGACACGCGTTTTTTGATCATCACGCACCACGCGGTGACGATGGCGCGAATGGATCGTTTGTTCGGGGTGACGATGGCAGAGCAGGGTGTGAGCCAGTTGGTTTCTGTTGATCTTAAGAGTGCTGAGACCTTGGTGGCTTGATGCGTTGGAGGGGGCCAGCCCCCGTCTTGGCAAGCCAAGACTCCCCCGGAGTTTATTTGGCAAGATGAAGAGGCGCGTTAACCTTAATGGTTAGTTTATGAGAAATTGTATCACGTAGAGTGTCGCGATTCCGCAGATGATTGAGCCAACGACGTTTTTCCAGACAAGGCCGAGTGTCAGAGTGACAATGGCCGCGCAAATACGTGGTAGATCGTAGGCTCCGTTTGTGGCGGCGGGCCAAAGAACTGCAGGTGCAATGATAGCGGGAAGGATGCCAACGGCGGTGTAGCGCAAGTGGCGCATGAGCCAATCGGGAAGTTGGCGATCACCAACAAGGCCGGTGAAGGCAAAGCGCAAAGCGAAGCTGCCAATGCCAAGGCCGATAATGATGATCCAAAGTTCTGTTTTGTCTATCATGCTGGTGCCTCGCTCGCTTTTTCGATGCGTGCACCGACCATCATACCGCCGATCCCAGCAAGCAAGATGCCGAGGTTGAACGGCACGGAGAACAACAAGAGCGACAGGACTGCAGCGGTAAGTGCAGCGCCCACATGCGCGCGCGTGCGCAGCGCTGGTGCGACAATCGCAAGGAAGGTGATTGGCACTGCGAAATCAAGCGCGAAGGAGGCGGGGATGGTTTCGCCAACAAGCGCGCCGATGAGTGTGAAGAGCCACCACAGCGGAACCACGGGGGTCACTGTGCCAAAGAAATATGCGATCTTTTCGGGGCCTGTCATCTCTGGCGCGCGTTCGTATTTGGTGATCGATACCGCATAGCTTTGATCGACAGTGCAATAGGCCGCAATCGCGCGTTGCCAGAGTGGCGCGCCACCGATGTGGGGTGTGAGGGAGGCGGAATACATCGCCATGCGCAGGTTCACAGCGAGGGCAGAGGCAAGCACAACGAGGGTTGGCGCGTCCTCTGCCATCAATTGCAATGCGGTGAATTGAGCAGCGCCTGCGATGACCACAACTGAGAAGCTTAGCGTTTCAAACACGCTGAGCCCTGCTTCGGTGGCGAGCACGCCAAAGAGTATCGCAAAGGGCGCGAGCACCAGAATAAAGGGTGCGCCGTCGCGAATGCCCGCGCGATAGGCTGTTTTGACGCTAGAGGATGCCATGCTCGACCTTTACAAAGCCTGTGTGCAAATGCAGCTATCTTGCAATGCATTGTTTTGCAATCTCGGGAGCACACGTTGGAGAGAACGAGCGGATATATCATCGCGCCTGACCCAAGCCGCACGCGGCTCACGCGGCGCGTTACTGGCGTGGATCAGTATGGGGCTGAGGTGACGCAGGCTGTGATCGAAGAGCGGCCTTTGACGATCTATCTGAACGCGCAAGAGATTGTGACGGCGATGACGATTGGGGATTATCCTGAGTACCTCGCGCTGGGCTTTCTGCGCAATCAGGGGATGCTTGAAGGTGCTGGCGCTGTCACCCGTATCGATTATGATGAAGAGCTTGACGTAGTGGTGGTGCGTACAGAAGTGGCGACCAATCATGAGGAAAAGCTCCAAAAGAAAACGCGCACGTCGGGGTGCGCGGTTGGGACTGTCTTTGGCGATATGATGGCAGGGCTTGAAGGGGTTCAACTGCCTGAGGCGGAGCTACGGACCTCGTCGCTCTATGGATTGGCGGCGAAGATTAACACGACCCCCTCGCTTTATCTGAGTGCGGGGGCGATCCATGGGACTGTTTTGTGCCAAGGCGATCAGCCGTTGGTTTATATGGAGGATGTAGGCCGTCACAACGCGGTGGACAAGATTGCCGGCTGGATGATGCAGGAAGGTGCGACGCGTGCTGACAAGGTGCTGTATACAACTGGGCGACTTACTTCCGAGATGGTAATCAAATGTGCGCATATGGGAATTCCTGTGCTTGCTTCGCGCTCTGGCTTTACGGCTTGGGGTGTGGAGCTGGCCGAGCAGGTTGGGCTGACATTGATCGGGCGTTTACGCGGTCAGCGGTTTCAATGCATGGCGGGCGCAGAGCGGATCATTTGGGATGCAGATCTTGCGCAGATCAAGGATGAGCCAAAGAAATCTGGCCGAAAGGGTGCGGCATGAAACAACCGCTTGGCGTGATCCTTGCAGGCGGACAAGCGCGGCGCATGGGCGGAGGTGACAAAGGACGCTTGATGCTAGGCGGGCGCAGTTTGCTAAGCCATGTGATCGCACGTTTGGAGCCACAAGTGGCCGCGCTTGCGCTCAATGCGAATGGTGATGCGGCGCGCTTTGAGGACACTGGTTTGGCGGTGATTGCAGATAGCGTTGAGGGGTTTGTCGGACCTTTGGCGGGTGTTCTTGCTGGGCTGGACTGGGCCCATGAGAAAGGCGCGGAGACAATTGTGACGGCCGCTGCGGATACGCCGTTTTTTCCGTGCGATCTGGTACCCCGTTTGATGATGGCGGCGGATGGCATGACACATCCTTTGGCGCTTTCCGCGACGCCTGATAGCGAACGCGGGCGCAATCGACATCCGACGTTTGGGCTTTGGCCCATCGCGCTACGGGATGACTTGCGCGCCGCTTTGCAAGGAGGCTTGCGTAAAGTTGTGCTTTGGAGTGATCAACACGGTGGGCGCGAAGCGATGTTTGAGGCGGAGCCATTTGATCCGTTTTTCAATGTAAACACGCCCGAAGATCTGATCCGTGCTGAGGGGTTGCTATGAAGATTTATGGCGTTGTGGGGTGGAAAAACGCGGGTAAGACGGGGTTGATGGAGCGTTTGGTGAGCGAGATTGCTGCGCGTGGTTTCACCGTTTCGACTGTAAAACATGCGCATCATAGTTTCGATGTGGATCACGCGGGCAAAGACAGCTATCGCCACCGCGCGGCAGGGGCGCGCGAGGTGCTGCTGGCGTCGCGCAATCGCTTTGCTTTGATGCATGAACTGACTGATGAGAGTGAACCAACGCTGGAGGATTTGTTGGGTAAACTGTCGCCCGTCGATTTGGTTTTGGTGGAAGGTTACAAGCGCGACAAGCACCCCAAGATCGAGGCGCATCGCGCAGAAACGGGCAATCCTTTGATTGCGGACGAGACCGTGCGCGC
>CAYQZI010000048.1:5768-18025 GCA_964421835.1 uncultured Planktotalea sp.
AACCGGGTGCTTGCGAGCTTTGATTTCCCGTTTGCGTATCCAAGAGGATTTGCGCGTGCTTTGACGGGGTCTGATGATCCTTTCAGCGTTTGGGACTGGCTCGCGGCGCGCATCAAAGATGATGCGAAAGGTGAGAATAATCGCTTCGATGTTGCTGCTGAGATCAATCGCAGATTTGGCGGGAATGGGCCGTTTTGGGGCAATCCCTTAAAGCGCGATATCGATGGGTTGAAACGCAATAAGTCATCGTACTCCTTGTATGAATTGCCCGAGAAACGGCGGTGTGAGCAGGATGAAAAAGGACTGTTCACGTGCTGGCAATTGGCAGGAGCAGGTGCGGTTGGCGCGCAGGTATTGATGGGCCTGCCTGTTTTGCACCGTTTGCGTGAACGTTTTGGCAAGGATTTGTTTGTATGGCCTTTTGAAACGGTGGACGCGCCGATTGTTCTAGCAGAGATCTGGCCGTCTTTGCTGGGCCCTGTTGTAAAGGAGGCGGAAAAAAGTGGTGAAATAAGAGATGCGGCACAGGTGCGGCTTTTGGCGAAGGCTTTGGCGAGCTTATCTGCAACACAATTCGCGCGAATGTTGGACGTTGAGTCGCCTGTTGAAGGTGCGATCCTTGCTGCTGGGCACGCTTTGGAATTGCAGCGTTTGGCGTCAGAACTTGCGCCGCCAAAATTGTCGAACGACTGTTTTGCGCTGCCTGCGGGTGTTGATTGGACGCCTGTGGATCAGGCTTTGGCACTCTTGCGCGCGCGCTTGAAACCTGTGGCGCGGGCTGAGATTTGTTCGGTTAGGACTGCTGTGGGCAAGGTCTTAGCCACAGATGTGATTGCAAAACGCTCTAACCCGCCTTTGCCGAATACGGCGGTTGATGGGTATGGGTTTGCCTATGCGAGCCTGACGGAGAAGGGCCCTTATGAGCTGCCTTTGGTCGCGGGACGCGCGGCAGCGGGTTTGAAATTTGAGGGCATCGTTCCCGAAGGTCATGCTATCCGCATTCTGACGGGTGCCGCCTTGCCGGACGGTGTCGATACGGTGATCTTGCAAGAAGATGTGCGCAGTGATGGGGCACGGATTGCTTTCAACGGTCCAATCAAATCTGGCGGCAATACGCGACGCGCAGGTGAAGATGTCTTGGCTGGGGACACTGTTTTGCCTGCTGGTCGTCTTGTGACCCCTGCGGATGCTGCTTTGCTTAGTGCTGTTGGTACTTGCGATGTGGAAGTCTACGCACCTTTGAAAGTCGGAGTTCTGTCAACAGGCGACGAGTTGGTTGAAGTCGGCGAAACGGCGCAAGACGGGCAGATTTACGATGCCAATCGCCCGATGCTTTTGGCGCAATTGAGTGCTTGGGGATTTGAAGCGATTGACTTGGGCTGTGCGCCCGATGAGCAGGATGAGTTGCGCGCGATGTTGAATAAAGGGGCCGCAGAGTGCGATGCGATTCTGACGTCGGGTGGAGCATCTGCGGGGGATGAAGATCATATGTCCGCTTTGCTCGCAGAGACAGGATCGCTTGCGCTTTGGCGTATCGCTTTGAAGCCAGGACGCCCTTTGGCCCTGGGCATGTGGGCGGGCGTCCCGATTTTTGGTCTACCTGGAAATCCCGTCGCGGCGTTGGTGTGCACATTGGTTTTCGCCAGACCTGCCTTGAATTTGCTCTCAGGCGCGGGATGGTCAGAGCCCACAGGCTTCATGGAGCCAGCGGCGTTTGAAAAGCGAAAGAAAGCAGGACGGCGTGAATTCTTGCGCGCGCGACTGCGCGAAGGTCAGGTGGAAGCCTTCAAGTCAGAGGGATCAGGGCGGATCAGCGGTTTGAGCTGGGCAGAGGGATTGGTCGAATTGCCAGATGGCGCGATGGATATCACGCATGGCACACCCGTGCGTTTTATCCCGTATGATTTGTTTTGAGCATGAGAAAGCGCTGAAATGAGCGAACGCATTCCTGTATCATTTATCGCGACGGCGCAGCCAGATCTGGCGAGATCCTTCTATAGCGATGTGATTGGCCTAACGCTTCTTGAAGTGCCGCCTTTCGCGTTAGTCTATGAAGACAAAGGACAAATTCTGCGCGTTCAGATCGTGGATGCGCTTTCACCGCCACCCTATACGGTGCACGGTTGGCAGGTTTCCGACGTGAAGTTTGAGATCACAGACCTCGGGTCCAAAGGCGTGGAATTCTTGAAGTTCGAAAACATGGAACAGGACGCGTTGGGTATTTGGACGACCCCGAAAGGCGACAAAATCGCGTGGTTCAAAGATCCGTGCGGCAATATTTTGTCGCTAACCGAGTTTAGCTAGTCGAACGTTCCTGCGACACGGCCCAAAAGCATGAAGGCGCGTGCAGTGCGTGTGCCGGACAGAGCGGCGATTTCTGCGTCAGAGGCGATTTCCTCAAACTCTGAAAAGCTCTTGTCGAAACGGCGCAAGAAATGGTGCGCGGCATCGCGAAAAATCGTGTCTTGCTTCATACGCGCCGCTGACAGCGCCAAGGACGAGCGGTCCCTGATTCCGCCAAGCGCCGCAATCGCGCGGCCGCGCTCGCCGGCGGCGAAACTTCGCCAAATTTCTGGGCGCGCCGCGTCAGGGCGCAGGTCATCCATGTAAATGCCGTCTTGGCTGAGCAAGGTTAAGACATCTTGCGCCGCCTGAATCAATTGAGCGGATGTTCTGTCTTTCAACGCGTCGCGCAGCGCATCGAAACCGGCTTTGTCGTTCGCATCCTCTGGAAAATTCAACGCGCGAATGAGTACGTCGCGCTCCAGCGGCGGGGCCATTTCAGCGGCTTGCGTGCCAAGCGCGAGGCTGGGCTGTTCGGCTGAATCGCTGATCGCAGGCTCGACAGTGGCGGGTTTGCGCACAGGTGCTGTGTCGCGCTTGGTGGAGAACGTTGCGAGAGTTGTTTCAGTTTTGCGCTGCGCCGCCGCGATTTCATCAAGTTTGCGCGTTACTGATGGTTCCGCCGCCATGTTGCGCCCTTGGCTTTGCGCCACGTAGGCTTGGCGGATGCCGTCAATTGCCGCCTGCAAACGCAGGCTTTCTTCTCGCATCACACGACTAGAACGCGCCGCCGTCGCAGCCACCCAAATCATTGCAACTGGCATGAAAATCGCGAGCATTGTCATCAAAAACCGTAGCCCGCCGGTGCCTTCTGGTTCGGCCTCGCTTGGCAATGTCAAAAAGAAGACTGCGGCGCCAAGCAACCACAACAGGCTCAGCGCGATTGCGATGATTTCAATCCCTGTGATCGGGGATTTTCCAGGGCGATCATAGATGCCCAGTGGAGTTGATCTACCGTCAGAGCCGTCAGCCATGCTCACTTCTTTCGCTCTTCACCTTCGGAAACCCCAAGGTCTAAATATATTCAATCTTAAGCACTTCGTAAGATTTGCCGCCGCCCGGCGTGCGCACCTCGACACTATCACCTTCATCCTTGCCGATCAAAGCGCGCGCAATCGGTGATTTGATATTGAGCAAACCCTCTTCGATGTTGGCTTCGTGTTCACCCACGATTTGCCACGTTTTTTCTTCGTCTGTGTCTTCATCAACCAGCGTGATCGTCGCGCCAAATTTGATTGTTCCGCTTAGGCTTGCAGGGTCAATAACGCTCGCCAAAGACAGCACGCCCTCAAGCTGTTTGATGCGGCCCTCGATAAAGCTGTGTTTCTCGCGCGCGGAATGATACTCGGCGTTCTCGGACAGATCGCCATGTTCGCGGGCTTCTGCAATCGCTTCGATAATCGCGGGGCGCTCAACGGTTTTGAGGTTTTTCAGCTCAACTTCAACCGCCGTATGGCCCGATTTGGTCATCGGTATCTTTTCCATCGCTCACTCCGCTTCGCCATTTTTGTGTCGCTTGCGCTTTGGCATCTACACAAAACGCCGGACAAACCGGCGTCAATTAACACTTCAATTTCAGCGCTCAGATTGCCCTGAGCCGGAGGGCAATTGCAAGCGGTGATCAGCAGATAAGCGTATTCGCGCAAATGGTTCGGTTTTTCTGCGCAAATGATGCAATTTACGTCTCGTTCCGATTGACCACATTGGGGATGCCTTGCTACGCCTCGGCGCAACATTATTTCTTGCTCACGAGAGGAGCCAACATGTCTGAAATCGAACGCGAAGCGATGGAATATGACGTCGTGATCGTGGGCGCGGGCCCTGCGGGCTTGTCCGCAGCGATCCGTCTCAAGCAACTGGATGCAGATTTGCAGGTTGTTGTGCTGGAAAAAGGCTCGGAAGTGGGCGCGCATATCCTGTCTGGCGCTGTCTTGGATCCTGTCGGCTTGAACAAGCTGATCCCCGACTGGAAAGAAAAGGGCGCGCCGTTGAATGTGCCGGTCAAGGACGACAATTTCTATGCTCTGGGTGAGGCGGGTAAGATCCGTATCCCGAATTTCCCGATGCCGCCTCTGATGAACAACCATGGCAACTATATCGTGTCTATGGGCAATGTGTGCCGTTGGATGGCTGAACAGGCCGAAGAGCTAGGCGTTGAGATTTTCCCCGGCATGGCATGTTCCGAGCTGGTTTATGGCGACAATGGCGAAGTCAAAGGCGTTGTTGCGGGCGTGTTTGGGCTTGAGGCGGATGGCACGCTTGGTCCGAATTCAGAGCCGGGCATGGAGCTGCATGGCAAATACGTATTCCTAAGCGAAGGCGTGCGCGGATCGCTGAGCAAAGAGGTGATTGCGAAGTATAATCTTTCCGACGGGAAAGAACCGCAGAAATTCGGCCTTGGCATGAAAGAAATTTGGGAGATTGATCCAGCTAAGCATAAAGAAGGGTCTGTCACGCATACGATGGGTTGGCCTTTGGGCAGCAATGCGGGTGGCGGTTCGTTCATCTATCATCTTGAGAACAATCAGGTTTATGTCGGTTTTGTCGTTCACTTGAACTACGAAAACCCACATCTTTTCCCCTACATGGAATTCCAGCGCTTCAAGCATCACCCAATGATTGCTGACCTTTTGGAAGGTGGCAAACGTGTTGCTTACGGTGCGCGTGCGATTTCTGAGGGTGGCTATCAGTCGATGCCGAAGATGGTGGCACCTGGTGTTGCTTTGCTTGGCTGTTCGGTTGGAATGGTTAACGTGCCGCGGATTAAGGGTAATCACAATGCAATGCTGTCGGGCATGGCTGCCGCTGAAGCTGCGTTTGCGGCGATTGGTGCAGATCGTTCTGGTGATGAGCTGAGCGATTATGAGAGCGAAGTGCGTTCTGGCGAAATTGGTCAGGACCTGAAGAAAGTGCGCAATGTTAAGCCGCTTTGGAGCAAGTATGGACTTGTTGCATCGCTCGCGGTTGGTGGGTTTGATATGTGGACCAACACGCTGGGCTTCTCACTGCTCGGCACATTGAAGCATGGCAAAAATGATGCCGACGCGACGGGCAAAGCCTCGGCTCATGAGCCGATTGAGTATCCAAAACCGGATGGCACGCTTAGCTTTGATCGTCTCACAAACGTCGCATTCAGCTTTACCAACCACGAAGAAAGCCAACCTGCGCATTTGCAATTGAGCGACAAAATGGTGCCGATGGCGATTAACATGCCGCATTATGCAGAACCTGCGCAGCGCTATTGTCCTGCGGGTGTGTACGAAGTGGTCGACGATAATTTCGTGATCAACTTCCAGAATTGTGTGCATTGCAAGACCTGCGATATTAAGGATCCAAGCCAGAATATCACTTGGGTCACCCCGCAAGGTGGCGACGGGCCGAATTACCCGAATATGTAAATCAGCGCTTTTGTGGCTGGAAAGGCAGGCTTAGGCCTGCCTTTTTTTGTCGAGCATTCTCTCGACTGCGTCTTTATAGCTGTTGCTGACTGGCAGCGAACGACCGTCAGATAGGGTCAGCTCATGGCGCCGCGCAACGCGTGAAAGCCCCATAGCATGCCCACGCGCGACCCAATGTGAACGGTGGGTCTGCGCGCCAGACATGCCATCAAGTAAATCGATTGCATCGCTGAGACGCATAAGAATCATCTCGTTGCCCAATGTCGTTGTGACCTCCACATAGTGATCTTGCATCGACATCGACACGATCTGCCCTTCGCGCAGATGGCTTGGTAAACGTTGATAAAGTCGCGGCATTGACATGTTATCCAAGGCGACGATGTCCGCGGATTCGCCATCACTGGTTTCGCGCGCTTCAAGATCTGTTGGCACTAGGTCTTGGGTTGCTAAAGCGGGTGCATGAAAGCGCACCCATATCAAATGCTCTAATCCCGCGATCAAAAGCGCCATTATAGTCACTTGAGCCCAAAAAACGGGGAAGGTCATATCATCAAGATGCTCGGGGCGAAACAGCATGTTGATCGTAATAATAAAGGACGTGCCCGGCACCGCACCAACCATAGCCCCTAACAAAAGTTTGAAGAAAATGTGCCAGCGCTTGAAAAGCCTACTATCTATGACAGCGATCATACACTTTTCGACAATCAGGCCGACAGAGATGACTGCAACTGTCCAAAAGACAAGCCGATCCCAAAACGCGAGATCATCTGCCGTATCGAAGGGCCCCATAAAAACGCACATGAAAATTGCAATACCGAAAACTAAAACACGTTGATCAGAGGAAGATCTTCCTGAATTTTCACGCATCGTAAAATTGCACTTCTGTTGTTTTGGCGAAGAATTAAAGGTCTACACGTAAATTGCCTTCGAAAACAAGCGCCAACCAGTAAAAGTGTTAACCGTGAGTGAGGCAGCTGGTGACCCCAATCCTACCGGTTGCAGTTAACGAAAATTCTATTTCGAATTACGTTTGTAGGGCAGCGCATGTTTTTTGCGCTGCCCTATTTCGTAGCTTAAGCCCCTCCACACCTTTTGATCGCGCAAGTTTGACTGGCTCTTTGCGATCATCTTACGAGCAGTCATTGCTTTACGAGCAACCGCGCCCTACTTTTCATCAAAGCAGTGCACATAAGGAGCATCATTCGTGCCCATTCGCGTCCTAAGGCAGATTAGTTTAGCAGCAATTCTATCGGTATCCGGCATGCCTTTGATGGCAGAGCCAGCCGGCCCTTATCTTGCCGCGCGCTCGGCAGCGGTGACCGGAGATTATGATGCTGCGGCGCGCTATTACACGCGGGCGCTGTCCAGAGATCCCTCGAACCCCGAAATTCTAGAGAACGCCAGCTTCGCTTTGCTCGCACTTGGTGACATCCAGCGCGCTGCGGTTGTTGGGGATACTTTGCTGTCCAATGGACACGGCAGCCAAGTGGCGCAAATGGCGATGCTTGCACTGCGCGCGCAGGAAGAAAACTACGCTGATGTCTTGGGACGTATCCTGGACAATCAAGGAGTTGGCCCTTTGGTCGACGGGCTTTTGCGCGCTTGGGCGCAGGTCGGCATCGGCGAAGTGACGACTGCTCTTGAGAGCTTCGATAAGGTCGGTGAAGAGCGCGGCTTGCAAGGGTTCGCGCTCTATCACAAAGCGCTTGCGCTTGCGCTGGTGGGCGATTTTGAAAGCGCCGATGCGATTTTCTCGCAGCCTGAGTCTGGCGCGCTACGCCAAACCCGACGCGGGGCGATTGCGCATATCGAGGTGCTAAGCCAGCTTGGCCGCGCGAGCGACGCGCTTGAGCTGCTTGATAGCTCTTTTGGTCCTGACATTGACCCCAAGTTGCAATCCATTCGCGCCGCTTTGGCCGAAGGCCAGACTGTCGACTTCAGCCAGATCAAAACGGCGCGCGACGGTATGGCAGAAGTGTTCTTCACCGTCGGAAGCGCGCTGCGCAACGAGGCGAGCGAAGATTACACTTTGCTCTACACGCGCGTCGCGGAATTCCTGAACCCTATGCACAGCGATGCGACATTGATGTCTGCGGGCCTCTTGGAGCAGATGGAGCGCTTCGAGCTGGCGACCGAAACTTACAAAAAGGTTGGCCGTGATGATCCTGCATTTCACGCCGCGGAGCTTGGTCGCGCAGAAGCGCTGCGGCGCAGTGGCAAGCCAGATGCTGCAATTGAAGTGCTTGAGAGCCTGTCAAAATCACATAGCGAGCTTGCGCTTGTGCACTCTTCGCTTGGTGACGCGCTGCGCCAGATGGAGCGTTACGAAGAGGCGATCAAAGCCTATGATACGGCGCTTGAGCAGTATGAAAGCGAAAGCCGCGGGCAGTGGTTTATTTATTACGCACGCGGGATTGCCTATGAACGGCTAGATGATTGGGCAAATTCAGAGATGAATTTCCGCAAAGCGTTAGAGCTTAATCCAGAGCAGCCGCAGGTTTTGAATTACCTTGGGTATTCGCTTGTCGAAAAACAGGTGAAGCTGGACGAGGCGCTGGACATGATCGAGCGCGCTGTCGCGGCGCGCCCTGACAGCGGCTATATCGTGGATAGCCATGGCTGGGTTTTGTTCCGTTTGGGCCGCTTTGAAGAGGCGGTCGCCCCGATGGAGCGCGCCACGGAATTGATGCCGATTGATCCGATTGTGAATGATCATTTGGGCGATGTGTATTGGTCTGTGGGGCGCTATTTAGAGGCGGAGTTCCAATGGAAACGCGCGCTGTCATTCGTAGACTATGGCGATGCGAGCCAAGAGGCCGATCCAGAGCGCATTCGCCGCAAATTGGACGTCGGTTTGGATCAAGTGCTTGAAGAAGAAGGTGTAGAGCCGCTTCGAATGGCTGATGACGGTTAAGAGCGTTACGCGCAGCGCGCGCGCCAAGGTTAATCTGACGCTTCATGTGACCGGCCAGCGCGAGGATGGCTATCATTTGCTCGATAGTTTGGTCTGTTTCGCGGATGTTGCAGACACCGTACGCGTTACGCAATCCGATAGGCTGTCGTTGATGGTTGATGGCCCCTTGGCCGCAGGCGTGCCGACGGACGCGCGTAATTTGGTATTGAAAGCGGCGCATTTGTTTGAGTGCGAAAAAGGCGCGGAAATTAACCTTAGTAAACACTTGCCTCATGCCGCTGGTATAGGCGGAGGTTCTGCGGATGCGGCGGCGACGTTGCTTGCGCTGGCAGAGCTGTGGGATATTGCTTTGCCTGATGATGTATTGAGCCTCGGCGCAGATGTGCCTGTGTGCTTGTCGCCCATGGCGCTTCGCATGCAGGGCGTTGGCGAGAAGCTCTCGATCATTCCACCGTTGCCAGAGTTGCCAGCAGTTTTGGTGAATCCAAGGGTCGCCGTTGAAACACCGCCAGTGTTTAATGCCTTGAAGTACAAAAAAAATCCACCGATGGAGGCCGTTCCCGAATTTTCGGATGTTCACTCACTTGCGACATGGTGTTCGAACCAGCGCAATGATTTGCAAGAGCCGGCGATAGGTATTGCCCCCCTCATTCAAGAGGTTCTTGATGCGCTGGACCCAGCGCTATTTGCGCGCATGTCAGGGTCGGGTGCGACGTGTTTTGGACTTTGTGAAACGAAGGACCAAGCGCAAGAATTGGCGCGCGATATCGAAGCAAAACACCCCGATTGGTGGGTCGTTGCGACGAACTTTAGTTAATGCGCGCGACCACGTAACCCGCGATGCCGCGTAGCATGTCGCGCACGGGATGCTCGGGAAGCTGATCAATCGCCGCAATTGCTTTGTCCGCCCATGCGAGCGCCTCTTGGCGTGTTTCTTCCAAAGCACCGTGCTTGTGCAAAAGCGAAATGGCGTGCTCTAGATCGCCGTCTTCTTGGCGACCTTTTTCGATCGTGCGCTCCCAAAACGCGCGCTCGTCTGCATCGGCTTTTGCGATGGCTTTGATCAACGGCAAAGTCAGCTTCTTCTCGCGGAAGTCATCGCCGACATTCTTGCCAATTGCATTCGGATCACCGGACATATCGAGCAGGTCATCGACGATCTGAAAAGCGATGCCCAATGCGTCGCCGTAGGCGAACAGGGCTTTTACCTTTGCCTCATCCGCGTCTGCGATCACGCCGCCCACTTCTGTCGCCGCAGAGAAGAGCGCGGCGGTTTTGCCGCGCACGACTTGGAGATAGATCGCTTCGGTCGTTGCGAGGTCCTGCGAGGCGGTGAGTTGTAACACTTCGCCCTCCGCAATCGTTGCGGAGGCGTTGGCGAGGATGTCGAGCACGCGCAAAGACCCTGTTTCGACCATCAATTGGAAGGAGCGAGAAAAGAGGTAGTCGCCCACAAGAACGGAGGATTTGTTGTCCCAAAGCAAGTTCGCAGTTGGGCGGCCACGACGCTGGCCGCTCTCATCCACCACGTCATCATGTAGCAGCGTTGCTGTGTGAATAAATTCAACCGTGGCCGCGAGATGCACGTGATAGGGACCATCGTAGCCACAAAGATGGGCCGCCGCGAGGGTGAGCATCGGGCGCAAGCGCTTGCCGCCTGCTTCGACCAAATGCGCCGTCACTTCAGGGATGCGCGGGGCATGCTCCGACGCCATGCGTTCGCGAATAAGCACGTTCACAGCGTCCATATCAGTCGCCAAATAGGTCGCTAAAGCATCATGTGGCTTTATTGAAATCTCGTCCAAGCTCATCACACTCTCGTTCCTGCGCTGTCGTAACTCTGTACATTCGGGCGCGCCGCGCTTAACTCTGTTTTTATGCAAGAACTGATGCGAACCAATGACATAACACTCACTGCGCTCGTCCGAGCCATCCTTGATGACGCGGGTATACCGATCTTTGAGTTGGACGTAAATATGAGCGTGCTTGAAGGCTCCATAGGCATTTTGCCGCGTCGTGTGATGGTGGCAGAACGCGACTATGATCGTGTGTTGCGCATCTTGGCGGAAAACGAAGTTGACCTCCCCCATTAACCATCCTGCACTAGGGCTTTGCAGCGTCGATGCCTTCCTTGGTGGGCTTGTGCAGCTTGCGCAGCCTTTAAACGGCTATCGTGCAGGAGTGGACCCTGTTTTGCTTGCGGCGAGCGTGCCTGCGAAAGCGAGTGACACTGTGCTTGAGCTGGGTTGCGGGGGTGGTGTTGCCTCGCTTTGTTTGGGTCGGCGTGTTGGCGGACTTTCTTTGACGGGGGTTGAGCTGCAAGCGGATTACGCCGACCTCGCGCGCGAAAATGCGGCGCGCAATGGGATGGCGTTTGATGTCCACGCTGCGGATCTGAATGCGCTTCCCGCGCAGATCAAAGCGCAGCGCTTTGATCATGTGCTTGCCAATCCCCCCTATTATGACCGTGTGCGCAGTGTGCGCTCGTTGAATGTTGAGCGCGAAACAGGGCTGGGGGGCGATACACCTTTGAGCAAATGGGTGAGCGTAGCGAGTAAGCGGCTTGCGCCCAAAGGGCAGCTGCATTTCGTGCAACGTGCGGATCGTTTGCCTGAGTTGATAAGCGCTGTTTTCAAATCCCTTGGCTCGATTGAACTGCAACCGCTCTATGCACGGACAGGGCGCGACGCGCATTTGGTGCTGGTGCGAGCGAAAAAAGAAGGGCGCGCAGATTTTCGCCTACATGCGCCGATTGTGATGCACCGCGGCGCGCAACACGGCGGAAACGATAAGAATTACAATGAGATAATCGAAGCGGTTTTGCGCCACGGCGCTGGATTGACTTTTGGTGGCACTGCCTAATCTCTAAGCATCTTAGGACTGTATTAACCATAGGATGCAGCTGCGGCGTGACAGGTAGATCTTTTTGTGCTGGACTGAGGGTGCACATCTAACCTTAGGAGGACCTCGATGAGCTTGAGTTCACATCTGGAACAGCTGAAGAAGAAACACCAAAACCTCTCTGCCGAAGTGGAAGCCGCACAACGCTCCCCCGGAACGCAGGACCTTCAAATTGCAGAACTCAAAAAACAAAAACTCCGACTTAAAGAAGAGATCACGCGCCTTTCGAGTTGAAGCGTGATCTAAAACTTAAGTGACTGAACCGGCGCAGGAGAGATCTCCGCGCCGGTTTTTTGTTAGTTCAGTGGTCTATTGACGTCGCCATAATGACTTGTTCAGCGCCAAAGCGTTCTAACCTTTGAACCTCGTGCATACCCAAGGCCTTGAGCAACCGGATAGAAGCTAAGTTTGCACTTTGCGTTTCCGCTATAACTCTTGAAAGGGGTGTGATCTGAAGTGCGTTCTTGATCACGCAAGACACAGCTTCACGCGCGTATCCTTTTCCCCAGTATGCAGGCAAAAATTGATAGGAAATTTCGTAGTCCTGACCCTCGGTGTGCGGGTTAAGGACAATGAGTCCGAGTGCATTGTTTTCGCTCTTGGTGCTTGCAATCCAGATGCCGACCCCTTGGACACCTGCCAGATACGAGCAAAAACGCGCGTTGTGTTCTGCGCTTGGAACAACGCCGCCAAGGTACTTT
>CAYQZI010000049.1:0-17330 GCA_964421835.1 uncultured Planktotalea sp.
TTCAGTACTCTCTTCAACGACCTCTTCAGCTGCGTCCTCGCCAGCCACGTCAGACGCCCCTTCTGCCGGATCAGCGCTTTCCTCTATCACCTCAGCGCTATCCTCTTCCCGCGCCTTGAACCACTTTTCTTGCCTGTGCTGGCGGGTAATCCAGCGTTGAATCAGCTTGGCGGCATTTTCTGCCAAAGCGTCCATTTGCTCATCGGCGGATTTCGTCAGCCCCGAGCCAACAATGGAATCGCCATCGAGATTTTCAAGCACTGTGATTTGCTCAGGCTCTTCGTTCAACTTTCCGCCCGCCGCGTCGTCCCAAACAGTCAGCTTCAAAATCAGTGCCGATTTCGGTGACAAAATCAGAGGAACCCCGGGTTGCGCCAGAACATAGCCCTCAAGCGAGACGCCAAAATGATAGAGCTGCTCGCCCTCATAACGCGCGAAACGCGCATCAATCGCTTCGGTCACAGAAGCAATCCAGTCCTCTTTGCTCGCCTCACGAGACGCAGGGCCCATCACCAAATTTGGGGCAACAACAATGTTATGCCCCAAGGCAAATTCACCAATTGGTTTTGGCGTGCCAGAGATATCATCGATGTTTTCGCAGGCTGTTAAAAATGCAGCAGCGCACAAAATGAGTAAGAATCGCAGCATGGAAATCCCCTTTGGCAGCATGGACCTGCTAGCGCATCGCGTACGCGCGTTCAATCAGCCTGCTCACGTAAAGCGATTGTCGCGCGGGAAACCGCGCGGTGCCATGCGGCCAGATCCTGCGCGTTTGCCCTGCCATTCACTGAGCCCAATTTCGGTGCGCGTGCGCCCCGCAGGATCAAGCCAGGACAGACCATCGGCAAGCGTGAAGGTCGCCGCATCGGACATGCCGCCGTCTTTATATTTTTGCAAACGCACGCCCTTGCCACGGCCCATTTCAGGCAGTTCCTCAAGGGCAAAGACCAAAACTTTACGGTTCTCGCCCACAACAGCCACGCTGTCTCCGGTGACAGGTTTGCACACACGTGCGCGCGTTTCGCCGCGCACGTTCAGCACTTGTTTACCAGAGCGGGTTTGCGCCACGACATCGTCCTCTGGCACCACAAACCCATCCCCTGCAGAGGAGGCGACAAGCAATTTGCGGCCCGCTTTATGGATGAAGAGATCGACAATCTCAGCCTCGTTCGGCAAATCGACCATCAAGCGCAAAGGTTCGCCCATGCCTCGTCCACCGGGCAAGTTGGCGGCAGACACTGTGTAAAAACGACCGTTAGAGCCAAACGCCAAAAGCCGATCAGTGGTTTCCGCATGGAAGATGAAACGCGGGCCATCGCCGTCTTTGAACTTAAGCTCGCGGGTCAGATCAATATGCCCCGTCATTGCGCGGATCCAGCCCATTTGACTGCACACAACGGTGATCGGTTCACGGTCAATCATCGCTTCAAGCGGTACTTCTTCGACTTCGCCCGCCTCTGCGAACATTGAGCGGCGCGCACCCGCAGGGTGATCTTTGCCGAATTGCTTCTTGGTCTCACGAATTTGCTCCGCGATGCGACCCCATTGAAGCTCGCCGCTGTTGAGCAAATCATCAAGGCCTGCGCGTTCTTCCATCAACGCGTCACGCTCGCGCTTCAGCTCCATTTCCTCAAGGCGGCGCAAAGAGCGCAGGCGCATGTTGAGGATAGCCTCGGCTTGCACTTCGGTAAGTTCGCCCTCTCCCGCAGCGGGGGGCACGTAGTCCGCCTCGCTCATGGCGCGGGTAAATTCACGGCCCCAATCTTCGCGCATAAGCGCCGCTTTCGGGTCGTCATCATAGCGAATAATGTCGATCACGCGGTCAAGGTTCAGGAAGGCGATGATCAAGCCTTCGAGCACCTCGAGACGATGATCAATCTTTTCCATGCGGTGCGTCGAGCGGCGGATCAGAACATCGCGGCGGTGGTCAAGAAAGGCGCGCAGCACCTCCTTCATCGAGCAGACTTTAGGCGTCAGCCCATCGATCAACACGTTCATGTTCAGCGAAAAACGCACCTCAAGATCAGAACTGCGATAAAGCATGTTCATCAAGATCTCAGGCTCAACGTTTTTCGAGCGCGGCTCTAGAACGATGCGCACATCTTCCGCGCTCTCATCACGAATATCGCCAAGAATCGGGATTTTCTTGGTCTGGATCAGGTCCGCGATCTTTTCGATCAGCTTGGATTTTTGCACCTGATAAGGAATTTCCGTGACCACGATCTGCCATTGGCCCCGACCGAGATCTTCAACATCATACTTACAGCGCAATCGGAAGGAGCCTCGCCCTGTGCGATACGCCTCTGCGATGCTTTCTTTCGGCTCAACGATTGTGCCGCCTGTTGGGAAATCAGGGCCCGGCACGTAATTAAGTAAGGTTTCATCGCGCGCATCGGGCGTTTTGATCAGATGCAGACAGGCATCGCACAGCTCTGCAATATTATGCGGCGGGATGTTTGTTGCCATGCCGACAGCGATGCCGCTGGATCCATTCGCAAGCAAGTTTGGAAAGCTCGCAGGGAGGACAACAGGTTCTGTCAGCGTGCCATCGTAGTTTTCGCGAAAATCAACGGCGTTCTCTGCAAGCCCCTCAAGCAAAGCTTCAGCCGCCAGCGTCATGCGCGCTTCTGTGTAACGTGCGGCCGCGGGGTTATCGCCATCGATATTGCCGAAGTTGCCCTGCCCGTCCACAAGCGGATAGCGCACGTTGAAGTCTTGCGCGAGACGCGCCATCGCATCGTAAATCGCAGCGTCGCCATGCGGGTGATAGTTGCCCATTACATCGCCAGAAATCTTGGCAGATTTACGAAAACCCCCGTTTGAAGACAGCCTCAGCTCACGCATCGCATAAAGGATGCGGCGGTGCACAGGCTTCAAACCATCGCGCGCATCCGGCAAGGCGCGGTGCATAATCGTAGACAGCGCATAGGTCAGATAGCGATCACCAATCGCTTTGCGCAAAGGTTCGCGCAAGTCCGGCAGTAAGGTGCCATTGTCTGTGTCGTCATCGCTCATAACGGTGCTTCTATCGCTCCCGATTCCGAGCGGCAAGATGCGAAGCGCGCCAAGACTGTGGATATGTTTTCATGCAACGGGGAAAAACTTTGTCATTTAGCCCCTCACGTGACTGTCGGAAAACATATAGTAGGTCGATAACAGGCGTGCGAAGCGCTGGGTATGTTTCCGGGGGGATCATGGGTAAGATCATCGTCATCACATTCGCCTTCATGGCGTTCGCCTTTTACGAGCTGAGCGGCGGAAGCGACTTTGTCGCCATTGCCGACGAAAAGCGCGCAGCACTCGCGATTGAGCAAGAACAAGAACAACGCTTGCTGGCCAAAGCCAAAGCCGAGCGGCTTCGAGGTCAAGCGCAAGCCGAACCAGAGCCGCAGGTCTTTCTTGCAAGCACTGTCGCAACGACCGCAGTTGAGATCGCGCCGCAAGCAGAGGCAGTTGCCACAGCTGAACTCGCCGTTGAAGCCGAGAAAGTTGACGCGGTGGTTGCTGAGCCTACAATCGAAGTCGCGACCTCAGAGGTCGCATCAGAGCCGCAGAGCGCGCCAGCCCCAGATTTGCGCAAAGTCACCGCAGCGCGTGTGAACATGCGTCAAGGACCGGGTCAAAACTTTAGCGTTATTGCGAAACTGACCAATGGCGAAGAAGTCGAAATCCTTCAAGATCCTGGCGATGGCTGGGTCAAGCTGCGCGTCAAAGATAGCGGCAATATTGGCTGGATGGCGGATTTCTTGCTTACTGCGTCCAACAACTAAGTTGCGCCCATAGGCCAAACTGATAAGCCCGTTCTTCAAGAAGAGACGGGCTTTTTCATGCAAGATGCGACACCTCAGAGATCAATCCTAATCACTGGCTGCTCCAGCGGCATCGGATTTGACGCCGCCCACGGCATGCGCGCGGCGGGCTGGCGTGTTTTTGCGTCGTGCCGCAAGGCAGAGGACTGCGCGCGCCTTGAGGAGATGGGCTTTGACAGCCCTTTGATCGATTACGCGGATGCCAGCACGATCCCTTCTGCGCTTGCAAAGGTCCTTGAAGCCACAGGCGGCACCTTGGACGCTGTCTTTAACAATGGCGCCTATGCACTGCCCGGCGCCGTCGAGGACCTACCGCGCGAGGCGTTGCGCGAGGTCTTCGAGTGTAACCTGTTTGGTGTGCACGATCTCACGCGCGCGGTGATCCCGGTGATGCGCGCGCAAGGGCATGGGCGGATCATCAATTGCTCGTCTGTGCTTGGGCTGGTGACTGCAAAATGGCGCGGCGCCTATAGCGCGAGCAAATTTGCCATGGAAGGTCTCAGCGATACGCTGCGCCTCGAAATGCGTGACACAGATATCGAGATTATTCTGATCGAGCCGGGCCCGATCACCACCGACATTCGGGAAAATTCCATCCCGCACTTCGAACGTTGGATCGATTGGAAAAACTCCGCGCGGCGTGCGCAATATGAAAACGCATTGCTCGATCGTCTTTATAAAAGCACCGGGCCTGATATTTTCGAACTGCCCGCGAGCGCCGTCACCCAAAAGCTGCTTCATGCCTGCACATCAGCGCGCCCGAAGCCGCGTTACTACGTGACCAAAGCCACCTATATCATGGGCGCATTGCGGCGTTTGCTCAGCACGCGGCTGCTCGATCGGATTTTGTCCAAGTCATAAAGCGCTCGCTTTTTTGCGCAGCTCCCCTAGATAGAGACCATAGCAATGAAGGACTGAACTATGGCTGGTGATCCGCTCTTTATCGTCATGATTGTCGCGATGCTCGCGGTGGTCGGTATTCTTATGCTGGGCATCGGTGGATTTGCCAAAGGCGGTGATTTCAATCGCAAACACGCCAATCGCATCATGCGCTACCGCATTTACGCGCAGTTCGTGGCCGTATTGCTGATCCTCGCTGTCGTCTATTTTACAAAGGGTTGAACCATGGTCGTTCTAAACAAAATTTACACCAAAACTGGTGACGCCGGCGAAACGGCTCTTGGAAATGGCGCGCGCGTGGCGAAACACGCGATGCGTGTGAACGCCTATGGTACGGTGGATGAAACCAACGCGGTGGTGGGGCTCGCGCGCCAACACGCAAGCGGCGATATGGACGCAATGCTGGCGATGATACAAAATGATCTTTTTGATTTGGGCGCTGATCTGTGCCGCCCCGACATGGAAAAAGATAAAGACGCTGAATACGCGCCGCTGCGCGTCTCAGATGCTCAGGTCGCGCGGCTAGAGAGCGAAATTGATGCGATGAATGGCGATCTTGAGCCGCTGCGCAGCTTTATTCTGCCAGGTGGTTCGCCGCTGGCGGCGCAAATGCACCTGTGCCGCACAGTCTCGCGCCGCGCCGAGCGCTTGTCTGTGGAACTCGCGACGATGGAAACGGTAAATCCAGCTGCGGTGAAATACTTGAACCGCTTGTCAGATTGGTTCTTTGTCGCGGGCCGCGTTGTGAACAACGGTGGCAAAGATGACGTCCTTTGGGTGCCGGGCGCGAACCGCTGAAGCGGGCCAAATCAGTTATAAAAACTGATTTGATGAAAAAACTTGGAATTTTTTCACAAACGCGACGTCATGACATAATCGGACGTCGGTTTTGCCCTGTTGATTCTGAAATTGGCTGCGTATTCAGACATTGTAATTTTGCGCCGCACGAGCGCTTTTTAAAACGGAGTGTCCGCCCATGAAGGTCATCGTACCTGTCAAGCGCGTGATTGATTATAACGTGAAAGTTCGCGTCAAAGCGGATGGTAGCGGTGTTGATCTCGCCAACGTGAAAATGTCCATGAACCCGTTCGATGAAATCGCTGTCGAGCAGGCCATTCGCCTGAAAGAAGCTGGCAAAGCAAATGAAGTCATCGCTGTCTCTGTCGGCGTAAAGCAGGCCCAAGAAACGCTGCGCACAGCTTTGGCCATGGGCGCGGATCGCGCGATTTTGGTGATCGCGGCAGAAGATGTGCACACGGACATCGAACCCTTAACAGTTGCGAAAATCCTTAAAGGGATCATCGACGAAGAGCAGCCCGGCCTTGTCCTGTGCGGCAAGCAAGCGATTGACAACGATATGAACGCAACGGGCCAGATGCTCTCCGCGCTCATGGGCTGGTCGCAAGCGACCTTCGCTTCTGAAGTGGATATCGACGGTGATAGCGCAACAGTAACGCGTGAAGTTGACGGCGGTTTGCAGACCATCAAGGTCAACATGCCAACGGTTGTGACTGTTGATTTGCGCCTGAATGAGCCACGTTATGCGTCCTTGCCGAACATCATGAAGGCCAAGAAAAAGCCGTTGGATGAGAAGACAGCAGGCGATTATGGTGTCGATGCTGCGCCGCGCCTTGAAATTCTGAACACAGTTGAGCCAGCCGCGCGCGCCGCTGGTATCAAGGTCGGCTCGGTGGATGAGCTGGTAGAGAAACTCAAAGAAGCGGGGGCTGTATAATGGCTGTTCTCCTACTTGCAGAAGTGAACGACGGCGAATTGGCGCTGGACGCAACAGCCAAGGCTGTTACAGCGGCAGCGGCTTTGGGCGAGGTCACTGTGCTGGCCACAGGCGCGACCTGCGCGGATGCGGCAGCGCAAGCGGCGACAATAAAAGGCGTCGCGAAAGTGCTTTGCGCCGAGGATGCGATCTACGGCAAGCGTTTGGCAGAGCCTGTCGCCGACCTGCTCGTCTCGCTCGCGGGCGATTACGAGCATATCGTCGCGCCTGCCACAACGGATGCGAAAAACATCATGCCGCGCGTTGCGGCGCTTTTGGATGTGATGGTGATGTCTGATGTGACGGCTGTTGTTGACGGCGCCACATTCGAGCGCCCAATCTATGCAGGCAACGCAATGCAGACGGTGAAATCCTCTGATGCGAAGAAGGTCATCACGTTCCGTGGCGCGACCTTTGACGCAGCTGGCACAGGCGGCTCCGCGTCTGTTGAGAATATTGGTGCTGCGGCTGATCCTGCGCTGAGCGCCTGGGTTGAAGACAAGGTTGCAACGTCCGATCGTCCAGAGCTCACATCTGCGGGTGTGGTTGTGTCCGGCGGTCGCGGTGTCGGCTCTGAAGATGATTTCAAAATCATCGAAGCGCTGGCAGACAAGCTGAACGCAGCCGTGGGCGCATCGCGCGCAGCGGTCGATAGCGGGTATGCTCCGAACGATTGGCAGGTTGGACAGACCGGCAAAGTCGTTGCACCTGATCTCTATGTCGCGGTTGGTATCTCTGGTGCGATCCAGCACTTGGCGGGTATGAAAGACAGCAAGATCATCGTTGCGATTAACAAAGATGAAGAAGCACCGATCTTCCAAGTGGCAGACTACGGACTTGTTGCCGACCTCTTCGACGCGGTGCCAGAGCTTACCTCTAAGCTTTAACACCTAAGATCACCTGAATTTTAGAAAGGCCCGTGCGATCATGCGGGCCTTTTGCTTTGCCGCCTACGGCACTTGACGCATCATCTGCGCGCATGTTTCCTGCAAAGCCTGAGCCGCCTGCCGATGCGCGTTCGGGCCCATAATCTGCGCTATTGCGTCTGCGCTCATCAAAGAAGCGCGCAGCACAGCCGCATCCTTTTGCACGGCTTGGGCCGTTGGGACGCATTCGACATACGCAGAGGCAACCTTGCGGAGCTGATCCATCATTTTCGCATCAACCAACATCGGATCCTTGGGATCGCGCACCGCATTCTTGGGTGGTTTTCTGGATGAGAACCACAGCAAGATCGTATTATCGCCAAGATCCTTTAACAGCTCTAACATGTTGTTCAGCCATGTTTTTTGCAACTCATCACACAGCATTCGATACCGCGTTTGCGAACAACTGTGCAGCGCATAAAGCATCGCTTTGGTAAAGTGGAAATCGGCGAAATCAATCTCTGGGAACATACGCAACAGCGCCTCTTGCGGGGCCACAAACCGGTCATTGCGGCGCGGATGCACTTTGAAATAGTGGTTCGTTTGATTGAGCGCGCCAATCACCTGAACCACACGAAATTCCGCGCGCTTTGCCAATTGCAAAATCGCAGGGTCCCCAAGAATTGTATCAAGCCCGCCATTTATCATACCAAGGTTCAGCGAGCTTGCAGGCAGGTAGTCCGCCAACAAGTTGGGGAAGGGTTTTTCGACGAATTTTCCAAACGTCTCTGTCGCGCCTAAATAGGCCACGTAACGTTTTTCAATATCAGCCCTAGGTCCACGAAATGTTAACCGTGACCCTTCATAACTGCACAGATCATAATCGATGCCAGTCAGGCCCGTGCCATCATAGCTCATTCCAATCACCTCATAACTCACCCAGAGGCAGATTCGCACGAATGCCTAAACAAATTGCTAAAGTGTAAACTTGAGACAAACTGGAACGAGCGCCCCTTGCGAAGCCCTTTGCGGGCAGCTTACAAGAGGTCTTGAGGCACACAAGGAGTGGCAGATGGATATCAGACGCATTGGAGTTGTGGGCGCGGGTCAAATGGGAAACGGTATTGCCCATGTCATGGCGCTTGCGGGGTATGATGTTTTACTCAACGATATCAACGCTGAAGCCTTAGAATCCGCTGTTGCAAGGATCGATAAGAACATCGCGCGCCAAGTCTCAAAGGGGGCTGTCAGCGTGGATGAACACGCGCAGGCCATGGCGCGCATTTCGACGACGGTTGAGCTCACGCAGCTTGGTCCGTGCGATTTGATCATCGAAGCCGCGACCGAACGCGAAGAGATAAAGCATAAAATTTTCGCAACTCTTCTGCCGCACTTGGCCGAGCATACAATTCTGACCTCGAACACCTCTTCGATTTCGATCACCCGCCTTGCAGCGGCGACGGACCGCCCCGAGCGTTTCATGGGGTTCCACTTTATGAACCCCGTTCCCTTGATGCAGCTCGTTGAACTGATCCGCGGCATCGCAACCGATCAAGCCACCTATGACGCTTGCCTTGCAGTGGTTGAAAAGTTGAACAAAACCGCGGCGTCAGCCGAAGATTTCCCGGCGTTTATCGTGAACCGGATCTTAATGCCAATGATCAATGAGGCGGTTTACACGCTATATGAGGGCGTTGGCTCGGTTCATTCCATCGATAAGTCTTTGAAACTTGGCGCAAATCATCCGATGGGGCCGCTAGAGCTTGCGGATTTCATTGGTCTTGATACCTGCCTTGCAATCATGAACGTGCTGCACGACGGGCTTGCTGATACCAAGTACCGCCCCTGCCCCTTGCTGACGAAATATGTCGAAGCCGGATGGTTGGGCCGCAAAGTGAAACGCGGCTTTTACGATTATCGCGGCGAGGTGCCTGTCCCGACGCGCTAGAGCCGTTTAGCTTTTCGCAAGGCCCATAGTCTTTTCACGCAGCCACGCCATAAATCCCCGCGGATTGTCTGCCCATTGTTTGATTTCATCCGCATCAAAGGGTGCACCGACCACAGGTTTTTGCGGCTTGCCACAGGCGTGCATCACTTCGTGGATCAGCAATCCCTGACGCAGGGTCGCGGACATGCGATTGGCGATCTGATAGGCGCGGCTGTTCTGACCCGGGAAATGGATCGGCACAACCGTCGCACCAGAACGGTGGATCATTTTTGCGGTAAACGGGTTCCATTGCTTTTCAATCGCCGGGCCGAACCAGCTTTCAGAGCACGCAACAACCCCCGATGGAAACAGCACAAGAACGCCGTCATTGGCCAAATGATCCATCGCGCGGCGGCGCATATCCAAGCTTTGGGCGCGTGCACCCTCTTCATGAGGGAACGGCACGGGAATCATAAATTCTTCGATCTCGCTGACGCCCGTCAAAAGCGACCGCGTCAAAATGCGGTAATCCGTGCGCACGCGGCCAATTAACTCCGCAAGGATCATGCCATCCACCAAGCCATGCGGATGGTTTGCCACGACGATCACTGGACCTGTCTTAGGAATATTGGCGATCTGCTCGTCGGGCGTTTGCAGCTCGATCCCCATATGCGAGAGCGCTTGCGGCCAAAAGGCTTGTCCCTCGGCTGCGCCATCGCGCTCGAACCTGCGCACAAGGCGGATAAGAGGAATCTTACCTGTGCACCACTCCATCACACGAATAGTGTTGGCTTTCCAAGGGTTTGTGAATGTGTTCGCGTAGGACAGCTTGCGTTTGTCGTAAGGCGCAGGCGCGCGCGCGCTGACACCTGGTGTGGTCATAACTGCAGGTCTTTGCGCTCTTTCAACCATTGATTTGGCCACATCCTCTATCATCCACCGCTCGAATGCGCCGCGCGCCGCGATCAGTTGTCTTCGCCGAACCTGTCCGCCAGCAACGCCTCTAGAGCGTCAGCAAGGGCGATAGCGTCAGGGCCCGATGTTTCCACGTTAATACTGGTTCCTTTGGAAGCTGCCAACATTAAAAGCCCCATAATACTGTCACCTGTCGCGTCTATGCCGTCGCGGCTTACATTTGCCTTTGCATCAAAGCTCTCGACGAGTTCAACAAACTTCGCCGAAGCACGGGCATGAAGCCCTTTTTCGTTGATGATTTCCAGGCTGCGCTGAACGGTGTGTGACATAAAAATACTCTAAATTCAATGACTTGATAAGTTCTGACTGTCGATATACTTGCGCCCGGCATCAAGCGAGAGACGCACAGCATCGCCCAATGGCAGCTCTCTCGATTTAGCGAGTTTCACAAGCATCGGCAGATTCGCGCCGTAAAGGATGCGCCGCCCGCTTGCGCGGCATGCACGCAAGGACAGGTTCGAGGGCGAGCCGCCAAAAAGATCCGTGACCATCACGACGCCAGCGCCACTGTCCACCGAGTCCGCCGCTTTGCAAATTTCTGCTTCTTTGGCACTGCGATCATGATCGGGGCGAATAGCAATGCTCACGATACCGCCCTGTGCGCCGACGACATGCTCAATCGCCGCGAGATATTCCCGCGCGAGACCACCATGCGCAACGATCACAATTCCAATCAATCCAGCACCCTGTTGCTATTTGTGTTTCTCAAATCGATCATTCCGCGCTGCCAAATTCACGCTGCAATTCTCTGTGCCTACATGACACTTGCCAACCTTCAAGTGCAAGCACGTGTGACGTTGCTTCCGTAAGGGCAACTGAGCGATGCCGCCCTCCTGAGCAACCAAATGCGATTGTAAGATGCGATTTTCCTTCCTCCAAATATGCTGGCAACAGCGTCGCGCATAAATCGCTCACATGTTTAAAGAATGCATCATAGCGCTTGTCTTGCGACACATACTGCGCGACGGCTGCGTCTAAACCTGTCATCGCGCGCAGATCTGCGTCCCAATGGGGATTGCGCAAAAAACGGCAATCAAAAACCATATCTGCCGCGCGTGGCAAGCCGCGTTTGTAGGAAAATGAGTGCAACGTCACCGAGAGCTTTTGCGCCAATTCAAGCGAGAAAAGACGGGTCACCTCGGCGCGCATGTCATGGGGGCTTAGCTCGGCGGTGTTGATCAAAATGCTGGCACGATCCCGAATGCTCGCCAACATTTGTTTTTCGCGCGCGATGCCGCGCAGCGGATCATCGGTGCCTGCAAGCGGATGACGGCGGCGGGTTTCCGAAAAGCGGCGCAGCAGCACATCGTCGCTACACTCCACATAAAGCACATCGAAATCATAGGCGCTTCGACGGCTCAACTCTTCGATGGCATCCATAAGCGCGCCCGTCGAAAACTCGCGGTTGCGGGTATCAAGACCAAGCGCGAGCGGCTTTTCATGGGCAGGACCTTGCATCAATCGCGGCAAAAGCGAGAGCGGCAGATTGTCAATTGCCTCGTAGCCAATATCCTCTAACGCGTTAATCGCGGTGGAGCGCCCCGCGCCGGACGGACCTGTGACAAGGATCAGGCGCTGCTTTTCAAAACTTGGTAACGCACTTCCACGCATTTAGACCATCTCTATCAAACGTCTTTTACACTACTGCCCTTAAGATATTGCAAAAGGGCGAAAGGCAAAACATCGATGCCGCATTTGTGAAACATGGGCAGATCAGTGCCACACATTGTAAGCGTTCTGCGCTCTGGTAGACGTTGCGTTTCAATTTCATTCAAATCAATCACACAGACAAGCACGGCGCTTTGCACAAAAGGCGTTTTCAAAATTCCGAAACCGCGCGCTTCGATTTGGCCCTGGATGACCGTCGGGCAACGCGCGGTAATTTGGTTCATCGAGCGCTCGAGCAGCGTTTGATCATCCGCAATCAGATCGCAGCCAAGGGCCATCATGTGCAACGCCAAAGCCGACTTGCCGCTGCCAGAATTGCCTATGATCAGCGCGCCGCGTCCTTGCCATGCAACAGTTGTCGCGTGGATCAGTGTTTGAGCGTCGCCACTCATAAGGCGTTAGATCGGCAAACCAACAACAAAGCGCGCGCCAAGCGGTTCGGACGTGACATCAGCAGCGGTTGGGCGAATGTTTTCAGCCCAGATCACACCGCCATGCGCTTCGACAATTTGTTTTGAGATCGCAAGGCCAAGGCCGGAATTATTACCAAATTGCCCCTCGGGCCGCTCTGAATAAAAGCGCTTAAAGACTTTGCTCAGCGCCTGCTCGGGAATGCCGGGGCCAGTGTCCTCGACCACAATAAGCACGCGATTTTCACGTTGGCGCGCCCAAACACGAATGGCGTCGCCCTCTTCGCAGAAGCTTGTCGCATTCGTGATCAAATTTACAAATACCTGTGCCAAACGCCCCTCAAGACCAGAAATCATGATCGGTTCAGAGGGCAGATCAGCGATAAACTCAATGCCATTATCATTGGCCTGCTGACCAAGATACTCCGCCAGATTGCCAACCATTTTCAACAAATCGAAGTGCTCTTCGTCTTCTTTCACCAGCTCGCTATCCAGGCGCGAGGCGTTAGAGATATCGCTCACCAAACGGTCCAAACGGCGCACGTCATGCTCGATCACTTGCAGCAGTTTTTCACGTTGATCGTCGCGTTTTGCAACGCGCATGGTGCCCACGGCAGAGCGCAGGGATGCGAGCGGATTCTTGATTTCATGCGCAACGTCAGCGGCGAACTGTTCATTGCTATCAATGCGATCATAGAGCGCAGCGACCATGCCCCTTAAAGCGCCAGACAGGCGACCAATCTCGTCAGGGCGCGCGGTCAAGTCAGGGATTCGAATACGCGCAGGGCTGACTTTGCCACTGTCATTTCGGCGTCCAACCTCTGCGGCCATCGCAAGATCAGACAGAGGATTCGAAATCGTAGATGCCAAAACAAGGCTTAAACCGATAGAGACAAGCGTGGCGATCAGAAACATTTGAAGCACGCGCTCGCGCTCGCTTTTGACAAGCGTATCAATTTCACCCGATGCGCTTGCTAGGGCAACAACGCCAACGCTTTGTGAAGACACCATGACCGGCGTAGTTACAAAGAAAATTGCGCCGCCTTCTGGGTTAAGCCCCTTCCCCACAACGGTTTCACCGCCGGTGGACTTGCTAACCAAGTCGCGCAATTGCTCTTCAAGCGGTGGCACTTGAACTGGCTCTGAGCTGGTGAATGGTCCGGTTGTGAGCGCCCAAAACTTGGACAAAGCATCAACGATTATGGTCCGGCCTTGCCCCTCGCCCAGCTCGGAATCGAGGGTCGCGGCGCTGCCAATCGCATTTGCAACCAGCCCGCCTTCAGAACCAAAAACATAGACTTGAACAGAGTTACGCAGATCAAGCGCTTCGAGCGTCGTGGCAATTGCTTCGTCCGCGCTGGCCAAAACTTGGGTATCGCTCAGCGCGATTTGCGCCTCAAACACATCGGCGACGAGCTCGACCTCGCCAACCAAAGAGGCAGCACGCTGCGACGCGAGGCTATCGCGCGACGAATTGAGGTATAAGATGCCTGCCACCAAAACATTCAACGCAATCAGGTTGAAGGTAATGATCTTGCGCGTCAGTGCGCTTCTCTTTAGCGAGAAAAGCCCACGGCGATTGCGCCGCTCGCGGATTTCACGGTCAACTGTGCTGTCAGGGGCGACCCAGTCGTCCCCCAAAACAACGTCAACTTCTTGACGTGCACGCGCGCTGCGCGCGGGCTGTATACGCTCAGCGAGGGCCATTACTCTTCGTTATACCTATAACCAATACCATAGAGCGTTTCGATCGCTGAAAACTCTTGATCGACCGAGCGCATCTTCTTGCGCAAACGCTTGATATGACTATCGATTGTACGATCATCTACATAGACTTGGTCATCATAAGCGACGTCCATCAACTGATCGCGGCTTTTCACAAAACCGGGGCGCTGCGCGAGGGCTTGAAGCAGCAAGAATTCTGTTACTGTCAAAGTAACGTCTTTGCCCTTCCATTTTACCGCATGACGCAGCGGATCCATCGTCAAATCACCGCGTTCGATGACTTTGTTCTCGTCGGTGTCGGCCACGACAACGCCCGCTTCCGCATCTTGTCGGCGTAGCAACGCGCGAATGCGCTCGACCAAAAGACGCTGTGAAAATGGCTTTTTCACATAGTCATCCGCGCCCATGCGCAGACCGAGCACTTCATCGATCTCATCATCCTTAGAGGTCAAGAAGATAACCGGCATAGAGGTTTTCTGACGCAAGCGTTGCAGCAGGTCCATGCCATCCATGCGTGGCATCTTAATATCAAGAACCGCCATATCCGGCAGTTTGCGGTTAAACGCATCAAGCGCCGATTGACCGTCGTTGTACGTTTCAACCTCAAAGCCTTCGGCTTCAAGAGTCATAGAGACGGACGTCAGGATGTTCCTGTCGTCGTCCACCAATGCAATTTTGGACATGCCTGCTTCCTTATACTGCTCAATTGCCAGTTTATTTTTTTCACTATGACTCGCGCGTTTCTGATTCCAGATCAATCCCCATGTGCGAATCGGCTACAAATGCGTGACTTATTTGGCACCTAAAAGGGTTATTTATCCCTCAAGACCGTCAAAGTTATGCCCACAATTTTACTCAACTCCCCTAGGCGTGCGACTGATTGCGCTAAACCAAAATTGGTTGCGCTAACAGCGTCAAAGCGTCCTGTTCAGGTGTGAAATCATCATGTTAAGACGCAGTATCGCAGCAATTTGGGTTGCGATCGGCACAGCTCAAAAGGTGATGCTGGCTGTAAAACCAAAACTTGCCACGCACACATGGCGACAGGAGTTAAATATGACAACCGGACGGGTGAACCCTTCTTTCAAGCTCGAAGATCAAGGCATCACGGAGCTTGGGTCTGTCTATTATAACTTGATGGAGCCCGCGCTGATCCAAGTCGCGCTTGAAAAGGGCGAAGGTGAGCTGGGCAATGGCGGTGCATTTTTGGTCACAACCGGCAAGTTCACCGGTCGCTCGCCCAAAGACAAACATGTGGTGAAAACACCCGATGTGGTCGATACAATCTGGTGGGAAAACAACGCTGAAATGAGCCCCGAGGGCTTCGATGCGCTGCACGCAGACATGCTCGAGCATATGAAGGGGCGCGACTACTTCGTGCAGGACCTTGTTGGCGGCGCTGACCCGAAGCACTCCATCGATGTGCGCGTTGTGACAGAGCTGGCATGGCATGGCCTGTTCATCCGCACGATGCTGCGCCGCCCCGAACGCGACGCGCTCGATGATTTCACCGCAGATTTCACCGTGATCAACTGCCCGAGCTTTCTGGCAGACCCCAAGCGGCACAACTGCCGTTCCGAAACTGTGATCGCGATGAATTTTGAGAAAAAGCTCATCTTGATTGGTGGCACAGAATACGCAGGCGAGAATAAGAAATCCGTCTTCTCGCTGCTGAACTATCTGCTGCCGGAAAAAGGCATCATGCCAATGCACTGTTCTGCCAACCATGCGCATGGCAATCCGGTGGATACGGCCGTATTCTTTGGTCTTTCCGGCACGGGCAAAACAACACTTTCTGCGGATCCTGCGCGCACGCTGATTGGTGATGACGAGCACGGTTGGTCCGATCGCGGCACCTTTAACTTTGAGGGCGGCTGCTACGCTAAAACGATCAACCTGAGCCGCGAAGCAGAGCCAGAGATCTACGACACAACGACCAAATTCGGCACTGTGATCGAGAACATGGTCTATGACCCCGACACCAAAGAGCTTGATTTCGAGGACGACAGCCTGACAGCCAACATGCGCTGCGCCTACCCGCTGCACTATATTTCGAACGCTTCCGAAAGCGCACTTGGCGGGCACCCCAAGAACATCATCATGCTTACATGCGATGCTTTCGGTGTGCTCCCCCCGATTTCGCGCCTGACGCCTGCGCAAGCAATGTATCACTTTTTGTCCGGCTTCACCTCTAAAGTGGCAGGCACAGAGCGCGGCGTGACCGAGCCTGAGCCGACATTCTCGACATGCTTTGGCGCGCCCTTCATGCCGCGTCGCCCCGAGATCTATGGCAATTTGTTGAAAGAAAAGATCGCGCAGCACGGCGCGACCTGCTGGCTGGTGAACACAGGCTGGACCGGCGGTGCCTATGGCACAGGCTCACGCATGCCGATCCGCGCAACGCGTGCGCTGCTCACCGCGGCGCTAAATGGCTCGCTCGCAAATGCGACCTTCCGCAAGGATGCAAACTTCGGATTTGAAGTCCCCGTCGCTGCGCCGGGCGTAGCCGAAGTTCTGCTCGATCCGCGCCGCACTTGGGACAACCCCGAAGCCTATGACCGCCAAGCCGATAAGCTGGTGACAATGTTCTCGGACAACTTCCAGCAATATCTGCCCTACATTGATTCAGATGTGAAAGCCGCAGCCATCAGCTAGGCTCTGGAGTCGAAGACATAAAAAGCGCCCCTGATCCTGTCGGGGGCGTTTCTTTTTGCGCGATGGGCATTACTTAAGAAGCTATGAAATGGCTTCTTTTTCTCTTGCTCCTACCGACGGCCGCCCTTGCCCAAGGCTTTGCGGGGCTTGGCAGCGACATCGACGGGTTTTCAACGCCCGAGCGCGGCAAAGCGCTCACCTTCCCAAGCGATCATGGCCCGCACAATGACTACAGGATCGAGTGGTGGTATTTGACGGCCAACCTCAAGGGCGAAGACGGAACTCCCTATGGGCTGCAATGGACCTTGTTCCGCTCCGCTTTGACCCCGAACGAGAGGGAGGGCTGGAACAGCGCGCAGCTTTGGATGGGTCACGCAGCAGTAACCACGCGCAGCGCGCATTATGTGACGGAACGCCTCGGGCGTGGCGGTATTGGGCAAGCGGGCGTGCGTGTAGATAAACGCTTTGAGGCTTGGATAGACGACTGGTATCTACGCGGCAGCACGGATTTCAAAGACATGCAGATGCGCGCTGTTGGACCTGACTTCGGCTATGACATGACCCTGAACGCGCAAGGCCCATTGGTGCTGCAAGGCGACAATGGCTACTCCGTGAAATCTG
>CAYQZI010000050.1:0-17149 GCA_964421835.1 uncultured Planktotalea sp.
CTGAAGAGCTGGACCTCGCATGGGAGGACGTGCGCGTGCTGCATGGCCCGCCAGCCGCCGCCTATTACAACAGTGCTTTGATGGGCGCGGTGCTGCCCATGCCCGAATATTCCAAAAGCGCATTAATGCAGACCATGTCAGAGGCGCTGGGAGAGGTAAACAAGCTCTTCGGCCTACAAATGACCGGCGGCTCCACCTCTATGATGGACGGGTATGAGCGGCTGCGCCATGCGGGTGCGAGCGCGCGCGAGACCCTCAAGCTTGCCGCCGCAGACGCCTTTGGCATCGCTGCGAGCAGTCTTAAGACGATGAACGGGCGTGTCTATACGCCCGATGGCAATTCGATCTCTTACTCTGATCTCGCCTCTGGAGCGGCAAAGATCGATCCACCACAAGTGGATCTGCGCCCCAGTTCTGAATGGAAATATGTCGGCAAGACCATGCCGCGCGTTGACATGCTGGGCAAATCGACAGGCACCGCCACGTTCGGGATCGATACCCGCGTTGAGGGGATGAAGTTCGCGACAGTTCGGATGAATCCGCGCCTTGGCGGGTCAATGAAAGCGATGGATGGCAGCGAAGCTGAAACCATGGCAGGCGTTGAAAAGGTCATTGCGCTGGAGGGCGGCTTTGCCGTTGTTGCCAGCAACACTTGGCTGGCGTTCCAAGCCGCCGATGCGGTCGAGGTGGATTGGGGCGATGCGCCCTACCCCGCCGAGCAAGCCGATATCATGCGCGCGATTGAGGAAAGTTTCGCAGGCAAGCCCAATTCATCGATGCGCGATGACGGCGATGTCGAAACCGAAATCACTGGCGCAAGCGTGATCGAGGCGGAGTATCGCATGCCTTTCCTTGCGCACTCGACGATGGAGCCCATGAACGCAACGGCGCATTTCACCGGGGATGCCTTGGAGGTCTGGTGCGGCAACCAAGCCCCAACAATAATGCGCGATCATTGCGCTGCGGCTGTCGGGCTTGAGCCTGAGCAAGTGACATTGCACACCACATTGATGGGCGGTGGCTTTGGTCGGCGCAGCGAAACCGACTTTGGCGTGATTGCCGCGCAAGTGGCCAAAGCGATGCCCAATGTCCCCGTGCAAGTCGCTTGGAGCCGCGAAGAAGATATGAGCCATGACATGTTCCGCCCTGCTGCGATTGGCCGCTACAAAGGCGCTGTGAAGGATGGCAAAGCGGTGATGCTCGATGGCAAGGTTGCGGGCCCTTCCGTGACCGCGAGCGCGATGAAACGCTTGATGGATTTCTCGGCCGCTGGGCCAGATAAGGTCCATGTTGAGGGTGCATTTGATCAACCCTACCAGATCCCAAATTACCGGATCCAAGGGTATCTGACCGAGATGAACATCCCGCTTGGCTTTTGGCGCTCTGTGGGCAATTCGGTCAACGCCTTTATGCATGACAGCTTCTTGGATGAACTTGCGCATACGGCGAAGGCGGATCCACTTGAGTTCCGCCTTGAGATGATGCGCGAAGAACATGCGCCTTCCGCCGCTGTCCTTGAAGCGGTGCGCGAAATGTCAGGCTGGACAGGCCAAACCGAGAGCGGCGTTGGGCGCGGCGTCGCCTTTGCTTACAGCTTTGGCACGCCAGTCGCGATGGTTATTGAGGTCAAGGACGAAGACGGCACCATCCGTATAAACCGCGCTTGGATTGCTGCTGATTTGGGAACCATCCTCGATCCTGGCAATCTCGAAGCACAGCTTTATGGCGGGATGATCTATGGTCTTTCTGCGGCGGTTTACGGTGAGATCACCTTTGCCGATGGTGCTGTCGAGCAAGGCAACTTCCCTGACTACGATGCTTTGCGCATCCACAATGCCCCGGTGACAGAGGTGAAGGTCATGGAAAGCGGTGGACACATTGGCGGTGCGGGTGAGCCTGGCACACCGCCTTCAATGTCAGCGCTTACCAATGCAATCTTTGATCTAACGGGCAAACGCGCGCGCAGTTTGCCATTGATGAACGATTTCGATTTGTTGATCTAAATCGGACACTCTCTTCGATCCAGAAGCGCCCTGCTAATGTGGGGCGCTTTTTGTTTGCGTGTGTGACACCCGTGCTCAAGCCGCGCTGCACACACGGCACATGATCGACACGCCCTTTTGCGCGCGGCTTAAAGCAGTCTCAAGTCGCATGAGAGACAGCTCTTGATGGAAGAAATTGCAATCGCAAAAATCTGGCGAATGAGCCAACAAAATGTCGCTTAAGCGTTTTGCAATTTGCGTGTGCTGCGCGCAGCGGCAAAGGCTTTCACAGCCGCGCCAAACGCTGAAAACAATGGCCGCGACACAGGATCGCCATCGGCATTCCATTCAGGATGCCATTGAACAGACGCGGTAAACCCGGGGGCATCTTTCACATAAATCGCTTCGGGCGTGCCGTCATCGGCAACCCCGTCGATCACAATGCGCGGACCGGCGTCTTTGATGCCTTGGCCATGTAGCGTGTTGGTCATCACGCTCTCGGCACCGAAAATACGGTGAAACACACCATCCTTGCTAACGCTTACCTTGTGGCGAATTTCGAACTTTTCCTCAAGCGTGCCATCTGGCGGCATGCGGTGGTTCATACGGCCCGGCAAATCGCGGATCTCTGGATAGAGCGAGCCACCCATCGCCACGTTCACCTCTTGAAAGCCGCGGCAAATTCCCAAGAACGGCTGCCCCGCCTCGACGCAGGCGCGCACAAGGGGCAGCGCAATCGCATCGCGTGCGCGATCAAAATCACCATGTGCCTCTGTCGCTTGCTCGCCATACTCCTCGGGGTGCACATTTGGGCGCGCTCCGGTGAAGAGAAAACCGTCGCACTGCACCATCAGCTCTTCAACGCTCACATACGCCGGATCGGCTGGAATCAAAATCGGCAGACAGTCGGACACTTTCGCAATCGCCTCCGTGTTCATTACACCGCCAGCATGCACGGGGTATTCGTCATTGAGAAGATAGGAATTGGAAATGATGCCGACGATGGGACGCGTCATGCGCTCTCCTTGCGAAATTAGTGGTTGCCCTTGCAATATACGGTGCAGATGCGCAGGCTTGCAATGCACCAAGTTATGAGGGGCGGATCGCACTATGGCAAAGTTTCGTTTGAATGATCCCAATTTTTTGCAAGATCCGTCGCCCGTTTTGGCGCAAATGCGCGCAAATGGCGCTTTAGTACGCATAAATGTCCCCATTATCGGGCAATGCTGGGCCACAACCACAGACGCCGCTGCGCGCGAAGTTCTAAAGGACGAGAATGCCTTTGCACGCAATCCTGCAAACGCAGGCGGCAAGGATATCGCGCGGTACTATTGGTTTTTGCCGCGCTTTATGCGGCCTTTGACCCGCAATATCCTAAACCTTGATGGGGCCGAGCATAAACGCATCCGCGCTGCCGTCGATAACAGCTTTTCGCGCGCTGCAATTGACGCGCTAAGGCCAGAGATTGCGCAGATCGCAAATCACTATCTTGATCAGATTGATCCAGCGAAGCCTGTTGATATCACAGAAGACTACGCGCGTTTGTTGCCCCTTGATGTGATCAGTGCGCTGCTTGGGATCAAACCAGCGCTGCGCCAAAAACTTGCCCGCGCGATTGCGCCGATCTCTAAACCAACGGGTGTCATGACCCTGCTTACCGCCCTGCCCGGCCTTTACAAAACGCAAAAGCTCCTGCGCGCGGAAATTGCAGCGATCCGACTGGCGCCACGCAATGGGCTGCTTAGCACGCTTATCCACGGCACCGACAAGGGTCTTAGCGATGACGAAATTCTCTCGCTAGCCTTCGTGCTGTTTATCGCAGGCCATGAGACCACGTTGCACCTGATCAGCGATGCGGTCTTTGCCATTACCGAGGGCGCGCACTTCAGCGCACCGGCCTCTTTGGCGATTGAAGAGTTCATGCGTTTTTTCAGCCCCGTGATGATGACCAAGCCACTGTTTGTGCGCCAAACGCATGTGCGCTTCGGGCAAACTCTACAGCAAGGGGACAAAGTCATTGCCTTGCTTATCGCTGCCAATCACGACCCGGAACGCTTTGAAAACGCGGATGAAATTAAGTCAGATCGGCGTCCCAACGCCCATATCGGCTTTGGCTTTGGCCCGCATGTCTGCCTTGGGATGCACCTTGCACGCGCTGAAGCGCAAATCGCGCTTGAGCGGCTGTTTGATCGCTTTCCAAATGCAAAACGAGCGCCGCAAGATGCAGCGCCCGAGTATTCTCAGCGGTATGGATTTCGCGGCATGCGCCGTTTGATGATCCGCTTGGACCCTTAAGCGGCGCCTGTTAGATCGGCAGCAGCCAACCCTGCCATGCCCGCTTCTGCGTCATTGTCAGATGTATCGCCCGTGACGCCCAAAGCGCCGATGATCGCATCGCCATCTTTGATCAAAATACCGCCCGGAACAGGCACGACTTGCCCACCAAAGACGCCATTTACCGCCGCCATAAAGTAGGCTTGCTGCTCTGCGCGCGCCATTTGCGCCGAACCCGGCATCCCGAGCATCACCGCCCCGTAGGCTTTGCCCTGCGCAATCGCATACCGCCCCGGCGACGCGCCATCTTGACGCTCAAACGCGATCAAATGGCCACCCGCATCCAAAACAGCGGCGGAAAGCGGCTTAAGGCCCATCTTCGCCCCCGCTTCAAAAGTTGCTTCAATTGTAGCGCGTGCTTGTTTCAAAGTTACAGACATTTCAACTCTCTCATTCTCTTGTTTCAAAGGACTAAGCGCGTTCAGGCAAGGCTTGCCTTCAACTCTAAACGCCGCGCGTGCAGCACAGGTTCCGTGTAGCCAGAGGGCTGCGCGCGTCCTTTGAACACCAAATCACAGGCCGCTTGATAAGCGATTGTGTCAAAGCCGGGCGACATCTTGCGATAAAGGTTATCGCCCTCGTTTTGGCGATCCACAACCTCTGCCATCTTTTCCATCGCGGCGCGCACTTGCTCTTCGCTGATCACACCATGATGCAACCAATTTGCCAAAGCTTGCGACGAAATCCGGCAGGTTGCGCGATCTTCCATCAGGCCTACATCATTGATATCAGGCACTTTTGAACATCCGACCCCCTGATCGATCCAGCGCACCACATAGCCAAGGATACCTTGGGCATTGTTCTCGACCTCGCGCTGAATTTGCGCTGGGGTCCACTTAGAATAGGTCGCCAAAGGGATATCCAGCAAGGTTTGCACATTTGCGCGGCGCCCTTTTGCTTTGATGCTGTCCTGCGCGGCAAGCACGTCGATCATATGATAATGCATCGCATGAAGCGTCGCTGCCGTTGGGCTTGGAACCCATGCGCAATTGGCGCCAGCTTTGGGGTGATCGATCTTTTGCTCAAGCATATCAGCCATCAAATCGGGCATGGCCCACATGCCTTTGCCGATCTGCGCACGGCCCTGCAAACCGCATTCAAGACCGATATCCACGTTCAGGTTCTCATAAGCGCCGATCCAGGCTTTGCGCTTGATAAAATCTTTGCGGCTAAAAGGCCCCGCCTCCATCGAGGTGTGGATTTCATCGCCCGTGCGATCCAGAAAACCGGTGTTGATAAAGGCGACGCGTGTTTTTGCGGCGCGAATACACTCTTTAAGGTTCGCAGAAGTGCGGCGCTCTTCGTCCATGATGCCGATCTTGATCGTGCTTCGCGGCAGGCCAAGGATGTCTTCAACCTTGGCGAAAATCTCGTCAGAAAACGCGACTTCCGCAGGCCCGTGCATCTTCGGTTTCACCACATAAACCGAGCCATGTACCGAATTTCCGCTCTCGCGCTTGAGATCATGCATCGCCATTGTGACCGTGCACAGCGCGTCCATCAGCCCCTCGCCAATCTCTTGCCCATCGCGGTCGAGCACCGCAGGGTTGCTCATCAAATGCCCCACATTGCGCACCCAAAGCAGCGCGCGCCCTTTGAGGGTGACCTCTGCGCCATCAGGTCCAACATAGACGCGATCGCCGTGCAACCGGCGGGTCATCTGCGCGCCATTCTTCTCGAATGTTTCTTCAAGATCGCCGCGCATCAAGCCCAGCCAATTGGCGTAGGCGACAACTTTATCCTCGGCGTCCACGCACGCAACGCTGTCCTCGCAGTCCATGATCGCCGTCAGCGCGCTTTCCATGATCACATCTGCCAGCCCCGCCTGATCGCGGCTGCCAATCACATGAGTGCGGTCAAACACGAGTTCCACATGCAACCCGTTGTTGCGTAGGATTATTGCGTCCGGCGCTTTGGGATGCCCTTGATATCCAACGAATTTTTCCGGCTCAGAGAGCGGCATATCATCCACCAAAAGCGCGCCATCGCGAATATGATAGCGCCGCGCATCCGCGTGAGACGTGCCCTCAATCGGGAAAACATCATCCAAAAAGACCCGCGCGCGCGCCACAACACGCGCCCCGCGCCCTTTGTTATAGGCCCCTTTTGGCGGCAGGCTTCCCATAGCATCGGTGCCATAAAACCCGTCATACAGACTTCCCCAACGCGCATTCGCCGCGTTCAACGCAAAGCGCGCATTGGTGACTGGCACGACCAATTGCGGGCCCGGCACTTTGGCAATCTCGGGGTCAACATTGGCGGTTTCGATCTGGAAATCTTCGCCTTCGGGCAGCAAATAGCCAATCTCGCGGAGGAATTCGAAATAGCTCTCGCGGGTGTCACCGCCAGAGGGGTGGGCGCGATGCCATGCATCAAGCTTTCCTTGGATCACCTCGCGCTCGGCCAAAAGCGCACGGTTCTTGGGGCCAAAGGCATGTGCCAATTCGGACAGACCCGCCCAAAACTGATCTGCGCTGACGTCGATCCCATTTAACGCATCCCCCTCGATGAAATCAACGAGGACCTTATCGACTTGAAGTCCGTGCTTTTCGATGCGCTGGGTCATGATTTGCTCCAAAATGTCTGAATTCGCGTCTGGGCTACGTCAAAACCAGAGCCAAGGCAACAAAAACTCGCATTTTGGTAAAACTAATTTACCAATTTTCAGATACAGCCACATCTCATTCAAAAAGAACCGAACAATGCCAGCGGATACTCAACTTTTTCGATGAAGACATTAGGGCTGCGATTTGCCCCTAGCCTCACTTGCCTTTGCGGCACCGCTCAGAGCAATAGCGCACGCTTTCCCAATCGCGCGCCCATTTCTTGCGCCACGTAAATGGCAAACCGCAGGCCGCGCAAATTTTGCTGGGCAGGTTCTGTTTCTTCACGCCTTTTGGCACCCTGCGCTCCTTCTTTTCATTAGCGCGGCACTCCGTTAGCTTGACGCCAAGCAACAGGAGCCTCCCCATGCGCGAGCCAGCACCGCAGACCATTTTTCTCAAAGATTACACGCCCTTCGGTTATATCGTCGAGGATGTGCATCTCACGTTCAAACTTGCACCGCGCGCCACGCGCGTGATCTCTCGCATGCGATTTGCGCCCAATCCAGAGGCCAGTGACAACAGGTTCTTTCTTCATGGGGAACAACTTGATCTGAAATGGGCGAAAATCAATGGGGCCGATATTGCGCCCTCAATCACGCCCGAAGGGTTAACAACCGATGTGCCAGAGGGCGCGTTTACCTTTGAGTGCGAGGTTGAAATCAGCCCTGAAACCAACACCGCGCTTGAAGGGCTCTACATGTCAGGCGGCATGTATTGCACCCAATGCGAGGCCGAGGGCTTTCGCAAAATCACCTATTATCCTGACCGCCCGGATGTCATGAGCACGTTCACCGTGCGCGTTGAGGGCCCGCATCCTGTGCTGCTCTCGAATGGCAATCCCGGCGCGGCAGGCACACATTTCGCCGAATGGCACGACCCTTGGCCAAAGCCCGCCTATCTGTTTGCCTTGGTTGCAGGTGATCTGATCGCGCATCCTGATCGCTTCAAAACCATGTCCGGCAAGGACGTAGAGTTGAACATCTATGTGCGCAAAGGCGATGAAGACAAATGCGCTTTCGGCATGGAAGCTCTCAAGAAATCAATGGTTTGGGACGAAGATGTCTATGGACGCGAGTACGACCTTGATATTTTCAACATCGTTGCGGTCGATGACTTCAACATGGGCGCGATGGAGAACAAAGGCCTCAACGTCTTTAACTCTTCTTGTGTTCTCGCCTCGCCCGAGACCTCGACGGATGCGAATTTCGAGCGCATTGAAGCGATTATTGCACACGAATATTTCCACAATTGGACCGGCAATCGCATCACCTGCCGTGATTGGTTCCAGCTCTGCCTCAAAGAGGGTTTGACGGTCTATCGCGACAGTCAATTCACCTCTGATATGCGCTCGGCTTCGGTGAAACGCATCAGCGATGTGATCGATCTGCGTGGCCGTCAATTTGCTGAAGATGGCGGCCCCCTCGCCCATCCTGTGCGCCCTGACAGCTTTGTGGAGATTAACAATTTCTACACCGCCACAGTTTATGAAAAGGGCGCTGAGGTCATCGGGATGCTGAAAACGCTCGTTGGCGATGATGCCTATGCCAAAGCGCTGGACCTCTATTTCGAGCGCCACGATGGCGATGCCGCCACGATAGAGGACTGGCTGCAAGTGTTCGAGGACGTCACGGGGCGCAATCTGAAGCGCTTTAAACGCTGGTATACCTCTGCTGGAACGCCGCAACTTTCCGTTAAGGAAAGCTTCAAAGATGGCCGTTACAAACTCACCTTCCGCCAAGAAACGCCGCCAACACCAGGTCAGCTGCAAAAGAAGCCTCGGGTGATCCCTATTGCGCTTGGGCTTCTGGATGACAGCGGCGCTGAAATCCTGCCAACGCAAATTCTCGAGATGGAGAAACGTCAGCAAAGCTTCAAGTGGGAGGGCTTGGCGAGCAAACCCGTACCGTCAATTCTGCGCGGCTTTTCTGCGCCTGTGATCCTGAAGCGCGACACGAATGACGCCGAGCGCGCATTCTTGCTGGCCCATGACACAGATCCGTTCAATCGCTGGGAAGCGGGCCGCGAGCTGGCGAAATCAACCTTGCTTGCCATGATCGAGCACGGCGCATCGCCAAACGCGGGCTATCTTGATGGCATGCTCGCCGTTCTGCGCGATGAAGCGCTGGATCCGGCAACCCGCGCGCTGATGCTTGGCCTGCCAAGCCAGTCCGAGCTGACGCAAACACTGGCTGACAAAGGCTCTGTGCCGGATCCGCAAGCAATTTACGAGGCGGTGCAAACGCTTTTGCTTGCCATGGCGCAGCATATGCAAGACACGCTGCCGCGCATTTATGCGCAATGCCAAGTCGCTGGCCCCTACTCGCCCGATGCGCAATCCGCTGGAAAGCGCGAGCTTGCAATCGCCGCGCTGGGGCTCGGGTCGCGCCTTGATGGGGGCAAAGCGGCAAAAGAGCAATTCGCTCAAGCTGACAATATGACGTTGCAAGTTTCCGCGCTGGCCATTTTGCTACGCCAGAAGGTCGGCGATGCGGAATTGTCTGCGTTTTATACGCAGTGGTCGCATGATCGCTTGGTTATGGACAAATGGTTCGGTCTTCAAATCAGTGCCGCCGCGCCAGAAGAGGCCCCAAGCATCGCTGAAAACCTAACACGGCATCCTGATTTTGATCATAAAAACCCCAATCGCTTTCGCGCAACTCTTGGCGCGCTGGCCGGGCATCACGCGGGCTTCCATCATGTGTCGGGGCGCGGTTACACGCTGCTTGCGGATTGGCTGATCACGCTTGATCCGATCAACCCGCAGACCACCGCGCGGATGTGCGCGGCGTTCCAAACGTGGAAACGTTACGACCCAGCGCGTCAAAATATGATAAAGGCCGAAGTCGAGCGCATTCTCGCGCAGCCCAGCCTCAGCCGCGATACCTCTGAAATGCTAACCAGAATTCGCAGCGCGTGAGTGAATTTATCTTCAAACGATCCGCCCGCAGTCCGCGCGCGCTTGCCTTTGTGGCGCTTTGGTGGATCGTTCTTTTGCTCCTTTATGCGTTGTTGAATGCCGCGCCCTTTCTCATTTTGGTGCTCGCGGCGATCAGCTTGCCTGCTTTGTATGACATCGGCAAAGGCGCCACTTCTGAATTGCAAATCACAGAGGCGGACATCCTTTGGCGTTCGGGGCGGCGCGGCGCAAAATTGCCGCGTGCTCAGTTGAAATCTGTGCGTCTAGATACGCGGCTCGATCTGTCTTTGCGCATGACGTTGCTGACGCATCTTGGCGATAAAATCCGCCTACCTTATGAATGTGTCCCCCCTGCTGCGCAAATTGAAGCGGCGTTGAGCGCACAGGACATTCCCTTTGAGCGTCATCATTTCACGCTTTTGTCCTAAGATCGCGCGCGCGGGCGCACCGAGCCTAGCATGCGGCAATAGCTTTGCTTGCGCGTCCATGCCGCGATATCTTTGCGTTTTGCGCTGACCCGCATCGGCCCCCAATCTGCCGCGACGCCTCTCCAGCGTTTGTCTTTGCGCGCCATCACTTTGTCGCGGGGCATGACAACGGTCAAAATTCGCACCGCGCAGCTTAGATTAGACGGGCCATGTTTGAGCCCTTCTCGACTTGGTGCTGCACATTTATAGCCGCGCGCGGTGGCGGGCAAAATTTGCAAAAGCCCATACCAACGTCCATTGCCGCCAACCGCTTCTTGCCTATAAGTGCTTTCATGCTTGGCAAGCGCCGACATGAAGCCTGCCCAAAATGCCGCGCGCTGATCTTCGCTCGCTTCGGGATAGGCCGGGCACCAATCCCCGATATCTGTTGGCACGGTTTGCAGGATCGGTTTGCCATGAGATTTAAGCGCGGAAATCGCCGCGCGTGTCCAAATCCGGCCCGCCGGTCGATGATCCCATCGCGCACTTGGTACAGAATCGCCATCGCGCCGCAGTGGCCTTGCGCTCTGAGCAGGTGCAAGCGCCCTTGTTTTTTCAATTTCGGTGGAAGTTGGGCGCAAATTGGGACGCAACTCCGTCGGCTCCGCCAAGGCTAGCAGAGGCAAAAAGCAGAGCAAAACAGCGGTTAATACCGTAAAAGTTGCATTATACATAGATCAATACTCACCGAGTTCACCGTCCAATGACAAGGAACAAACGCCCCAAAATGGCTCTAATCCCACTGGAAACAGTTTGTTCTTGCCAGTTGCTTGCCACGATTGCGCCCGATTACACGAACATAAACAGCATTACGTTAAATGTTTGAGTACCAAAGGCTTACAAATATGTCCCTGATCAAATCACTCACAGCCCGCTTGCCCGGCACGCGCGTATCCTCGCGCAAGTCTAAAAGTGCGCCGAAAACGATCTCAGAGCGGACGGTGCAAACGCCTGATCTGGACAAACTGCTGGTTATCCCCGTTTCAAAAGAGCCGCATGAAGAACAATTGCGCAGCTATCATTTCAACCGCGGCCAATTCCTTGCACGGCAGGAACGCTGGGATGATCTTATTGTTATTGTTAACCAAGAGGACGCATCGCGCGGTGCCTCTGCGGGCGGGATGCCGATTGCCGAGCTTTTGTGCCAAGGCGCGCGTTCGGACGTTGTTGCCCTTGCCGAGCATTTGTTGATTGACGGAACGCCAGAAGAAAGTCGCCCGCTCAATGATGCTATTTCGGCGCTCGAAGATATTTTGGCAGAATATCCGAACAACCATGTGATCGCGACGGTTGTTGCCATGGCGCATCTGGACATTGCCTATGCGTGGCGCGGGGCAGATGCGACTCAAAAAATTCCGGTTTATAATCTTGAGGCGTTCGAGTTGCATTGCACCCGCGCGCAGCAGGTATTGAACTCGTTTTGCGGTATTGAACTTGATAGCCCGCTGGTCACATCCGCGCGCTGCGCATTGTTGGTTGGCGCGGCGAATGCCAATGACCGGGCGGCGGACGATTATGAAGACCTGATTGATCTGGCCCCAAACCAGCAAAGGCATATTCGCGCGCTAGGGCATCATATGTTGCCGCAGTGGTTTGGCAGCTATGGCACGCTAGAGCTTGAAGCGCGCCGCACGGCCGCGCGCACGCAAGATATTTGGGGCGCAGGCGCATATACTTGGGCGTTTTTCGATGCGCTTCTTGTTGATCCGAATTGCGCATCGGTTCTGGACGTTCCCTTCTTTCTGGAAGGGCTGCGCGATATCCTCGAGCGTTCAAGCGATCAGCACAATGCGAATCTTTTTGCCTCTTTCGCTGCTGTTTCCGTTCCTATTGCCGCAAAACGTTGCGTAGACGATTTGACGGCAAGCGCCACTTTGGAAACCGTACAAGCGGCAGCGCATTGGATCATGACAGATTATCTTCATGAGCTGCATCCGCTAATTTGGGGCCATGCGATGGAAGGATTTGACAATCAAGCCCGCATTGCATCGATAGATGCTTTGTTAAAACAGGGCCAAGACAAAGCCAACCAAGTCTTTGTGAACGTTTTCGGCGATCAAATGCTGAAAGGCAACGCGCTGATATTTACACCGCAGGGCCTTTACGTTCAACGCGCCTAATCGAGAAAGGCGTGCAGTGGTCAGTTTGCTTGATTGAAGCGCATCAGAAAGGCGGCCTTCCCAAAAAGCACTTCATTGTTGGTTTTAGGAAACGCGTTCGCACTGCTTGATTTACGAGTTGATTTACGAGCGGGAGTATTTGAGCGATCATTTACCGATTTCACGCGCGGCATAGATATGGTTTTGACCAAAGATGGAAACTTCGAAGCGCCAAATTTCGCATTTTCAATGACATCATCTAGGGTCTGATCAGCGCCCCATGAAAACGCTTTAGTATCCACAGTGACCATCTTGCTTAACTCGCTCGAGAACTGAAAATTTTCTGTTCCGACACGTCTTACAATCGCACGAAGCAGCTCCTCACGCTTCAAAAATTGCTCTGCGCTTAAGGGCAGCACAAGAATTGAAGAGCCAAGAGTAAACGCAAGATCCGCGTTTTCAAATGCGCCTTTCAAACGCATATGAACAAGGCCAAGCAATTTATCGTGCCAAAAGCTTGGGATCAAAGAGAGTAGAAAGTTGAAATTGCGCACCCGTACAAAAAGTAGGCCGGCTGGCGGTAACATCTTGCCTGCGCTAACACGCAGTCTGATTTCGCGCTCAAAGGCAGGTTTGGTCCACGCCCCATGATCTGGATCGAACATTACAGACGCTGCGATCCGCCCTTCTTTTTTGATACGGCTTTGCTCAACGTTCAACAAATAGCCACAAAGAGTAATAGAAATTGCATTGAAAATGACAAATGGAAGCGATGCATTTGTCAAAAACCAGGTTCTTGCAGCGTCTGGAAGGATCCAAGCGCCGTTCAAATGCGCAGAGGCAAGCAAAGACAAAAGCACCAAATGGTGTAATCTTCGTTGCGGAAATTTCCGCGTAAATCGCGCCCAACAGGCACCCACGACACTGATAATAGCCATTCCAAGGATACCGGACGGCATGCCGATACCACCAATCTGAAATCGCGTCAGAGCAGCGATCAAGAAACACACAAGCGTAGCGCGCCACCCCAAAAATGCGGCGCAGAGCGCTAAGGGAACATTGCGCAAATCAATGATCAGCCCCTCCATCGGTTCTAGCGGAATGTTCATCTGCAGCCAAGCAACGCCACCAAAGGCGATTCCTAGCAAAATTTCAGCGTTGCGTTGCGTCAAAAACATTCTTTGGATATTCGAGTAAGCCATTGTTAAAAAACAAATAATCGCAACGGAACCCGCCAGATCAAACCAAATCTCTGATGTAAATAACATGTTAAGCGTCTCCTACTCGTCGCCTTCTTCTAATCACAGAAATTTAACGCGCGATTAAAGAGGACAACTTGAATGACTTTTCCGAAAATCTGGCAGCATATCATCCCAAAGTCGCTGCCCCTTGCCCCCTTTGCGGCTCTCGCTTAAAACGCCTCCAAACACCTGATTTCGTGGACACGCAAAATGCTCGATCTGACCTTTGAAAGCCCAAAGATAAAAACCATTGCCGGTGCGAAACACGACTGGGAGCTGGTGATCGGCATGGAAGTGCACGCGCAGGTGTCCTCCAAGTCGAAACTCTTCTCTGGTGCCTCGACACAATTCGGCGCTGAGCCAAATTCCAACGTCGCCATGGTTGATGCCGCGATGCCCGGAATGCTCCCTGTTATCAACGAGTTCTGTGTCGAACAGGCGGTGCGCACAGGTCTTGGACTAAAGGCTGAAATCAACCTGTTTTCCGCCTTTGATCGCAAGAATTATTTCTATCCAGACCTGCCGCAAGGCTACCAAATCAGCCAGCTTTACCACCCTATTGTTGGCGAGGGCGAGGTCATCGTGGACATGGAACCCGGCATCGCGCGCCGCGTACGCATCGAGCGCATTCACCTTGAGCAAGACGCCGGAAAATCGATCCACGACATGGATCCGAACATGTCGTTTGTCGATGTGAATCGCACAGGTGTTGCTCTGATGGAGATTGTCTCGCGCCCAGACATTCGCGGCCCTGAAGAAGCGGCAGCTTACGTCGTAAAGCTGCGCCAAATCCTGCGTTACTTAGGGACCTGCGATGGCAACATGCAAAACGGCAACCTGCGCGCGGATGTGAACGTCTCTGTCTGCCTGCCGGGTCAGTATGAAAAGTATATGGAGACACAGGATTTCGGCCATCTCGGTACGCGTTGCGAGATCAAAAACATGAACTCCATGCGTTTCATCCAGCAAGCCATTGACGTCGAAGCAAAGCGCCAAATCGCCATCATCGAAGCGGGTGGCGAGGTCGATCAAGAAACACGTCTTTATGATCCTGACAAGGGCGAAACCCGCTCCATGCGCTCCAAAGAAGAAGCGCATGATTATCGCTATTTCCCCGACCCTGATCTGCTGCCTTTGGAGATTGAACAAGCTTGGGTTGATGATATCGCCAAGAGCTTGCCAGAGCTACCTGACGAAAAGAAATCTCGCTTTGTCAAAGACTTCGGACTTTCTGAATATGACGCCTCTGTGCTCACAGCGGATGTGGATAGCGCGGGCTATTTCGAATCCGTCGCGGAGGGTCGCGATGGCAAACTTGCTGCGAACTGGGTGATAAACGAACTCTTTGGTCGCCTCAAAGCCGATGAAAAAGACATCACAACCAGCCCGATCAGCCCCGCGCAAATCGGCGGTATCATCGACTTGATCAAGGCTGACACGATCTCCGGCAAAATCGCCAAAGACCTGTTCGAGATCATCTACACTGAGGGCGGAGATCCAGCGGAAGTCGTCGAAGCGCGCGGCATGAAGCAAGTCACCGACACAGACGCGATTGAAGCTGCGGTTGATCAGATCATTGCGGACAATCCAGCGCAGGTCGCCAAGGCGAAAGAGAACCCGAAACTCGCGGGTTGGTTCGTTGGTCAGGTGATGAAAGCGACGGGTGGCAAGGCCAACCCAAAGGCCGTCAACCAGATCATCGCCGCAAAGTTGGCCGAATAAATGAACGCGCCTCATCGCTCTTCGCTATTGACGGTGAGGCCCGAGTGGATCGATCACAATGGCCATCTCAACATGGCCTATTACAACGTGCTATTCGACACTGCCGCGGATGAATTTTTCGCGGAATTCGGTATTGGCTTAGAGTACATCCAGCGCACTGGGTTTTCGACCTTCTCCGCTGAATTCCACGTCTGCTATCTGCGCGAAGTACACGAAGGCAATCAGGTCTACGTCACCTCGCAACTGCTTGATTTCGATGAAAAACGTTTTCATTTCTTTCAAGAGCTTTACCACTCCGACGGCTGGCTCTCTGCCACGGGCGAAGGCTTGGGGCTCCATGTGGAGCTTGCCGGTCCCAAGGTAGCGCCGATGCCAGCTGAAACTTATGACAAAATAGCGGCGATCTATGAAGACCACCGCCACCTGCCCCGCCCTTCGCGTGCAGGTCGCGGTATCGGGATCAAGCGAAAGTAAGTTGCCCTTTCACCGCCTTTGCCGCCTTGGTATACCCGCTTTCAACATAGGCCAGAGGGCAGTCACATGATACGTTACGAGTATAAAGTTATCCCAGCACCCGCGCGTGGCCAAAGGAGCAAAGGTGTCAAAGGCATGGAAGCGCGATTCGCCAATGCTTTGGAACTGCTGATGAACCAGATGGGCGCTCAGGGATGGGAGTACCAGCGCGCGGAAACGCTGCCTTCTGAGGAACGTGCTGGCCTTACCTCCAAAACCACCGTGTTTCGCAATGTTTTGGTGTTTCGACGCGCACTTGAAACAGATGTCGAATCGTTTGAGCCCAAGCTGCTAGACGCCCCAGAACCAGAACCTGAGCAAGAACCAGAAACTGAGGAACACGAAGAGAGCACGCCAAGCGCCGATGAGCCCGAAATCAACGAAGAAGACACCTCGGATCAGGAAGACCGCCGCGACTAAGGCGTGTCCAAATCCAACGCCAGCGCATGGATGCGGCCAATCAACTCAGGCCCCAGCGCGGCATGCACCATGCGGTGTCGCGCAATCCGGCTCTTGCCCGCGAAGGCCTCGGCGCGAATACGCAGGTTATAATGGCTCTCGCCCCCTTCTTGATAACCGCCATGGCCGCGATGGCTCTCGCTGTCATCCACCACATCGAGCGCTTCAGGGGCCAAGGCCGCCTCTAGTTTCGCGCGAATTTCATCTGCCTTGGACATTTTTGCGAAACTCCCCTTCTAACCTGTGCCAAATCCTCTATTGTTATGCCCCTGATAAGACGAGGTGAGCAATGCAAAAGAAGAGCGATCCCTTTGGTTTCGATATGTCTGTATCGTCAGCAAAGAAGAAAAATCCACGTGGTCGTCGGGGCATGTCTGGCGAATCCGAGACCTCTCAGCGTGTTTGCGCCAAGGAGGGTTGCGAGCTCCCGGGCAAGTTTCGCGCGCCGCGTGCGCCCGATGTACTGGATGAATATGTTTGGTTCTGCAAAGATCACGTGCGGGAATATAACCTGAAGTGGAACTTCTTTAACGGCACCACCGAAGCGGAAATGAACGCGCAGCAATCCAAAGACAAAGTTTGGGAGCGCGAAACAAAGCCAATAAAAGACCCCGAGGCCGCCGCTTGGGCACGCCTAGGGATCGAGGACCCGCATCAGGTTTTGGGTGGCAATGCCACGCGCAACCCGGGCAAAGGCAACGCCGCAGGACGCCGTCTGCCGCCAACTGAAAAGCGCGCAATGGATATTCTAGAAGCCAAGGATTTCTGGACCAAAGCGGAAATTCGCAAGTCTTATAAGGCGCTTATCA
>CAYQZI010000051.1:0-17041 GCA_964421835.1 uncultured Planktotalea sp.
TCAACTGTGGCCTCGACCATGCGGTTCACAGGTTGGCGCACCGTGGTCAAATCATAAGCCGCCCATTGTGCAAGTGGCACATCATCGTAGCCAATGACCGACACATCCTCAGACACCTTATAGCCAAGCTCATGGCGCAGCGTGTCCATGACAGCAAAGGCCATATGATCATTGCCCACAAAAATCGCATCCGGTGCATCGCGCCGCGCCATCAAGCGCCGGGTCGCGTCTGAGGCCACGTCGCGGTCAAACATGCCATCAATAATGTCGACCGGTTCTTGTCCAAACGTCGCCAACCCATCACAAAACCCGCGACGGCGATCACGCCCCGTGGAAGACCCTTCCCAACCCGCAATATGCGCGATCCGTTTGTGGCCAGCAGTCGCAAGAAACTCCGCAACGCGCCGCCCCCCTTCAACATTCGCCGACGTGATCGAAGAATGACCCGAGCCATCCTGACCACGGTTGAACATGACAACGGGAATGCCCGCGACAGCGCAGCGCTGCGTAAGATCCGAGGACATCGCAACGGACGCGGCGACAATACCATCCACTTGATAATCAATAAGGTCTTGCACAACGTTGCTGATGCTGTCTTGCGCATTTTCCGCCATAAAGACGAGAATATGATAGCCTTGCGCCTTCAAGGCATTGGACAAACGCTCCAAAGCAACGGGATAAAACTGATTGTCGAGGTAGGCGACGACAAGCCCAATAATGCGGCTTTTGCCCGTGATCATCGCCCGCGCCAGCGAGTTAGGGCGATAGCCAAGTTCATCTGCAGCCTTGCGTACTTTTAGCGCCGTCGATTTAGATGCAGAGGCACCAGAAAACACACGGCTCACGGCAGATTGGCTCACCCCCGCAAGGCGCGCAACGTCGAGCGATGTCGCCTTGGAGGTCATCATGTGTTCATACCGGACGGCACTGAGATCGCGCCTAAATTGCGCGCTTTGTTGAACTCGCGCAGCCGCGCGAAGACATCCACGCCAAGCTGCGCATAGATATCAAGAAGATCCACCAGCACCCAGTTCTCACGGATCAAACCCTTCTCCATCCGCCAAAAATCAAGGCTGCGCATCAGCACTTCAGTGCCTGAGGGCGCAATGCCCATCCAACCATCATCAGAAAGCGTAAGACGCATGTTCGGCCAACCAGTTTCGCAAACATACTCGCCTTGCGCAAACCAATGCGACATCAGATCGCCCATCGCATCAAGCTTGCGATCCGGCATGCCGCGCAAGAACGGGATTTGATGCCAATTGCGAAAACCTGAGGTGCCGCGCCCTGTGCCAATGCCCGCAGGGCCGTACCAATTGAAGCGCGGATGCCAGAACTTTTCAAGCGCCATCACTTCAGGGTCTGGATTGGCAGGGTATTTGCAAAGTGCGGTCAGCATGGCGATCACATGGTCCATCGTCGCTTGACCATCGCCTGAAACGTTCAACCCATTGCCGCTCATCGGTGCAGGCGTGCACAGGAACCTGCCAAGCTGCGGCGCCATTGGCCATGCGCCCGCTTGCATCATCAATTCAGGCATATCCCAAATCGCCTGCATCGAGGTGATTTTGCCATCTTCAACCTGAAAAAACTCGTGATAGCGCATATGCGCGAGATGCCCCGTCGGCGGGATCTCCACGAAAGGCGCCGTGAACGTGCCTATGTAATTGCCCATGCACCCGATCCAGTCGCGTCCTTCCGATGTGGTTCCAGCAAGCACGATCATATCGCGCCGCTCCAGATCAGGCATGGCTGTGTGCAATGGGCCGATGCAGCGTTCCCACAATGCGTCAGGACCTGTGAGATCCCCCAAAGGATAGCACATGTGCAGCAACGCGTCGGGCGCAAAGAGCGCGCGCATGTTCTCGCGCACAGACGCTTCCTCAACATCCAGCATCGCCGTTTGAAACGGCTTTATCAGGGCTTTCAGCGCATCCGCGTTCATTCAGCAGCCGTCCCATATGGCACGTTCTTGCCCCCATAACGGCGCACACGCAGGTTGCATTGCTCGGCGTGTCCGACGAAGCCCTCCAACATACAAAGGCGCGAGCCATAGGCCCCGATTTCTGCTGCCGCCTCATCCGACGTCACACGCTGATAGCTATGTGTTTTCAGAAACTTACCGACCCAAAGACCGCCCGTGTAGCGCCCCGCTTTCTTTGTTGGCAGCGTATGGTTAGTACCAATCACCTTGTCCCCGTTGGCCACATTCGTACGTGGCCCCAGGAACAATGCGCCGTAAGAATGCATGTTCTCTAAGAACCAATCGTCACGGTCCGTCATCACTTGAACGTGCTCGGAGGCGATGTCATTGGCGACGCTGAGCATCTCGTCGTATGTGTCGCAAAGGATCACTTCGCCGTAGTCTTCCCAGCTTGTGCGCGCGGTTTCTTTTGTCGGGAGAATTTCCAAGATGCGCTCAATCTCGACAAGCGTTTCTTCTGCCAATTTGCACGAATTGGTCAGCAGAACCGCTGGCGAGTTATAGCCATGCTCCGCCTGCCCCAGTAAATCAGTCGCGCACATTTCAGCGTCTACGGTGTCATCCGCAATCACCATCGTCTCCGTCGGTCCAGCAAACAGATCAATCCCGACACGACCAAAGAGCTGACGCTTCGCTTCAGCGACAAACGCATTACCCGGTCCAACAAGCATATCGACGGGCTTAATCGTTTCCGTGCCAATCGCCATCGCGCCAACCGCTTGCATACCGCCCATCACGTAAATCTCATGCGCGCCGCCCATATGCATCGCCGCGACAATCGCGGGATGCGGCGCGCCATTCACAGGCGGTGCAGAGGCGATGATGCGCGGAACGCCTGCAACATTGGCCGTCAGCACCGACATATGCGCGGAAGCAACCATCGGGAACTTGCCACCGGGCACATAGCAACCGACTGATTGCACAGGGATATTCTTGTGACCCAGCACCACGCCCGGCATCGTTTCCACCTCTATATCCGTCATGCTCGCGCGCTGCGCTTCGGCGAAACGGCGGATCTGAACCTGCGCGAATTTGATATCTTCCATGTCGCGCGCCGAGACTTTGCTCATCGCCGCTTCAATCTCAGACGCGCTCAAGCGAAAGCTCTCCGGCTCGTATTTGTCAAACTTTGCACTCAATTCACGCACAGCCGCATCGCCGCGTATTTCGATATCTTTGAGGGTTTCCTCAACAATGCCCCGTACTTTTGCGTCGTCTTCTGCGCGTTCTGCTTCGGGTTTTCCGGCTTTAAGCGTGGTGATGGCCATCTGTGTCGTCCTTTTCTCTAAGCCGCATTTTGCGCAATAAACTCGGCTGCGCGGTGCCCGATCATCATCGAAGGGGCGTTTGTATTTGCAGAGGTGACGCTGGGCATGACAGAGGCATCTGCAACCCAAATCCCGTCAATTCCTTTTAACTTCAGCCTCTTGTCAACAGGGGCATCGCTACTCTCGCCCATCCGTAATGTACCCACAGGGTGATAAGCAGTCGCGGCGCGTTTGGTGACATAGGCGCGCAACGCGTCGGCGCTTTGCACAGAAGCACCGGGGAATCCTTCCGGTGCGCGGTGGGGACCGAAATCCGCCTCTGCCAGCAATGTACGCAGGCGGTGCAGGCCCTTTATCAGCAAATCCTTATCGCGCTCATCGCTGAGCACGCCAAGATCAATCTCAAGCCCTTGACGCCCCAGTTTCAAAGAGCCGCGAGACTTTGGGCGGCACACACAGACATCCGCGAAATAGCCGCGCCCTTGCTCATAGCGCTTGCCGCGCCAGCCCAAGTGAAACGGAATGAAATGGCTTTGCACATCCGGTGCGCCCCCATCCCCTGCCGCGTTGAAAAAGGCGCCGCCTTCTACGGTTGGCGATGCGAACACACCGCGCCGCGCCATTGCCCACCCGAACGGTGCGCGCGCCCAGACATGCGCCTGATCCAACGTCAGCCCATAGCCAGAGCGCGGACCAGCAAAATGCAAACCGACACCCGGGTGATCATGCAGGTTCACGCCAATGCCCGCTGCATCAAGAACGGGATCAATACCCGCCGCGCGCAGATCAGCGGCGGGGCCAATGCCAGAGTGCATCAGCAAAGCGGGCGAGCCGATCGAGCCCGCAGAAAGCACAATGGCTTTGCGCGCGCGCAGCTCTGTCCCATCCGCCAAAATAACCAAGCTTGCACGGTCATTGACAACTCCGATGCGCTTGACCGAATTGCCTTGCAACACTTGAACGCCGCGCGCCTGTGCAGGGCGCAAAAACGCATCCGCCGCCGACCAACGGCGTCCTTTGCGCAGATTAAAGTGAAAAACACCAGCGCTTTCATATTCAGGCGTCGGTACATTGTTGTCATTACTGGCAAAAATACTGTGCAATCCCTCGCTCAGCGGATGGGGATTGGGCAAGCGGTTTGGTTGGATTTGCGCTTCTACAGCTTCAAACGCAGGCAAAACATCGCGCGCGCGCCAGCCATCCACGTCCCAGCCATCGAAATCATCCATGCGGCCTCGGAACCAAACCATCGAATTGATCGAGCCTGATCCCCCAAGCATTTTGCCCCGCGGGATCGCAAGCTGCCGTCCCCCCAATCCTGCCTGCGGCGTCGAGCGGAAACACCAATCGCGGCGCTTGCTGCCCATCATCCAAACCAACCCGAACGGCATGCGCACAAGCGGCGTGCGATCAGAGGGACCCGCTTCGATCACCAGCACAGAACCAACGCCGCGCGCGTTGAGGCCAGCGGCGACGGCGCAGCCTGCGGACCCCGCTCCGATCACGATAAAGTCGTAGCGAAGCCGCGCCATAAATCAGAGTCTTTCGCCAGATGTGGCATCAAACAGATGGCAGATTTCAGCGGGGATCGCGCCGGTGATGATATCACCAATCTCGGCGCGGAAACTCTTGTCCGCTTTGATCGAAATCAACGCGCCATCGATGCGCACCGTGACCATTGTGGCATCGCCGAGCAGCTCGAGCGAATAGATCGGCGCAGTGATCTGGCCGGCATCCGCAAGGCTGGCATCCTCTGCGCGAAATCCCAATGTCACAGGGCCATCCGTTGCGTTCAGACCGGGGATCGACACGTCTTTGGCGCTGAAAACGCCGTCTTTGATATGCCCCTCGATCAAGTTCATCGCAGGGTTGCCAATGAAACTGGCGACAAAGGTATTCGCGGGGCGATCATAGATTTCGGTCGGCGTCGCGACCTGCTGCACCACACCCTTGAACATCACCACGACACGATCCGCGAGGGTCATCGCCTCGATCTGATCATGGGTGACATAGACAGTTGTGACCTTTAACTCATGCGAGAGATTCTTGATCTGCGCGCGCGTCGAAACGCGCAGCTTGGCGTCCAAATTGGACAGTGGTTCGTCCATCAAAAACACATTCGGGCGGCGCACAATCGCGCGCGCAAGCGCCACGCGCTGACGCTGGCCCCCTGATAGCTCGGCAGGACGGCGGTGCAGGAATTCTGTCAGCTCGACCATTTCAGCCGCGCGGCGCACCCGCGCATCCTGCTCAGCCGGATCAGATTTGCGCACTTTCAGCGGAAAGCGAATGTTCTCGTAAACATCCATGTTGGGATAAAGCGCATAGCTTTGGAACACCATCGCCACATCGCGATCCTTTGGATCAAGATCGTTCACGCGCTGGCCATCCACCAGAATATCGCCCTCGCTGGCGTCCTCTAGCCCCGCGATCATCCGCATTGTCGTGGTTTTTCCGCAGCCCGACGGACCGAGCAACACAAGAAACTCTTGATCGGCAATCGTTAAATCGAAATTATGAACACCCACAAAATCGCCCCAGCGTTTCGACAGATTGCGCAGCTGAATTTCGGCCATCGGGGTATCCTTTTTGCATACGAATGCATTAAACATAAGCGCGAATCGATCTAGCGCGCAAGCCTTTGTTTCAAAGGGCTCCCGCACATTGCCATACAAATAAATCTTGCCTGAATTCCAATTCTTGGCTTAAGTTTGCAATCGTATGCATTCGGTTGGCGATTCGGCGGGTATGCGTCATACATTCTGAATAAGTGGCCCACTCAGCAGGCCACACCACACACACGGAGGTTCTTGAACCATGTACTCTTGGAAAAATTTCGCAGCGACGACAGCTTTTGCTGTTCTGAGCGGCACAACCGCAATGGCATCTTGCGGCGTTGACGCAGGCCGCGTCAGCATTGTTGGCAATGAATTCCCAGCGATCCAAACCGTTGCCGCAGGCGCAGCCGCTTGCGCTGGCTTGGACGTAAAATCCAACCTCACAGCCGATCACCAGAAGATCAACGTCGCGGGCATGTCCGGCGATCCGGCAGAATATACAACAGCAATCATCGCGAACTCGTCTGTTGTTGCCCTCATCAACGAAGACGTCGTGCGTCCGCTTGACGATCTTGTTGCGGCACATGGCGCAGATATTCCCAAGAACCAGTTGATCACAATCGATGGCAAGATTTACGCCGTTGCCTTCATGGCGAACGCGCAAACGCTGGCCTACCGCGCTGACGCGCTTGAGAAAATCGGCATGGAGGTTCCAGCGACCTACGAAGAGATGCTAGCCGCGGCTGAAAAGATGCGCTCCATGGGCATCGCGGAAAACCCAATCGGTGGCGCTTATGCGGCTGGCTGGAACCTCGCGGAAGAGTTCGTGAACATGTACATCGGCCACGGAGGCGAATTCTTCAAGCCGGGCTCTGCGGAAGTTGCAATCAACAACGATCAAGGCGCCGCGACACTTGAGATGCTGAAATCACTTACCGGCTACATGAACCCTGACTTCCTCACGCACGACTCCAACGCGACAAGCGCGGAAATGGAAGCGGGCAACGTGATGATGATGAACATGTGGGGCTCTCGCATGGGTGTGTTGATGGACGACGAAGGCTCTGAGCCGGAAGTCTACGAGAACATCCGCGTTGGCGCACCGTTGACGGTTGGCGGTGGCTCCATCCCAGCGACAACGCTTTGGTGGGACGGCTGGTCTGTTGCCAAGAACGTCTCTGATGAGGATGCGAAAGCAACCTTCCTTGCGATGAAAAACGCGATCAGCCCTGCCATCTTGAACGACGATACGATGACCCAAGCGGTTTGGATGATCGACGGCTACGAGCCAGGCCCGGTCAACGACGGTGTCTTCGCGGCAATCAACATGAATGCCCAGCCCTACCCAATGCTGCCGTTCATGGGTCTGTTGCACACAGCCCTTGGAGATAACATCGGTGATTTCCTGCAAGGCAAAGAAAGCGCAGAGCAGGCGTTGATGGATATCGAGGCCGCCTATACGGCAGCAGCGAAAGAAAAAGGCTACCTTCAGTAAGTAGGTCAGCCACAATAGAGGGGGCAGTTCACCTGCCCTCTCTCTCAATCTCTTCCATCTATTTCCAGAGCAGCGTAAGCGGCCCGAGCAAGGTTCTACTGGCATGAAGCATAAGACATTCTTCTGGTTTGTTCTGCCCTCCGCCCTCGCGATGTTGCTCTTTATTTTCCTTCCCATGGTTTCGATCGTTGTGCAGTCGCTTCACGTCTCGCATGAGCAGGTGATTATCGAAGTCGAAAACTGCGGCCCCTTTGGCTGCCGCCAATCCACAACCATTGATCAAGAGGCCACAGAAGCCCTCCGCGCCGCCAAGCCACTGGGACAATTTGCGGGCCTGACCACCTATATGGATCGGGGTCACTTGGCCGTGAACGAAGTCGGCGATGCTTGGGCTGCGGCGCAGGGTTGGCGCGATTTTGGCGCGAGCATGCTGAACCTGCCATTTTACAAAGCCATGGCCTTTACACTGACATTCACCTTTGTCGTCACGCCGCTGGTGATTATCTTTGGTTTTCTGATTGCTGTGGCCGTGAACAGCGCCGCCAAATATATCCGTGGGCAGCTGATCTTTATCTCGCTCTTGCCAATGATGATCACCCCGCTTGTGGGCGCGCTGATCTTGTTTTGGATGGTCGATGCGCGCGGCATTGTTGGGTCTGTCTTGCAAGACATCTCGGGCGATCCGAACCTGTCGATCAAAGCCTCGACGCCGCTGATGTGGATCATGCTGATCGTCTATGGCGTTTGGCACTCGGCGCCTTTCGCCTTCATTGTCTATTACGCAGGCTTACAAACGGTGAACAGCGAAACGCTTGAATCTGCGATGATTGATGGGGCCTCGCGCACGCAGCGCATCCGCTATGTTGTCTTGCCGCATTTACTGCCGCTCACCACTTTCATCGCGTTGATGCAACTTATGGACAATTTCCGCGTGTTCGAACCCATCGTGAGCTTTTCCGCCTCGGCGCATGCGACCTCGCTGAGTTGGGCGATCTACAATGATCTTGGTGGTGAAACCCGTCAGCTGTCCTCTGCGGCGGCGACTTCGGTGCTGACAGTGATCGGTATCACTATTCTTTTGACGCCTGTGCTGATCCGCACATGGCGCGATTTTGGACGGAAGTAAGCCATGCAAAGCAAAGCTCACAAGAAACCTGTCGCGCTCACGCTTTTCATCACGTTTGTGCTGGGCATTTGGATCGTGCTTGCGGCCTTTCCGTTTCTTTGGACCCTTTGGGGATCGTTCAAAGTCGAAGGGGATTTCTTTTCCAAGGCCAATTGGGCGGCCGCGCTAACAGGCGAGATGACGCAAACCGAGACAGGAGCGCGCGCCACAGGTGGCGGCTATGTCGGCGCGTGGATCGAGGAAGAATTCTGGCGCGCCGCTTGGAATTCCACGCTGGTGTGCTTGTTTGTGGTCAGCATTTCGCTCACCCTTGGAACGCTGGGCGGCTACGCGCTGGCGCGCTCGCCCTATCGCTATGCGTTTTGGTTCTTGATCATCGCGCTGGTGTTTCGCGCTTTGCCGCAGATCACGCTTGTGTCCGGCTACTTGCCAGTCTTTTTCGAGTTCAACATGTGGGGGCATTTGCCCACAGCAATCATCGTGCTGATCGCGATTAACCAGCCTTTTACGCTGTGGATGCTGCATTCGTTTTTCAAGAACATCCCGCAGGATCTTGACGAAAGCGCGATGGTCGATGGCTGCAACCGCTTCCAAGCGTTCCGCCATGTCATTGTTCCTGTCATGTGGCCCGGCGTGATCACCACGGGTCTGTTCTCGTTCTTGCTCGCCTATAACGATTTTGCTGTCACGACGATGCTGCTGAGCAAAGAGAACCAAACGATGATCCCCAAGATCGCCAGTTTCCTTGGCACGACGCAGACCAAAGGCAACGTGATGTTCGCGGTCTCGGCTGTTGTGTCCGTGACAGCGCCCTTGTTCGTGATGATCATGTTCTTCCAACGCCAGATTGTTTCGGGCCTGACTGCAGGCGCAGTGAAGGGCTAACGCGCGCTCACCAAGGCTTGAACCAGATGTGATTGGCTGCAGCGCGCGAAACTTCTTAAGCTCCGCGTCAGGCGGCAAACCTGCGGCTGAAAACGCCAACGCAGGGAGAGCGCGGCACATGAAACCACACTATTTTTCAAAAATCAGACCACTGTTGACCTCTGCCTTGCTCGCGGCGTCGCTCTGGCTACCGCAAGCGGTATCGGCGCAATCAAATGGTGCAATTCCCGACTACGTTATCGCCGAATATGGCGCACCGCCGCCTATTCCAACTGGGCCTTTGTCGCGTGAGGTCAAAAAGGCGATCAAAACCAGTTTCATCGTCAGCATGCGCCGTCAAACATGGGGGCGCGATCAAACGATTGCGCTTGAAGAACTGGTTGCTTCAAAAGATGTGCGCTTGGCTTGGATCGTCAGCGACCTTATGCGCTTTATCAACGATCCGGGTTTGCACGCCAGCCTCGCAGATGCAGCGGCGCGCCTGTTTCAAAAGGACCTTGGCAGCAATGCTCATTGGGGCAGCGTCACCGATCACTTGATCGCATGGGACATCCCAGCGCCGCCTGACTACCTAAAGACCAAACGCAGTATTTTCATTGCCGTCATTCCGGGATGGGAGCGAATCTTTGTTGAGGGCGATATCGACTGGCGGCTCGTCTCTTGGGGCGGCGTGATGATTGACAATCGCCCGCATGATGCCACGGATGAGCGCTGCAATTGCATCCCTGCCGCCGACAATCCCAAAGTCAGCAGCGCCGAAGAGGCAACGTGGCTGAAAGACGATGACATCGTCTTTGGCATTGGTATCAACGGCGAATACCGCGCCTATCCGCGCCGCATTATGGAAGTGCGCGAAATGGTGAATGACACGTTGGGCGGACGTGATCTTGGCATTCCTTACTGCACGCTTTGCGGTGCCGCGCAGGCCTACTTCACCGATCAATTGCCCGCTGGCACGAAACGGCCAATCCTGCGCACCTCTGGTCTTTTGTCGCGCTCCAATAAGGTCATGTATGATCTCAACACATATTCCGTCTTTGATACGTTTCTGGGCAAAGCCGTCACTGGCCCGCTCGCGCGCAAAGGGCTTGAGCTAAAGCAAGCGACGGTCATCACAACCGATTGGGGCACATGGAAGCGCGAGCATCCTGAAACCACTGTGCTGCTTGAGCGTTACGCCCTTGGCCGCGATCCTGATTTTCGCAATGGGCGCGATGCGAATGGTCCGATCTTCCCGATTGGCGATGTAGACCCACGCTTGCCCGTGCATGAGGATGTGATCGGCGCGATCACCGCTTCTGGCAAACCAGTTGCCTTCCAACGCAGCCGCGCGTTTCTCGCGCTGCGTCAGGGCAAATCCGTGCGCTATGAGAATGTCTCGCTTAGGTTAGAAGCGGGCGGCATCAGAGCCGTGGGTGATGGCAACATTGACCTCGGCAGCCATCAAGCCTTCTGGTTTGCATGGTCACAGTTCCATCCAGATACGGTCCTTTGGACGCAGTAAGACCCCACTCTTAAACGCAAAAAACCCGCGCTCTGCATGTTGGCAAAGCGCGGGTTTTCTTTTGTTCAGCGATCCTCGCTACTTCACGATAATCTCCGGCCCCATGAAGTATGTCGGCAAGAAGGTCGAAATCGCGGGGATGTAGGTTACCATGATCAGGAAGACGAAGAGCACTGCAAGGAACGGCAACGCCGCTTTCACAACGCGCATCATCGGCATGCCCGCCACACCAGAGGTCACAAAGAGGTTGAGACCCACAGGCGGCGTGATCATCCCGATCTCCATATTCACAACCATGATGATACCAAGGTGAATAGGATCAATCCCCAGCTCAATCGCGATGGGGAACACCAGTGGTGCCACGATAACGATCAGGCCTGAAGGCTCCATGAACTGACCACCGATCAGCAAGATCACATTGACGATCACCAGGAACATCACCGCGCCAAAGCCCGCACTCAGCATCGCGCTAGCGATCTGTTGTGGGATCTGCTCGTCCGTGAGAACATGCTTCAAGATCAATGCGTTGGCGATGATGAACATCAAGGTCACCGTCAGCTTGCCCGCCTCGAAAAGCGTATCACGCGTGTCGCGGTGGAAGAAGGCAGTGACCAAAGCGATGGGCTTTTCCAAAAGGTTCAAGTTGCGCTCACCCTCGGGTTTGCACAAAGGCCCCATGTCACGGTAGACGAAGTTCGCGATAAAGAACGCATAGACCGCAGCGACCGCTGCCGCTTCTGTCGGGGTAAAGATACCGCCGTAGATACCGCCCAAGATGATCACGATCAGGAACAGACCCCAGCCCGCTTCCGCGCCAGAGGCCCAAACTTCGCCCCAGCCCTTCCAATCGCCTTTGGGCATATTGCGCACTTTGGCGATGGCGTAGATTGTCACCATCAGCATTGTGCCCGCCATCAGGCCCGGAATGACCCCCGCAAGGAACATACGGCCAACTGACACATCCGTGGCAGAGGCATAGACAACCATCACGATTGAGGGTGGGATCAAGATGCCAAGCGTTCCCGCATTTGCGATCACGCCCGCTGCGAAATCCTTGGTATAACCAACCTGCACCATGCCTGCGATCACGATAGAGCCGATGGCGACAACCGTCGCTGGGCTGGATCCTGAAAGCGCCGCGAACAGCATACAGGCAAAAACACCCGCAATTGCCAGACCGCCGGGAAGATGGCCCACAATCGCAATAGAGAAACGAATGATCCGTTGCGCTACGCCGCCTGTCGACATGAACGAAGACGCAAGAATGAAGAACGGAATGGCCAGCAGCGTGTAGTGCCCTGCCATCGCTTGAAAAAACGTCTGCGCGATAGAGGCAAGAGACGTGTCGCTCAGCACCAACAAGAAGACGATGGACGAGAAACCAAGCGAGATGGCGATTGGCACGCCGACCAGCATCAGGCCGATGACCATGGTAAATAGAATTGCAACTTCCATGACTTAGCCCTCCTTGTTCAAATGTGCGACGTTGGCGACATCTTCTTCAGCTTCATGGCTGACGATGATTGTCTTTTGCGTGCCTTTAACGACGCGCACACCAACTTGGATAAAGCGGAACAACAACAAAGCGGCTCCGAAGGGGAGCATCGCATAGGGGATGAACCTCGGCAGTTTTTCGTATTCTTCGCCTTGGTTGAACATGCCCTCAAGGAAGCGCAACACTTCCGGCAATGGAATGTCGTTGGTCTCGTACCATGCTTGATCGCGCGTATTCTCAAAGCCCGTTGGGAACCAACGGCCCGATGTGGAATCAAGCCCCGCAAAGGGTGCCCAGTAATCCCACGCGCCTTTTGTCAGCAAGAAGGCATAAGCGATGCACACTCCGACCGCGATGATTGCCAGTACGCGTTTTACAGGTGCGTCGAACAGGTTGATAATCGCGTCCACACCAAGGTGCGCCGTGATCTTCACCGCATAGCTGATACCGAAGAGCACAAGCCAAGCGAAGAGGAACGTGACCATCTCAAGGCCCCAAATCAGGCCCGTATTAAACCCGTAACGCAACACAACATTAGTGAATGTAATCAGTGTCATTAGACCAAGGATCAGCGCGATCGCCGACTCTTCGATCTCATTGACAGCGCGGCCAAGTGCAGTTTGCGGCTCATAGTGCGCAGACATGCGATGCCCCCCCTCTTTAATTTTTGATTGTTCGCAAATCGCTCCGGCGCGTCACGTCTTGCGCGCGCCGGAGCGGACCACATTTAAGTGGAATTAGTGGTTCGCGTTGATCGCTTGTGCGGCGTCGATGTTCTCTTGGCCAACATCTTCGCGGAACTGCTCCCACACAGGTTTCATCGCTATAACCCATTGCTCGCGCTGCTCTGCAGTTAGCTCGCGCACAACGCCGCCAGCTTCAATAATAGAGGCCCTTGCATCCGCATTCACAGCTGTGGATTCAGAGTTACGTGCCGCCGTCACTTCTGCTACGATTGTTGTCAGCTGATCGCGCACATCTGCGGGCAGGCTGTCCATGAAATCAGTGGACGTCACGACGAGATAGTCGATGATACCGTGGTTTGTCTCTGTCACACCGTCCTGAACTTCAAAGAACTTGCGGCCATAAATGTTGGACCATGTGTTCTCTTGACCGTCCACAACGCCTGTCTGCAAAGCACCATACACCTCAGAAAACGCCATTGGCTGCGGTGAACCACCGATTGCTGCCATCTGCGCTTTCAGAACGTCAGAGTTCTGAACGCGGAACTTAAGACCGTTCGCATCTGTTGGTAGCTCAAGCGCTTTGTTTGCGGACATCTGCTTCATGCCATTGTGCCAGAACGCCAGACCCAAAAGACCACGGCGTGTCATGCTTTCCTTCATCGCCTGACCTGTCGCAGAGTTCTGGAACTCGTCAACTGCGTTGATGTTCTTGAACATGAATGGAAGGTCAAACAGACGGAATGTCTTTGTGAACTGCTCAAACTTGGACAAGGATGGTGCCGCCATCTGAACGTCGCCTTGAAGCAAAGCTTCAAGAACAGTGTCGTCGTTATAAAGCGTGGAGTTCGGGAACACTTCCATGCAGGCTTTGCCGTTCATCTCGTCGTTGACGCGCTGCTCAAGAAGCGTGGCGGCAATGCCTTTTGGGTGCTTGTCAGTGTTTGTTACGTGGCTGAACTTGATAACGATCTCGCCGTCATCGCAGGCCGCCGTTGCGGTGTTCGCGGTGACTGCAAGGGCGAGAGCCATTGCGGCTGTTGCTAGAAATTTCATGAGTATCTCCTCCCAGAGAATTGGCAAATCCCAGTGCGTCGACTCATCCGAAGCACTTGTGGGGGAAGAATGCGTTTATTTTTGACAGCGCTCAAGTTTTTGTGAGAAAGTGAATTTTAACTATATAATTTAATAGCTTACGCAGAGCGCATTCTTTCTACCGCCTAAGCGGTGCGGATTCTCGCACATCGAAACAGCGAGCTTGTGCGAAAATCCGCACAAACTCGGACCTTGTGTTTGCGCTATCGGGTTCCGACGCTCGAACCGCCACGATTGGAGACAGCCCCAACCGCAACAATCGCCCCAAAACCCAATGCAAGTGGTCCAGCCGCGAGGCCCAAACCACCAATCCCTGCCCCCGCGGGTGCCGCAGGTGCGGCAGAGCCAGCGAGAATACCTGTCCCACGCGGCACTGGAATCGGTGGCGGTACTATTCCTGGAACTGCTATGCCCGTTCCGGCAGCAATCAATCCGCCGCCACCCCCTAGGGCCTGCGCATATGCACCGCTTGCCGACATCGACACAACAGCAGCAAGCGCAACACTTCTAAAACCAGTTTTCACTATTACTCTCCTAAATCAATCAACACAGGCGAGCGAAGACCTCCTACCCCGTTTGCATGCGAAGGCCGCCAGCTCTGTTCTTGAGTTGATCAACTTGGAAAGGGCACCGATATCACCCAGACTGGTGAAAATTTGATATTATTTCAGACGGCCTCGCAATTAAGCGCCGCGAAACTCTTCGGGCTTTAGACCATAGCGCGCCAGCTTGTCGTAAAACGTCTTGCGCGGTAGTTTGAGCGCTTTGGCTGCGACGCTCGCCTGCCCTTGATACCGCTCAAGCGCCGAGATGAGCAACGCACGTTCAACCTGCGCCATTTGCTCGGACAGGCCCAGCTCTGAATCGCGTGCTTGCGGCGCATCCACCCCCAGCACAAAGCGCATCGCCGCGCTCATCAGCGCCCGCGCATTTCCGGGCCACTCTTGCGCCATCAGCATGGCAATGTGATCCGGCCCGATCTCTGGCGCACTGATGCCCGATTGCTCCGCCGCTTGCGCAACATATTGGCGAAACAACACGGGAATATCCTCTGGCCGCTCAGCCAAGGCGGGAATATGCGCGCGCCCAATCTCGAGCCGGTAAAACAGATCAGGGTTCAGCGCGTTTTGCATCGCGCGAATGTCAGCGCCGCCGCCAATCAAACGCACCGCACCGCCGGTTTCTAACTGCTCAAGCAAGTGAAACTGCGTTTGCGCAGGCATCGCGATGATCTCGTCAATGAACAAAGTCCCGCCCTTGGCTTCGTGCAGCGCGACGTCGAGCGCGGCCAGATCAAGCCCCGCGCCGCTGCGTTTCACAAAGGGCGCGCGCGCATTGACCCCGCACAGATGCACAACTTCCGCAATTTTGGAAATCCCCGTGCCAGCTGCGCCGCTGATCATCGCATCACTGCCAGCGCGCGCAATATCGCGCACCTGCTCGCGCAGCGCTTCCGCTTGCGCCGAAACGCCAAAGATCAACCGAGCCGCTGGATCACCGCTTACAAGCTGCGCCCTCAGCGCGCGGTTTTCCAACACCAACGCGCGCGTTTTCAAAGCGCGCTCGATCACAGCCATCAAATCATTGGGCGCGCAGGGTTTTTCCAGAAACCCGAACGCCCCCTCGCCCATAGCGCGCACAGCCATCGGAATATCACCCTCGCCGGTCAACAGGATCACCGGCAGGTCAGGATCAATCTGTTGCACATGTGCGAGCAAATGAAACCCGTCGCGCCCGGGCATGCGAATGTCGGAGACGATCACGCCTTGAAACCCTGCACTTATGTGATCTTTCGCCACAACAAACGAGCTTGCCGTCACCGGCTCGCACTCTGCCAGCAACAAGCTTTGCACAAGCGCCTCGCGCACGGGCGCATCATCTTCGACCAATAAAACCCGTCTCATGCCACATCCTCGACTGGCGCGGCCGCATCAAGCTCGATCGTGAAAATCGCGCCGCCGCTTTGTTTGTTCTCGCCTTTAATGTCACCGCCAAAGCTTTGCACCAGCCCGTATGAAATCGACAGGCCCAAGCCCATCCCCTCAGAGGCACCGACCTCTTTGGTGGTGTAAAAAGGATCAAAAATACGGTCCGGTTCAGTGATCCCCGGCCCCGTATCCGCCACTTTGACCAAAATACGCGCGCCCGATTGCGTGATGCTTAGGCTCAAACGTCGCTCGCTCATGTCCATCATTGCATCGCAAGCATTCGAGATCAGGTTTAAAAACACCTGCCCCAGCCGTACTTCGCCGCCGCGCACCAACACAGGCGCACTTGGCGCATCCCACTCCAGCGCGATTGCGCCATCCTTGCGTCGCGCAACCGTCAACTCAAGCGCGCCCTCCATGATAGAGACAACATCCACAGTCGACATCGGCTCGCTTTCGTTGCGAGCAAAGGCGCGCAGGTTCTTGATGATCCGCCCCATGCGCCGCGCCATCTGCGAAATTCGCGTCAGGTTTTCCGCTGCCTCCTTTGGCATATCGCGTTCAAGAAACGTGGCGCTGTTGTCGGCAAACGTGCCAATCGCCATCAAAGGCTGGTTAAGCTCATGGCTAATGCCCGCCGACATTTGCCCCAGCGCACTGAGTTTGCCCGCTTGCACCAACTCCGCTTGCGCTGCGCGCAGCTCCCCTGTGCGCTCGGACACGCGCCGTTCTAACCTCGCGTTTTGCACCGCCAACACACGCCGCCGCTCGGTCACCAGAAACAGCAGTGCCCCCATTGCAAGGCTGAGCGCAGCGAAAACCGCCGCCTGCAAGCCAGCAAGCCGCAGCGCCGGTGCAACATCTATCAGCGCTTCGCCAACCAATCCAATCACCGGAACCGGCAGCGTTAAGTGCAACGAACGTTGCGGCAAATATGGCCCCCAATCGATCCGCCAAACTTCATGCTGCCCGACATAATGCGCGCGTTTGCTTTGGATCTCACCACTTTTGTTGATAAAT
>CAYQZI010000052.1:0-6479 GCA_964421835.1 uncultured Planktotalea sp.
GCATAGGCGCGCGCACTGTCTGCGATCATGCGCTCGTCTTCTGTCAGTTGCTCGGCAAGGCGCAGCGGATCATCCCACTTGAACGCGCTCAGATCAGGTTGATCTTTCGCCTTTAAAACAGGTGTATTTGGGGACATTTCATTCATTTCTTGCTCCGATCAAAACGCGCGGTTTACGCGACTATAGACCGATCCGCGCTTTATCGCTAACAACACAATGGCCAAAGTTCATGAGTTTTTAGAATATGCCTGATATCTCTTTGCCGCGCCGCTACTTGCCCTCCCTCGCCTCTTTGCGCGCCCTCGAAGCGCTTGACCGCCTCGGCACGGCCACCGCCGCAGCCGAAGAGCTGTCATTGACCCAAAGCGCGGTGTCGCGACAGCTTTTGATACTAGAGGAGCAATTAGGAGCAGCCCTGATCATACGCGAAAAGCGCCGAATGCGGATGAGCGATGCAGGCGCGCGCTACGCCAGTGAAGTGCGCGCGGCGCTCTCGCAAATCACCCGCGCGTCGATGCAATTACATGTGCACCCCGGCGCGGGTGGTCTCAGCCTTGCGATCCTGCCAAGCTTTGGGATGCGCTGGCTGGTGCCGCGCCTTGCGCATTTCGCGGCGCTTCATCCTGACGTCACTGTGAACTTCTCAACTCGCTTAAGCAAAATTAACTTCGCCGCAGAACCCTTTGATGCAGCTATACAATATGGTGATGGAGATTGGCATGACTGTCACAGCCTACTGCTGCGCGATGAGACGTTGATCCCTGTCTGTGCCCCCGGCTTCCTAACCCAAACACCCCTTGCAGATGCGGCGGCGCTCAGCGCGTTGCCCCTGCTTCATATCGAAACGCGCCCAGAGGCTTGGAACACTTGGCTTGCCTCGCACGACGCGCCGCCGCCAAGCAGCTCAGGTGCGCGCTTTGATCAGTTTTCCACCATCACCCAAGCCGCGATTCATGGCCTTGGCATCGCGCTTGTCCCCGATTTCATCGCAGCGCAAGAACTGGCCACAGGGCGCCTCGTTACAGCGTTTGAAGGGCCCACCAGATCGCTTGGTAGCTACTACTTCGTTTGGCCAAAAACCGCCGCCAACACCCCTGCGCTTCTGCTGTTTCGCGATTGGCTCGCCACGCAATCCGAAGGCGAAGATGGGCTGCCCCGTTAAGATTTCATCTTGCCCTTAAACTCCAGGGGGACATGGCTTTGCCATGTTGGGGGCTGGCCCCCTTACCACCTTAGCCAAACGCATAAAGACCTGATCTAAACCGCGTTTGCAGCGTTCACCGCATCTGTGAAGACTTGGTTCAAGGCGGCGCTATCCTCTAATCCGACAGAGACGCGAAAGAACCCCTCGCTCATGCCAAGCGCTTCGCGCGCGCTGGGAGCCAAGGCGCGATGAGATGAGCTCGCCGCATGCGAGAGCGTTGTGCCCACATCCCCAAGCGTTGGCGCAAAAGCAATGCCCTCTGCGGCGCGTGCAAGCGCATTTGCGGCGCTGCGTCCGCCCTCGATTTCAAAGCTTACCATATTGCAGCCCTGCCCGCCCAACAGCGCTTGCGCGCGCTGACAATCAGGGTGGTCCCCGCGCGTTGGGTAAAGCACACGTTTGACGCCTTTCAGGCTCGCAAGATGATCCGCAAGCGCCGCCGCATTGCTTTGCGCGCGCTCAAAACGCAGATCAAAGGTAGCAAGTCCGCGCTCGGCCAGCCAGCAATCAAACGGGCTTGCGGTCATGCCCGTCGTGACGGCGAAATCGTAGATCTTCTTTTGCAGCGCCGCGTCTTTGGCGGCCACATAGCCAAGGGTCACATCGGAATGGCCCGCAAGCAGCTTGGTGACAGAGTGGATCACCACATCCGCGCCATGCTCAAACGGCAAATAACCCCGCGGCGTGGTGAAAGTATTATCGACCATCAACGTCAGCCCGTGCGCGGCGCAAAGTGCGGCGATCCCCTCCATATCGGCAACGCGCAGTGTTGGATTGGACACGACCTCTATCAGCACGGCTTTGGTGCTTGGCTGTATCGCTTTCGCAAAAGCCGCAGCATCCGTTGGATCGGCGAGCGAGGTTTCAATGCCAAAGCGCGGCAGATCCTCGTTCATCAAACGCAAAGAGCGACCATAAAGCTGATCGCCGCCAATCACATGATCGCCCGCTTTTAGCGTTCCAGCCAGCGCCGCGAAGACGGCTGACATGCCGGATGAGGTCACGATACCGCCAGAGCCGCCCTCAAGCGCATCGATGCGCTGCGCCAGAACCGAGGCATTCGGATGCCCCTCGCGCGCATAGGTAAACCCCTGCTCGCGCCCTTCATATTGCGCGTCGAGCTCGTCCGGTGTGCTAGACGCAAAGGCAACTGCCGTGCTGAGCGGCGTCACAATCGGGCGGCTCAGACTTGCAGGCGCACCAACGGGGCGGATCAAAGTTTCTTTGGAATTGCGCATGATTTATATAGCTTTCAATGTGTCGCGAAACGCGCGCATGTTGTCTTGATAGTGCAGCGCAGAAGCACGCAATCCTTGGATCGCCTGCTCATCAAGCTGCCGCACAATCTTGCCCGGCGCGCCCATCACCAGTGATCCATCGGGGATGACTTTGCCTTCGGTGATCAAAGCGCCTGCCCCAATCAGGCAATTTTTGCCAATCACAGCACCATTCAGCACCGTCGCGCCCATGCCGATCAGGGAATTCTCGCCAATCGTGCAGCCATGCAGCATGACTTTATGGCCAATCGTACAGCCCGCGCCAATTGTAAGCGGATAGCCACGATCAATATGCATCACGGTGTTTTCCTGCACATTCGTGCCCGCGCCGATGTGAATAATCTCATGATCCGCGCGAATAGTGGCGCAAAACCACACAGAACTGCCCTGCTCCATCACCACTTGGCCGATGACATTCGCATCAGGGGCAACCCATGTGTCTTCGTGGATTTTCGGGCGGTGATCGCCAAGCGCATAAAGGGTCATGTTAGGTCCTCGAATTGGCTTTGCAGCGCACGCACATGTTCCGTCAGATCAGGCTGCTGCGAGCGGCGCAAGCGCGTGGCGGTGATGATGGTTTTAAGCTGCTCTTCGGTGCTGTCCAGATCATCGTTGATCAACACGAAATCATATCCATCCCAGTGAGATATCTCATCCCAGCTTTTCGACATGCGCCGCTCGATGATGTCTTCGCTGTCTTTGGCGCGGCTCACAAGGCGGCGGTGCAGCTCGGTAATGGAGGGCGGAAGCAGAAAGATCGAGAGCGTGTTTTGCCCAAGCGCGGAGTTGCGGATTTGCTGCGCACCCTGCCAATCGATATCAAACAGCACGTCTTGACCTGCGTTGATTGCGGCCTCGACAGGGCCTTTGGGCGAGCCGTAGAAATTACCAAACACATGCGCGTGCTCCAGCATCTCGCCCTCGATAACAGCGGTCTTGAAGCTTGCCTCATCGGTGAAATGATAATCCTGCCCATCGACTTCACCCTCGCGCGGCGCGCGCGTGGTCGCAGAGACGGAAAACCGCACGTTTTCGTCCCATTTGCGCAAACGCGCAGCGAGCGTCGATTTACCCGCGCCAGAGGGCGAAGACAGGATGATTAAAAGACCGCGTCTTTCCACACTCATGCGCGTTTACTCCACATTCTGCACTTGCTCGCGCATTTGATCGATCAGCACTTTTAGAGCCAAACCAATCTCGGTCAGTTTCGCATTCTGCGCCTTCGAGCAAAGCGTGTTGGCTTCGCGGTTGAACTCTTGGCACAGGAAATCAAGCTTACGGCCTACGGGCACATTGCTGGCCAACAGATCGCGCGCAGCGCTGACATGGGCGTGCAAGCGATCGATTTCTTCGGTCACATCGGATTTGACGGACAATACAGCGATTTCCTGCGCAATGCGCGCGTCGTCCAGCTCTGCGCGGCTGTCCATCACCCGCGCAAGTGCCGCTTCAAAGGCCGCGCGCATCTCGTCGCTGCGCGCGCCCAGCAAGTCATGCGCCGCCTGTGTCAGCGCATCGATTTCGTCCAGTTGTCGGCTGAGAACCGCAAGCAGCGATGCGCCTTCGGCCGCGCGCATCGCATTGAAGCTTTCCAACAGCGGTGCGATATCGGTGCGCAAGGCGTTCAGCAGCGCCTCGCTTGCATCGCGGTTTTGCGCTGCATCCATAACGCCGCGAAAATTCATCACATCACTGGCACTTGCAGGCGTCAAGTTCACACCTTTGCGCCCGGCCTCATCTTCGATCTGCGAGATCGCGTCGAGCACTCGGCTCAGCGCCACAGAATTGATCTCCAGCGCGCTCTCGCCTGCCTCGCGGGTGATGCGCAGGTTCAGCGAAACCGAGCCGCGCGACACCAAAGCACCCACCTGTTTGCGCAGCTCCGCTTCCAAAACCGCAAGCCAGTCCGGCATGCGAAAGCGCAGATCAAAGCCCTTGCCATTGACCGCGCGCAGCTCCCAGTTCCAGATAAAGCCATCGCCCTGCCCAGCACGCGCAGCAAAGCCCGTCATAGAGGTTAAGCTTTGAGTGCTCGCTTGCTCACTTGCCATAAAGGCCTCGCTGTATTGATCCAAGGGTCTGTTCTGCCGACCTACGCCAAACAATAGGGTGGCTGCAAGTTTTGCCGCGCGCGCGCATAAAATTTGCGTTAACCAAGCGACAGGATTTCGCTCAATTTTTTAATGTTTTTGATCTATTAAGGGATCAGTAACTTCAGTTGAGATATGTTTAACCAGAGTGATCTGCGATCTCCATGGGCTTTGCCCATAAGTGGCGCGGCACTCTTTTGCAAAGTCAGGCACCCGCAATGAATGATACTCCGCCCAATTATCCCCTCGCTTCGACCGCAAATATCGTCGATTTGGCCAGCCAAGCCCTGCGTCATGAGGATGCGATGTTCCAAGACTGCAACGCGCTGCGTGCCTATTGGGACAGCCTGCGCGGCGCGCGGCAAATGCCAGCACGAAGCGAATTTGATCCGCGCGCAATAGAAAACACGCTTGCCTCTACCTTTGTGGCTGAAAAAGTAGCGCCCCGCGTTGCCCGCATTCGCGTTTCAGGCTCCGTTTTGAACGACACTTTAGGGATGGACGTGCGTGGAATGCCGATTACAGCGCTTTTTGATCCTATCGCCCGCGATACAGTGGCAGAGGCTGTAAGCGAGCTGTTTGCCCTGCCCGCGCAGCTTGTTCTTGATCTGACCTCTCGGCGTAGTTTTCACCGCAAGGCACAGCGCGCGCGGATGCTTTTGCTGCCTATGAGCGACGCTGAGGGACAAGTGACACGTATTGTCGGCTGTTTGGACATTGAAGGCCCGCTCAGCAAAACGCCGCGCCGCTTTAAGGTCAGCGCGCTGCGCCAAACGCAGATTATGGGCGAGGCACCAAATATTATTCCACTTGATCCGCCATATATCCCTGCACCGCATGACCTGCCGAGCTATGCTTTTGCAGAAGAGCCGATTTCTTTTCGCTCCAAGCGCAGCGAGACATCAAACGCACCCGTGTCCAAAGGTGGGCTGCGATTGGTTGTAGACAACGCATAGCTTGAACGAAAAACGCCCCGCAACACGCAGGGCGTTTTCACAACTTTTGAATATACTGAAACGGGCAGCCTTATGAGACTGCTTTTGCATTCGCTTGTTGGCGACGCGCTGAAAGCTCTTCCGCGACCAAGAAGGCTAGCTCCAAAGACTGGCTCGCGTTCAGACGTGGATCGCAGGCTGTGTGATAGCGATCTGATAGATCTTCATCGCTTACTGCGCGCACGCCGCCAGTGCATTCCGTCACGTCTTGGCCTGTCATCTCAAAGTGAACACCGCCCGGGATCGTACCCTCTGCTGCGTGCACACCAAAGAAGTCACGCACTTCGCGCAGGACACTCTCGAAGGGACGCGTTTTATAGCCAGAGGCGGATTTAATCGTGTTGCCGTGCATCGGATCACAGGTCCAAAGCACCTCTGCCCCCTCTTCGCGCACAGCTTTAACAAGACGTGGAAGATGCTCACCCACGTTACCCGCGCCAAAGCGCGCGATCAGGGTCAAACGGCCCGGCTCGTTTTCTGGGTTGAGCTTGTTCATCAGCACTTTCAAATCTTCCGCCGTGGTCGTCGGACCACATTTCAGGCCAATCGGGTTTTGAACACCGCGTGCATATTCCACATGCGCGCCGTCCGGCTGACGCGTGCGATCGCCAATCCAGATCATGTGACCCGAGCCTGCAAGCCATTTGCCAGAGGTGCTATCAAGACGGCACAGCGCCTCTTCATATTCAAGCAGCAAGCTTTCGTGCGAGGTGTAGAAATCCACCGTCTGCAAATTCGGCTCTTGCGTGCTATCCAAACCGGCGGCGCGCATGAAATCGAGCGTGTCGCCAATACGGTTCGCCATCTCGCGGTACTCTGCCGCCTGCTCGCCATCGGTAAAGCCAAGGGTCCAAGCATGCACTTGATGCACATCGGCGTAGCCACCAGTCGAAAACGCGCGCAGCAAGTTTAG
>CAYQZI010000052.1:6579-16995 GCA_964421835.1 uncultured Planktotalea sp.
GGTGGATAAGCAGCGAGCTGACCTTCAACAGAGGCCAATGCCGCCGCATCCGTATACTCAGGCATCTGGACCCGTGGCTTGTTGCGCCAGTCCGATTTCTGCCAATTGCTCATCTGTCTTCTCCTAAGAAATAAAGTCTCGAAAAGCATGTATACGGCGGTGTTAGCGCTATGACTAGGGGCATTGTGCAAAGGTGTTCTTGACGTTGTCGATATGATGCGCTCATGGTGAATTTGGCTTTGCATGCCGTGAATCACTTTCGCTCTTGCTTGCCCTCAAATGGCACAGATGTGCACTGCAGGATTTGCGATATTATGACGACCCCAGAGGATGTTAAAATCAGTGTTGACACAGAGACCGACAAGTCACGTCGTTTTGTCTTTGTCTTGCTCAATGATTTTACGCTGCTGTGTTTTTCTGCCGCGCTGGAAAGCTTGCGGATCGCAAATCGCTTGTCCGGCAAAGAGCTTTATTCCTGGACGCTGGTTGGCGAAGGCGGAGAGTCTGTGTCCTGCTCAGCGGGCACAAAATTTGCGCTTGATGACGATCTGAACGAATTGCAGCGCGATGATACAGTGTTGCTCTGCGGCGGGGTGAATATTCAGTTTGCCACGAGCAAGAAACTGCTGAACTGGCTGCGCCGCGAAGCACGCCGTGGTTTGACCGTTGGGGGCCTGTGCACCGCCTCTTATTGCATGGCAAAGGCGGGCATGCTTGATGGGAAACGTGCGACGATTCATTGGGAAAATCAGGATAGTTTTCTGGAAGAATTTGATGAGGTTGAGCTGACGAAGTCGGTCTTTGTTGTCGATGGCAATCGTTTGACCACGGCGGGCGGCACGTCTTCCATTGATCTGATGCTGAAACTGATCGCGGATGAGCATGGCGAAGAGCTGGCGAATGCGGTGGCGGATCAGTTGATTTACTCCTCCATTCGCACAGATCAGGACACGCAGCGCTTGTCCGTGCCCACGCGCATTGGCGTGCGCCATCCAAAGTTGAGTGCGGTGATCCAGATGATGGAGAACAACATCGAAGAGCCGATCAGCCCCTCTGTGCTGGCGAAAGACGTGGGCATGTCCACGCGTCAACTTGAGCGGTTGTTCCGCCGTTATCTCAATCGCTCGCCCAAGCGCTATTATATGGAGCTGCGTTTGCAAAAGGCGCGCAATTTGCTGATGCAGACGGATATGAGCGTAATCAATGTGGCGCTTGCCTGCGGCTTTGCCTCGCCCTCGCACTTTTCAAAGTGCTACCGTGCGCATTACGACACGACGCCCTATCGAGAGCGCGGCTCTCAAGCGGCGCGCTTGTCGATTTGAGGGGGGTGCGAATTTTCTAGAAAATTCGGTTTTGCCTAAAGGCGAGAGTTTAAGAGGCAAGATGAATCTTGTTCAGTGTTCCTTTGCCAACGGAGAGGAACCAGATCGCGCCATCCGGCGCTTCGCGGATATCACGCACGCGCGATGTTTCGGCGGTTTGGATTTGGGCCACTTCTTGCAGAGGCTCGCCGCTCAGGCGAGAAATATAGTCGAATTTTAGGCTGCCAACGAAATGATGCCCGCGCCATGCGCGGTTTTGTTTGCCTGAATAGATCATATAGCCCGAGGGCGCGATTGAGGGATCCCAATAGTGTTTGGGTTGCTCGAGGCCCTGTTTCGCAACGCCTTCACCGATTTTCCGCCCTGAATAATGTGTGCCATATGAAATTGTCGGCCAGCCGTAGTTTGCGCCTTTCACGATGCGGTTCACCTCATCGCCGCCGCGCGCGCCGTGCTCATGCGACCAAAGCGCGCCCTTAAGATCAAGCGCGAGGCCTTGTGGGTTACGGTGACCATAGCTCCAGATTTCGGGCAGGTGATCAGGTCGGTTCACGAAAGGATTGTCTGCGGGAACAGCGCCGTTTTTCGCGATGCGCAGGATTGTGCCATTATGCGTCCTTGGATCTTGCGCCAACTCGCGCGCGCCGCGATCCCCGATGGTGAGGAAGAGCGTGCCATCGCGCGCCTCGACGATGCGCGAGCCAAAGTGACGCCCACCGCTGGAGCCTGTCCGCATCTCGAAAATGGTAGTGACATCGCTGAGAGCGGCCCTGTTCGGATCAAAGCTAGCGCGCATCACCGCGGTGCCAGAGCCGCGCCCCTGTCGTTTGGCGTAGGTCATGAAAATGTGGCCGGTTTGCGCGAAATCGCGTGGAATGAGCAGATCCAGCAGGCCGCCCTGCCCGTCAACTTCAATCTTTGGCAAACCCGACACGCGTTTTTGCGCGCCCTCAGAGATCCACAAAAGCTGGCCATCACGCTCTGTGATCAAAATGCCGCCCGCGGCAAAGCCAAAAGCCCAAGGCGCGTCGAGCCCGCTGACCATGGTTTGGATGTTCAGCGTCTGCGCGCGCGAAAGCGAAGGCGCAAGCAGCGCGCTGCCTGCAGCAAGGGTGAATTGGCGGCGATTGAGGGGCATTGCGATCTCCCAAGTTCGGATGCGTGTGCACATCAACATAAGATGCAGCGGGATTTGGACCAGTGCGCAGTCATCCATTGACGTAATTTTGATGTGCTTTGCGGAAACGCTTTTCAATTTTGCGGGCAATGCCTAGTCTATGCGTTCAACTTGGACGGCCACGCTTGTAGAATCGGGCGAAACGGCAAAGCCATTTTGAAAAGGGCGCGCAAAGACGCCGTGAAAATGGGAGACTGACTGTGATCCGGGTTGAAAACCTACACAAGCATTTTGGCGGCTTTCACGCTGTCGATGGCGCATCGCTCGAGATTGCCGAGGGCTCGATCACGGGGCTGGTGGGGCCGAACGGGGCTGGCAAGACCACTTTGTTCAACGTCATTGCAGGGGTTTTGAAACCCACATCTGGCCGTGTCTTTATGGCTGGCGAAGATATCACGGGCCTGCCGCCCCATGAGCTGTTTCATAAGGGTCTGCTGCGCACGTTTCAGATTGCGCATGAGTTCAGCTCGATGACCTGCCGAGAGAACTTGATGATGGTGCCCGGTGGACAATCGGGTGAGGCTCTGTGGAACACCTGGTTTGGGCGCAAACGCATTGCCGAAGAAGAGCGTGCTTTGGCCGCGAAAGCCGATGAGGTGCTTGATTTCCTGACCATTGCGCATCTGAGCGATGAAAAAGCGGGCAACCTGTCTGGCGGTCAGAAGAAGCTGCTTGAGCTGGGCCGAACGATGATGGTCGATGCGCGGATTGTTTTTCTGGATGAAGTCGGTGCAGGGGTGAACCGCACGCTGTTGAACACCATTGGCGATGCGATTTTGCGTTTAAACCAAGAGCGCGGTTACACGTTTTGCATGATCGAGCATGACATGGAGTTCATTGGCCGTCTGTGTGATCCGGTGATTGTGATGGCCGAAGGCAAAGAGCTGGCAATTGGCACGATCGAGCAGATCAAGGCCAATGAGCAGGTGATCGAGGCCTATTTGGGCACGGGTTTGAAGAATAAGGAAGCGGTGTGATGCGCGGCGACTGTGGTAGGGGCTCTGCCCCCGCGCCTAAGGCGCGCGCCCGGGATATTTCAGGACCAAAGAAGGGCTGGAGCTGTGGCTGAACCGTTTTTAATTGGCGAGAACATGACGGGCGGCTATGGCAGCGGCGCGGATATTTTGCATGACTGTACGCTGGCCGTGGAAAAAGGCGAGATTGCTGTGATTGTCGGGCCGAACGGCGCTGGCAAATCAACCGCAATGAAGGCGGTTTTTGGCATGTTGAACCTGCGCGAGGGCGCGGTGCGTCTTGCCGGTGAGGATATCACAGCGCTCACGCCGCAAGCGCGGGTTGGCAAAGGCATGGGATTTGTGCCGCAGACGTCGAATATTTTCACCTCTTTGACAGTGGAAGAGAATCTTGAGATGGGGGCGTTTATTCGGCGCGATGATATTTCAAACAGTATTGAAATGGTCTACGATCTGTTCCCCATTCTGCGCGACAAACGTCAGCAAGCAGCGGGCGAGCTGTCTGGCGGGCAAAGGCAGCAAGTCGCCGTCGGACGCGCCTTAATGACCTTTCCAAAGGTCTTGATGCTTGATGAGCCAACCGCAGGGGTGTCGCCAATTGTGATGGACGAATTGTTTGATCGCATCATCGCGATTGCGCGCACCGGCATTTCTATCCTGATGGTTGAACAGAACGCGCGCCAAGCGCTTGAAATTGCAGACAAAGGCTATGTTTTGGTGCAAGGGCGTAACGGCTTTACCGACACCGGAAAAGCGCTGCTTGGCAATCCTGAAGTACGCAAGAGTTTCCTCGGAGGATAGCATGAACGATTTGAGAAATGTTCTGGGATCTCTGCTGATCGCGCTGACGTTAAGCGCGCCAGCCATTGCGCAGAGCAACGATGCCGAGACCAGCAGCGAAAGCTCGGCAGATCTTGACGCGCCATTCAAGCGCGAGATTGCCTTGAGCTGCGCTTTCGTGAGCGAGTGCTTTGAGGCAGAAAGCTGCGCCGACACAACGTTTTCCGTAGCGCTCAACGGGCGCGCGGTGGGTGTAAAGGCGATTGATATGCCGGTCGAATTCGAAATGATCAGCGACACAGGAACCACCACTTTGATCGGCGTGCGCTCGTCGGCGGCTTATTCGCTTTCGGGGGGGGCGTTTCAAGCCCGCCACTTGATGACAATCGCTGAGGGCGGCGCGGCGCGCTACACCTTGCACTACGCGGATGGCCCCATGGCGATCAGCTATCTTGGAGCCTGCGAATGATCGATTTTCTGAACGCACTTGTCGCGCTGTCGAACTTTGTGATCGTGCCTGCAATTGCCTATGGTAGCCAATTGGCGCTTGGGGCGCTCGGGGTGACGTTGATCTACGGCATCCTGCGGTTTTCCAACTTTGCCCATGGCGACACCATGGCGAGCGGCGCAATGTTCACCATATTTATCACTTGGTGGATGCAATCGGCGGGCATCAACCTTGGCCCCTTGCCAACGGCGTTGCTTGCCCTGCCTTTTGGCATTCTGGGCTGCATGATTTTGGTGCTGTTCACCGACCGTTTCGTTTATCGCTTTTATCGCGCACAAAAGGCCAAACCTGTGATCCTTGTGATCGTCTCGATGGGCGTGATGTTCATTATGAACGGGCTGGTGCGCTTTGCCATTGGCCCCGGCGAGCAACGGTTTTCCGATGGCGAGCGCTTCATCATCAACGCGCGCGAATTCAAGGAAATGACAGGTCTGCGCGAAGGGCTGGCGATCAAGACCTCGCAAGGGATTACAGTGATCACCGCCGTGATTGTTGTGGCGCTGCTGTTCTGGTTCCTCAATCGCACGCGCACCGGTAAATCGATGCGCGCCTATTCCGACAACGAGGATCTGGCGTTGCTCTCGGGCATCAATCCAGAGCGCGTGGTGATGTATACATGGCTCTTGGTGGCGGCCTTGGCGACAACGGCGGGCGTGCTTTACGGGCTCGACAAAAGCTTTAAACCTTTTACGTATTTCCAACTTTTGCTGCCCATCTTCGCCTCTGCGATTGTGGGGGGACTTGGTAGCCCGATTGGCGCGATCGCCGGGGGCTTTGTGATTGCTTTTTCAGAAATCACGATCACCTATGCGTGGAAAAAAGTGTTGGTCTATTTGATGCCCGAACCGCTGGAACCCTCTGGTTTGGTGCAACTTTTGAGCACGGACTATAAGTTTGCCGTGTCCTTTGTGATCTTGCTGATCGTGCTTTTGTTTAAGCCTACAGGGCTGTTCGCGGGGAAATCGGTATGACGATACCTTTGAAAAACATCGCTTTGTTTGCGGTCATGGCGGGTCTGCTGATCTACACAGGCGCAACGGAGAGTTGGAACACGGCGCTGGGTCTGTTCAACATGTGTCTGATCTCTGCGATCATGGCGCTCGGGGTGAACCTGCAATGGGGCTATGCTGGGCTGTTTAATGTGGGGGTTATGGGCTTCGTGGCGCTTGGCGGTTTGGCGGCTGTGCTTATCTCGCATGCACCCGTGACGCAGGCGTGGAGCGCGGGCGGCATTGGCGTGATTGTTGCGCTTTTGGTGGGCGCTGCGACGATTGTTCTTGCCACACTTATCATGCGGCGCAAACCCCATAGCCGCACACGCACGCTTGCGCTAATGGCGGTGCTTTTGGGCGGTTTTTTCCTGTTTCGTACGCTCTTTGATCCATCTGTGCTGGCGATTGAAAAGGTAAATCCTGCGGCCACCGGCTTCCTTGGAGGGCTGGGCCTTCCGATCATGGTTTCTTGGCCTGTTGGGGGGCTCTTGGCGGCAGGGGCGGCTTGGGTGATTGGTAAAACAGCATTGGGCCTGCGCTCTGACTACCTCGCGATTGCGACGCTGGGCATTGCAGAAATCGTGATTGCCATTTTGAAGAACGAAGACTGGCTCACGCGCGGTGTCAAAAACGTCGCAGGCTTAGAGCGTCCGGTGCCCTACGAGGTGGATCTGCAAAATGATCCGGCGTTTTTAGATCGCGCAAGCGGCCTTGGCTTGGATGCGGTCGAAGCCTCTACGCTCTTCGTGAAGGCCAACTACTCTTTGCTCTTTGCGGCGGTGCTGATCGTTTTGCTTGTGATGTTCCAATTCGCGCTCAAAAGCCCATGGGGGCGCATGTTGCGGGCGATCCGCGACAATGAGGTCGCAGCAGAAGCAATGGGCAAAGACGTCACAGCACGCCATTTGCAGGTCTTTATCCTTGGCAGCGCCATTTGCGGGCTTGCGGGTGCGATGATGACAACGCTGGATGGCCAGCTGATCCCGGGTACTTATCAACCCCTGCGCTTCACTTTCCTCGTTTGGGTGATGGTGATCGTTGGCGGCTCTGGTAATAATATCGGTGCTGTCTTGGGTGGTTTCCTAATTTGGTATCTGTGGATCCAAGTTGAACCCCTCGGCCATTGGCTGATGGGCATCATAACGGCCGGGATGGCCGATGGCAGCGCCCTAAAAGAACACCTTCTGGAAAGCGCGGCGCATATGCGGTTGCTCACGATGGGACTGGTTTTGCTTGTCGTCCTTCGGTTTAGCCCCCGTGGCTTGATCCCAGAGAAATAACGCCCAACTTCATCTTGCATATAAACTCAAAACAACGCCGGCCCAAATGCGCCGGCGTTTGCTATTCTAGATGCCCGATTTTTCTAGAAAAATCGAGCTCGCCTCAAAGGGCAGTCCATCCCCCATCGACGGAAATCGTCGTGCCGGTGATCTGCGCCGCCGCATCAGAGGCAAGGAAAACAGCCGTGCCGCCCAATTGCTCAACCGTTGCGAACTCCTTTGAGGGTTGCCGCTTCAGCATCACGTTCTTGATCACATCCTCGCGCGACATATCATACTCGCGCATCGTGTCTGGAATTTGCGATTCCACCAGCGGCGTCAAAACATAGCCCGGGCAGATCGCATTGGCCGTGATCGGCTCCTCTGCCGTTTCCAGCGCCACTGATTTCGTCATGCCCACAACGCCATGTTTGGCGGCGATATACGCAGACTTGAACGGCGAGGCTGTCAATCCATGCGCCGAGGCGATGTTGATCACCCGCCCCCAGCCCGCCGCACGCATCTTTGGCAAAGCCGCCGCGGTCGTGTGAAACGCCGAAGACATGTTGATCGCAATTATTGCATCCCACTTATCCGCCGGAAATTGATCAATCGGTGCCACATGCTGAATGCCTGCGTTGTTAATCAAGATATCGCATGCGCCCGCTTTCTCGATCAACGCACGGCACTGATCGCCTTTTGACATATCCGCTTGAATATAGCGCGCCTCTACGCCGTGCGCGTTGGCGATCTCAGCCGCAATGGCATGATCCTCATCGCGATCCGAAAAAGAATTCAGCACCACATGCGCCCCTGCTTTGGCCATTTCATGGGCGATTCCCAAACCGATTCCCGAGTTGGATCCGGTGATGACTGCTGTTTTGCCTGAAAGTGTCATAAAGCGCGTTGTCCTCTTAAGTGAGCATCGGGTTCGCGCGCATCCTTATCACGGGGCTCTTTTAAAATAAGGGGCAAAAGCGCAATTCATGCTGCAAGCGCGAAATTGTGACACAGGATCGCAGCCATGCAATAGCACAAAAAAAACCCCAGCACGAAGCTGGGGTTAAGTTATTGAGGCAGGTTTCATACAGGCAAGAAACCTATCGAGCAGTGGGTTACTTATAAGCTTTAAGTTGCCGGTGTCCAAGCTAAAAGTTTGATTAGCTTCAAAAGCTTCGATACTGTTTTTATCCACAGGCTATGCATTTAAGGGATTGTTTACAAAATGAGATCACTGTTTTTCGAGCCGCGCTTGCGCTCAATCGCTTATATCTTAACGCTTTCTCTTCTGCCTGCCCAGCTCAGCGCAGAGCCAAGCCATGGCATTGCTATGTACGGCGCCCCTGCCCTTCCACAGGATTTTGTGTCTCTGCCCTACGCCAACCCCGATGCACCCAAAGGCGGCAAGATCAGTTTTGGCGAAGTTGGCAGTTTCGATTCGCTCAATCCACATATCCGCAAAGGCTCGGTGCCATGGCAGCTGCGCTCGCTCGCGTATGAAAGCCTGATGGGCCGCTCATATGGCGAGCCATTCTCGCTTTATGGACTTTTGGCCGAATCGATAGAGACAGGACCGAATCGCGAGTGGGTCGAATTTACACTGCGCGCAGAGGCAAAATTCTCTGACGGCAGCCCTGTCACGGTCGAGGATGTGATTTGGTCCTATGAAACCCTAGGCACTGTCGGTCACCCGCGCTATCGCGGCTTTTACAGCAAGATCGAAACGATCGAGGCCACTGGCCCACGCGCAGTGCGCATCACCTTCAACGAGGACAATCGCGAGCTCGCGCTTATCGCGGGTCTGCGCCCGATCCTGAAAAAAGCGCAGTGGGAGGGCAAGGATTTCGCCAATTCTACGCTCGAGGACATCCCGATTGCCACATCGCCCTATGTCATCACTGATGTGGATGCGGGGCGCTCGCTCACGCTCACGCGCAATCCCGAGTATTGGGGCAAGGATGTGCCGTTTCGCCGTGGCACGATGAACCTTGATGAAATCAAGATGGAGTTCTATGGCGACAGCTCGGTTCTGTTTGAGGCGTTCAAAGCGGGCGAGCTGAACATGCGCCGCGAAAACAACGCGGAAAAATGGGAAACCCAGTATGATTTTCCTGCGGTGCAAAGCGGCGAAGTGGTGAAATCCCCGATCCCGCATCAGCGCCCCACGGGCATGACCGGATTTGTGATGAACACCCGCAAAGCGCCCTTTGATGACTGGCGCGTACGCGATGCGCTGATCCATGCGTTCAATTTCGAGTTCATCAACGACACGCTCACCGGCGGGCGTCAGCCGCGTATCAGCTCCTACTTTTCCAACTCCGTGCTGGGCATGGAGGCGGGCGAAGCCAGCGGCAAAGTCGCGGCCTTGCTAGAGCCACATAAAGCCGATCTGCTGCCCGGCGCGTTTGAGGGCTACATTTTGCCCGTCTCCGACGGCACAGCGCGCAATCGCAAGAACATCCGCGCCGCGATGAAATTGCTGCAAGACGCGGGATACACGGTGCAGGACGGCAAAATGCTTGATGCAAGTGGCGATCAGCTTAGCTTCGACGTGCTTTTGCGCCAAGGCAATCAAGAAAACCAGGCGATCCTGGATATCTATATCAATGCGCTCGCGCGTTTGGGGATCGAAGCGAAAATATCCACCACCGACGATGCGCAATATACGGAGCGCACAGCGAATTACGATTTTGACATGACCTACTACCGCATTGGGCTCTCGCTTAGCCCGGGCAACGAGCAGTATCTTTACTGGGGCAGCGAAGGCGTGGATAGCCCGGGTCGTCGCAATTGGATGGGGATGAATGTGCCCGCAGCCGAGGCAATGATCGATAAGATTTTAGGCGCTCGCTCGCAGGAGGATTTCATCGCCGCCACCCGCGCGCTGGATCGTATTTTGATCTCTGGGCGCTATTTTATTCCGCTTTATCAATGGCCTTACAGCAATATCGCCCACGCAAAGCAGCTCAAACACGCGGACGAGCTGCCAATTTACGGCGATTGGTCCGGCTTCCTGCCAGAGGTTTGGTGGTGGGAAGAAGGTTAGATTTTAGCGGCCTTGCAAAAAGTAACCAGAAACTAACGTTTGCCTGAAAGAGTGCTTTTATCGAGCAGTTTCTTAGGAGAACGCAATGGCACGTTTAAGCTGGGCGCAGTTCGCGTCAAATTGGAAAGCCAACCTCCCTGTGTTGATGCACCGCTTTCCGCATGCGAAGGCGCAAGAATTCGACAAGGGTAAGATCAGTCCAAACGCTCTGTCGCGAGTGATCGCGCAAAGCCACGATCTGACCGAGCATGAAGCGCGCGAAGAGCTGGATCAGTTTCTGGATCTGCAATCGCTTGCGCGCAGCGCGCTTGATTTGCGCACACATGACGCGGCGTTGGTGTCGATGAAATGATCTAGG
>CAYQZI010000053.1:0-9960 GCA_964421835.1 uncultured Planktotalea sp.
GCCGAAGTGAAAACACTGGCAGGCGTTTATGGTGCCGCCTACGAGGGCGACGAAGGCTTCGCCGCGATCCAGAAATCTGTCGAAGATTTCGCAGAACAAGAGGGGCGCCGCCCCCGCATGCTTGTTGTGAAGATGGGCCAAGATGGCCATGACCGCGGCGCGAAAGTGATCGCGACAGCGTTCGCGGATATCGGTTTCGACGTTGACGTTGGCCCGCTGTTTCAGACACCCGAAGAAGCGGCGCAAGACGCGGTGGACAACGACGTCCACGTTATCGGTATCTCAAGCCAGGCGGCGGGTCACAAAACGCTCGCACCCAAATTGGTGCAGGCGTTGAAGGAAGCGGGCGCCGAAGATATCATTGTTATCTGCGGTGGTGTGATCCCGCAGCAAGACTATGATTTCCTTTATAATTCTGGCGTGAAAGCGATCTTCGGGCCGGGGACCAACATCCCGAAAGCCGCGCAAGATATTCTTGAGATCATTCGCGAAACGCGCAGCTAAATTAAAGGGCAACCCTTAATGAACTCCGTCCTCCTTGATCATCTTGCTGTCAGCGGAGAATCCCGCGACGCGGCGCGCGCGCATATCGAGGATGCGTTGGGGCTTGCCATGCAAGACGGCGGCGAACACGCGCGGTTCGCCACTCATAACCATCTGATGGGCATGGAGGATGGCCTCTATCTTGAGGCAATTTCGATCAATCCCAACGTGCCAAACCCTGATCGTGCACGTTGGTTCAACCTCGACAATTTTTCTGGTTCACCGCGCTTAACCAACTGGATTTGCGCGGTGCCAGACATGAGTGCAGCGCTCACGCAATGGCAGGATGCAGGCGAAGCGATCTCGCTTGAGCGTGGCGACTTGCGTTGGCAAATGGCGGTGCCTGAAAGCGGCATTTTGCCGTTTGATGGGGTCTTCCCGCCGCTCATTCAATGGCATGGCGCGCTGCATCCGAAACAAATGCTCGCTTCATCTGGTGCGTCGCTCAAGCAACTCACTGTTGTACATCAAAATGCACAAGAGCTCGCCGATACCTTGGGCCAAATCTCGGGTGCATCAGTCCGCTTTGAGAAAGCGAACACACCCGCACTTATTGCCGAGTTCAACACCCCACACGGGCTACGCACGCTCACATGAGTATTCGCGCGGCTGCCCCTGAAGATGCGCAAGCAATTTGCGCCATCTGGAACCCGATTATCCGCGACACGACGGTGACTTTTACCGATACGCCCAAGCTGGCTGAGGATATCAGCACGCTTATCAAAGTACGCGCGGGCGCGTTTTTCGTCGCCGAGCAGGCTGGCGAAGTCGCTGGTTTTGCAACCTATTCCGCGTTTCGCAGTGGTCCCGGCTATTGGCGCACCAAAGAACTTTCGATAAATCTCGCCCCTGATGTACGCGGCAAAGGCATAGGGCGGGCGTTGTTAGAGCAGCTCGAAACATATGCAGTCGCGCAAGAGGTGCATAGCTTGATTGCGGGCATCAGTGGCGAAAATCCGAAAGCACAAGCCTTTCATGCTAAGCTGGGCTATCAACATGTCGGTCTCATCCCCGATGTCGGTTACAAGTTTGGTCGCTACATTGACCTTGTCTTGATGCAGAAAATTCTCACACCATTGTAGGATATGCCGTAAAGGTGCATGGGCTTTAGCGCTTGGGCAGCGTAGATATGAAGGATGTCACTATGGACTCGCATATCTGAAGCGCTTGCTGCGCTTTCCAGCGGTGAAAGCCTTGCAAAGGTTTTTGACCGTTTGCGCAGCCCCCCAGAACGCTCTGTGGGATTCACGATTGCTGTGATCGCGCTTGGCGCGAAAATGGCGAAAGCGGATGGGCAGGTGACGCGCGACGAGGTGACAGCCTTTCGCGAGGTCTTTAACATTGCTGCTGCGGATGAAGAGAATGCCGCGCGCGTTTTCAATCTCGCCCGTCTTGATGTGGCGGGGTTCGAAGAATACGCGCGCCGCATCGCGGATATGTTTGCGGATGAGCAAAGCACCCTCAACGATCTTATGGAGGGGCTGTTTCATATCGCGATGGCCGATGGTTTTTACCATCCAAGCGAGAATGAATTTCTCAAGGAAGTCGCGCATATTTTTGGTCTGCCCGAGATGGAATTTCGGGCGCTTCGTGCGCGTTTTGTACCAGATGCTGCGCCTGATCCCTACACGGTACTTGGCGTGTCTTCTGATGCCTCGCTTGAAGAGATCCGCAAGGTTTGGCGTAATCTAGTGCGCGAAACCCACCCCGACAGGATGATCGCGCGCGGCGTCCCCGAAGAGGCGATCCGCATGGCCGAAAAACGTATGGTTGATATCAATAGAGCTTGGGAAGAAGTTACCAAAGTCAGGACAACTTAGTGCGCATTGCTTGTTATAATGTCGAATGGTTCGACCGCTTGTTTGACGACGCGGGGCAAGTGCAGCGCGACAATCGCTGGTCTGGGCGGCGCGATGTGAAACGTTCTGAGCAAGCCAGGGCGCTGGCCGAGGTGTTTCGCAAGATCGATGCAGATGCGATCATGGTGATCGAAGCCCCCGATGATCATGCGCAGCGCTCCGGGACAAAAGCGCTTGAGAATTTTGCCAAACTATACGGGCTGCGCACATCTAAGGCATTGATTGGCTTTACAAATACCACACAGCAAGAAATTTCACTGCTTTATGATCCAAGCAAGCTGAGCGCTGTGCATGACCCGATTGGTGCACTTGGGGAGACTGTGCCGCCCTTTAATGGCACCTACGACATTGATCTTGATATCGACAATCGCGCGGACAATGTGACGTTTTCCAAGCCACCGCTTGAGCTGGCGGTTGAGACCGCCGCTGGCACGAAATTGCGCATGATCGGCGCGCATCTCAAAAGCAAAGCACCCCATGGCGCCCATAATGCGGCAGAGGTCATGCGCTTTTCAATTGCCAACAGGCGCAAACAATTGGCGCAAGCGGTTTGGCTGCGCGGGCGTATTGAAGCGCATCTGAATGCGGGCGAGCATGTGATGTTGCTTGGCGATTTGAATGATGGGCCGGGGCTTGATGAGTATGAAAACCTCTTTGGGCGCTCGTCTGTCGAGATTATTTTGGGCGAAACCGGTTGTCCGTGTCTTTATGATCCACATGCGGCGCGCGCTTTGGCGCGAAAAATTGGCGGTGCGCCGACGACGGCACGGTTTTTTCTAAAGAACGACAATCGCTTTTTGCAGGCGCTGCTTGATTATATCATGGTGAGTGAGAATTTACGCAATAAAGCAAAGGCTTGGCGGATTTGGCACCCCTTTGATGACCCCGAGTGTTGGCATGATGAAGGCTTGCGAAATGCGCTGCTGACCGCGTCGGATCATTTCCCTGTGACGCTCGATATTGATATTTAGACTCAAAATCACCGCGACAAGCGCCTACATACCCTTCATGAAACAGATTACATTGACCGCGACCTTGGCTTTCGCACTGGCTTTGCCTGCGCAGGCCGAGGACAAAACAGAGACTGAAGGCTTCGGGTTGATGGAGAAAGGCGCGCGGCTTTTGTTCGAGGGGCTTATGCAGGAAATGCAGCCCGCGCTGCGCGACATGGAAGGGCTGGCCGAGCGGATGGAGCCTGCGCTGCGCGGTTTGGTTGAAAATATGGGGCCGGCCTTGGGCGATCTTTTGGAGCAGGTCGAGGATTTTTCGAAGTATCATCCGCCTGAAATCTTGCCCAACGGCGATATTATCCTGCGCCGCAAAAGCGCATCAGAGTTGCCTCCGCGCGAGGGCGAAGTTGATCTGTAAAGCGTTTATGCCTCTTTCGAGGGCTTGGTAAATTTTACTTTTACCTCTGCGTTCAATGCATTCGCGAGCGAGAACAAGCGCGCTTCAGCGACTTCAGAAAACAAGGGCTTGGCAGAGGGATGCAGGCGCAGCTCAAGCTGCTTTTTCTTGGGAAACCAGCGGATTTCCCCAAGTTGCGCGTCTTTTTCCATCCACAGCATTGCGCCAAAGCGCATGGCTTTGCCCAAGATTTCCGCTTGGCGCAGCTGTTCGGGTTGCAGCAAGTCCAGCAGTTCATCAAAGCGTGTTCCGTCCGGCTTGTTGCGATAGCGATACATCAGCGCAAGGCCAAGAAACACACGTTCTGAATGGCTTAGCCCGCCCAAGTTGGCCCGTGTGGAGTTGTCAAAACAGACTTCTGCGCGAAAATCAGGATGCGCGCGCCAGCTCACATCGTGCAAAAGGCAGGCAGCCTTGACCAAGCGTTTGGTCGCAAAGGGCGCAGATTTGAACAGTGGCATGATGAAATCATAAAGCGTTTTGCCAAAGCCCGGCATGCGGGCATCTTTGCTTTCGGAAAAGCGTGCGCTTTCGATCAACGGGTCGCGATCACGTAACTTTTGCGGCATTTGCTCATAGAGCATGCCCTCGCGAATACCATAGCTCGAAATCGCGATATCTTTGGGCTTAACCTGTCGGATCAGCGCTTTGAGCACCTCGCTCGCGATTGGCACCAAGGCCATACGCGCAGCAGAAATTCCGCACTCGGCGCGCAGCTCCTCGATATCGGATTTCGCGATGTATTTCACCGTTTCGCGCACGGATTTTGACGTCATGCGATACTCGTGCAGCACGTGCAAAGGATAGCCGCGCCGATGCATATCGATGCGCGCAATCGCACGCCACGAGCCACCCACAAGGAACAGACGGTCCTTTTGCTCGCCAATTTCGGCATGCAAATCAGCGATGACCGACTTCACATAGGGTTTTCGCGCTTTCGCGCCGCCCTTCATGCTTTGCAGCTTTAATGGCCCCAGCGAAGAGGTCACGCATTTGCCTACATGCCCATCACGGATTTCGGCCAGCTCCATCGAGGCGCCACCAATATCGCACACAAGCCCATAAGAGCCCGGCCATCCCAACAGCACACCCTGCGCGGAGAGGCGGGCTTCCTCAGGGCCATCGATCACATGCACTGTTAACCCTGTTTCACGCAGCACATCGGCGCAAAAGTCAGGACCATCGCTGGCATCACGCACAGCGGCGGTGGCCACGGCGGTCAGCGGCGAAATCCCAAGGCTTTGCGCAATCGCTTCAAAGCGTGCCACAGCCGCCAAAGCGCGCACGCGCCCTTCTGGGTTCAAGCGGCCTGTGTCGGAAATGCCTGCGCCCAAAGCACACATGAGTTTTTCGTTGTAAAAATAGGCAGGGCTGCGCGCAGCGCCGTCGAAAATCACCATGCGTACCGAGTTTGAACCGATATCGACCACCCCAACGCGCGCCAATTTGCGCACCGACGGATCGTTGAACAAAGGGCGACCAAAGGGGTTGGACGCGGGCAAGGGCGTAAATTCGGCGGTCATATCGGCACTCATACCTTAGGCACTTTCGTCGTCTGTATGGGTCAATTGTGGCACATCCGCCGCGCCCGCAGAGCCGCGCCCAGAGAGCGACGGATTTTCCATAAAGAAGCGGTGACAATTAAACGCGAATTGCCCCTCTGGCACACTCTCGCGGGCAAAGGAGCCATCGGGCCGCATGATCCAGCTTTGGGCGACATCAGCGAGGTTTGCCGCCATGATTTGGCTGACGATCTGAGCTTTCACCGTTCCGTTATTGATTTCCACCAGTGTTTCAACGCGTCGGTTCAGGTTTCGGCCCATCCAGTCGGCAGAGCTGATGAACACCCGCGCCTTTTTATGAGGCAGGCCGTGACCATTGCCAAAACACACGATGCGCGAATGCTCAAGAAAACGGCCAACGATGGATTTGACGCGAATGGTTTCGCTCAGACCTTTGATGCCGGGGCGCAGCCCGCAAATCCCGCGAATGACCAGATCAATTTTCACACCTGCCTGCGAGGCTTCATAGAGCGCGTCGATGACTTCGGGATCGATCAGCGAGTTCATTTTGGCCCAGATAACAGCGGGTTTTCCTGCCTTGGCATGTTCCGCCTCGCGCGCAATCAGATCAATCAAACGTGGTTTCAGAGTCAGGGGCGAAATCGAGAGATTTTCCAGTGCATCGGGCGGCGCGTAGCCAGAGAGATAGTTGAACACTTTCGTCGCATCGCGGCCAAGTTTCTTGTCGCAGGTAAAGAACGACAAATCGGTATAAATGCGCGCTGTAATCGGGTGATAATTGCCTGTGCCGTAATGCGTATAGGTCACCAGTTGATCGCCCTCGCGGCGCACAACAGTGGAAATCTTGGCGTGGGTTTTGAGATCAAGAAAGCCGTAAACCACATGTGCGCCCGCGCGCTCAAGACGGCGTGATTGGCGGATGTTTGCGGCTTCGTCAAAGCGCGCTTTCAGCTCGACCAGGGCGGTGACGGATTTGCCATCCTCTGCCGCCTCGCAAAGTGCAGACACGATGGGGGAGCGTTTCGAGGTGCGATACAGCGTCTGTTTGATCGCCACCACATCAGGATCGCGCGCCGCTTGGGTCAAGAAACGCACCACCATATCGAAGGTCTCATAGGGATGGTGCAGCAGCATGTCTTTCTGGCGGATCGCGGCGAACATGTCGCCTTCATGGTCCTGCACGCGCTCTGGAACGCGGGGCATGAAAGGCGGCCAAAGCAGATCGGGGCGCGCATCTGTGACCAGTTCCGACAGATCGGACATGCCAATCATGCCCGATAGCTCAACCGTTTCTTCGTCTGTCACGCCGAGCTCGCGCATCACCAGTGTTTTCAGCTTATTCGGCGCATCGCCCGTATAGGTCATGCGTACGACTTCACCGCGCTTGCGCCGTTTCAAAGCAACTTCAAACTCGCGCACCAGATCTTCGGCTTCGTCTTCCACTTCTAGATCGCTGTCGCGCAGCACGCGGAACTCAAAATGGCCCTTGAGTTTATACCCCGGGAACAAACGCCCGAGGTTTTCAAGCAGCACATCTTCAAGCGGCAAATAGCGCAGTTGCTTATCAGGGGCGGGCAAGGCCACAAAGCGGTCGATCTGCGCAGGGATCGGCAAAAGGGCAAAAAGCTCGCGTTTGTCTGATTGTCGCTCAAGCTGTAGCGCCAGGGAATAGCCAGTGTTGGGGATGAACGGAAAAGGATGCGCTGGATCAATCGCAAGCGGGGACAGAACGGGGAACACATTGTGCAGAAAGAAGTCCGCAAGAACATCTTTGTCCGCGTCTGTAAGGGCGTCGCGCGCCACGATGGCGATGCCCGCTTCGAGCATTTTGTTGCGGATGCTTTCAAAGACAGTTTGCTGTGTTTTCAGCAGGTTGCGCGCGTCTTCATTGATCAATGCCAATTGCTCGGCAGGCGTTAAACCATCCGCTGCCGCTTTGGTTTTGCCCGCTTGGGCCAACTCGCGCAGACCCGCCACGCGCACGGTGTAAAATTCGTCCAAGTTGGTGGCAGAGATCGACAGAAACCGCAGGCGTTCAAGCAGCGGCACGCGGGGGTTTTCCGCCTCTTCGAGCACGCGCCAGTTGAAGTTGAGCCAGCTGAGTTCGCGGTTCACAAAGCGCGCAGGGCCGCTCAGATCCACATCGGTCAGATCGAGCGGGGCAGGGCAGTCTGCTTTGAGAAAGTCCGCTTGCATCGGTTTCGGGTCACTCCGTTTCAGGGCCTGAGTGTGCGCTGTCTTGTGCGCGCTTGTCCAGCGCTGCTGAGGCAAAAGCCCTTGTTATAGAGCGCCCTGCATCCAGCGCCGCTTTGTCGAGCGCGGCCACCACTTGCTGGGCCGCGGCGAAAGAGCGATCAATGCGCAGCGCCAAAAACGGGATAACATCGGGGGCAGGATTAAGCTGTCGATCCGCGAAGAGTTTCATCAAAACAGCGGTCAAAAGCGTATCATCAGGCGCATCAAGCGTGGCCGTCTGCACCGCTTGCAGGCGGCTGGCCAGATCAGGCAGGCGCAGCCCCCAATGCTGGGGCTGCGATTTGGCGGTGAACAAAAGCGCGCGCCCTTCGGCTTGCGCGAGGTTGTGCAAATGAAATAGCGCAGTTTCCTGCGCAGGCGTGCCAGCGATGTGATCGACATCTTCGATCACCAAAGCGGACTGTAGCAGCTCTGGCACTGCGCTTTCTCGCAAGCTTTGCGCCGCAATGATCTGCGCGCCGCTCTGTGCCGCCCAAACATGTGCAAGATGGGTTTTGCCCGCGCCCTGCGGACCAATCAACAGCAGTTTGCCATTGCTCCAGCTTTGCGGCGTATCAATCAAGGCCACGGCAAGCGCGTTCGAGGGTGAGATGAAAAAATCATCCCGTCCCAAAGCCGCGCGGCTGGGCAGATCAAAACTAAGTTGCTGGCTCATGGGTTAGTCTTTGCTTTGCTCATCCGGCTCAAGTCCGTAATAGAGCTTGCTGCTCAAATATTGCCCCACAAGAAAGCGAATGATCACGCCAAGCGCCGCGGCGACAGGCACGGCGACCAGCATTCCGACAAAGCCGAAAAGCGATCCGAACACGGACAATGCCAGCAAAAGCCACACAGGGTGCAAGCCAACGGAAGAGCCGACAAGTTTTGGGGTCAGCACATTGCCCTCGAGCACTTGGCCAACCACGAAAATGCCAGCGACCAAGCCCAGCGACACCCAATCGCCCCAGAACTGAAACAGGCCAAGCCCAATCGCCAAAATGCCGCCAACCAGAGCGCCAACATAGGGGATAAAGGTGATCAACCCTGCGACAAAGCCAACGACAAGGCCAAATTGTAGCCCCACGAGCATCAGTGCAATCGCGTAGTAGGTACCCAGCACGAGGCAAACCGTGCCCATGCCGCGAATGAACGCTGCGAGGGTTTCGTTGATCTGCGAGGCCAGTTCGAGCACCGTTGGCGCATGATCGCGGGGCAGCAAGGTGGAGACGCGCGCGGTCATATTGTCCCAGTCGAGCAACAGATAAAACGCCACAACGGGTACGATCAAGAACAGCACAACGATGTTGATGATGGAAGAGGCCGAAGAGAGCACAGAGCTCAGCAGCTCGCCGCCCTTGGATCGGATGGTTTCGCCGAGGCTGAGCAAGGACTGGCGCAGGGTCGAGCCTTCATCGAGCGCCTGCGGGAAGCGTTCCGCAAGGAAGGCTTGCAGGTCTCGGAACAACTGCGGTGCGATTTCGAAAAGGGCGATGGCTTGGTTAATCAAGGTGGGCACAACGAGCAAGATCATCAGCACAAAGATCACAACCGCAACCAGCGTGATGATCGTTGTGGCAATGACGCGGGTGCAGCCCATACGTTCCAGCTTGTCCGCGACAGGATCAAGGAAATAGGCAAGTGCGCCGCCAAGCACGAAGGGCAGGATCACATCGCCTAGATACCACAGAACAATCATAAAGAAAGCGGCGGTGATGCCCCAGTATTTCATCTGATCTTTGACAGGAAGTGCCATGGCGGTCCTATTTGCTATTGTGCGTTAGACATCGCTTATGCCCGAGCAGGTTTCAAGGGCAGATGGGGGCCAGCCCCCGTCGGCAGGGCCGACTCCCCCGGAGTTTATTTGGCAAGATGAAGGCGCACAGCTTGCTGTAGCGTAGTGCAGGCCCTAAACGGGGTAAGACCTGATATAATTGCGAGAGACGTGCGATGCGCCTGAGCCGATATTTTTTGCCGATCCTGAAAGAAAACCCTGCGGACGCGCAGATTGTGAGTCACCGCCTTATGCTGCGCGCGGGGATGATTAAGCAATCCTCGGCGGGGATTTATTCCTGGCTGCCGATGGGGTTCAAGGTGCTGCGCAAGATCGAGAACATCGTGCACGACGAGCAGCAGCGCGCGGGGCATATTCCGATGTTGATGCCAACGCTGCAATCGGCGGATCTGTGGCGCAAGTCCGGGCGGTATGATGCCTATGGTCCAGAGATGCTGCGCATCAAAGATCGCCATGACCGGGAGATGCTTTATGGTCCCACCAATGAAGAGCTGATCACAGATATGGTGGCGAATTTTGTCGGGAGCTATAAGTCGCTGCCGCTGACGCTGTATCATGTGCAGTGGAAATTCCGCGACGAGGTGCGCCCACGCTTTGGTGT
>CAYQZI010000053.1:10060-16656 GCA_964421835.1 uncultured Planktotalea sp.
TCAGTGATGGAAGAGTTCACATCGCGCTATGCGCGCACGGATGAAACCCATGAAGAGGCTGTGTTTAACGAGGTGCCAGAAGAGCGCCGCCGCGTCGCGCGAGGCATCGAAGTGGGGCAGATTTTCTACTTTGGCACAGAATATTCCGAGAAGATGGGCGCGATGGTGCAGAACGAAGAGGGCCAGCGCGTGCCGCTTCATATGGGCAGCCACGGCATTGGTGTTTCGCGTCTTTTGGGCGCAATCATCGAAGCCAGCCATGATGACAATGGCATCATCTGGCCTGAGGGCGTCACCCCGTTCCACTGCGGAATTGTGAACCTGAAACAAGGCGATGAAGAGGCGGATGCGGCCTGCGAAGCGCTTTATGACAGCCTCACAGCGCTGGGTCTGGAGCCGCTTTATGATGACCGCAAAGAGCGTGCGGGCGGCAAGTTCGCGACGATGGATCTGATTGGCTTGCCATGGCGCATCACGGTTGGTCCACGCGGGCTGAAAAACGGTGTTGTCGAAGTCACTTCGCGCCGCACGGGCGAGAGCGAAGAGATGAGCCCTGAGCTGGCAATTGCCAAGATCGCTGCGATCTATGAGGGTCTGTAACAGATGATTGCGCGCGTGCTTGCTTTGGCTGCCGGATTGACCGGCAGTGCAGGTGCGTCGCAATTTCCTGAGTATTCTCAGCAGTATATGCAGCGCTTGGGCGGCGCTGTGGATGAGCTTTCGCGCTTTATCGAGGGCTTTGACCGCGACGCCGAAAACCTTGATATGAGCCGCTCTGCCGCACTGGTGGATCTGGCCAAAGGCGGGGAAATGGGCGCAGCGCGCGCGGATAGTATGGTGCACACGATTGAGCGGCATGACCGGCTCTCGCGCGATCTTGAGGAAATGCAGGGCCTTGGCCCGTTCAGCCGCGCCAAATACGCGGCGCGCTTTACCGATGGTGAACTCGCAAGCCGCGTATGGGAGAATTACAAACCTGCGATGCCTGTCACCTTTGAGGGCGCTCTTTTTGCGATTTTCGGATTTCTAGGCGGTCTGGTGCTGTTTTCGACGCTGATTTGGTTGCTGCGCTTGCCTTTTGCGCTGTTTCGGCGCACCTCTGAGCCATAAAACATCCCCTAAGGGAGCTTCGAGCCGTGACAAAAACCAACTCTCCAAAAACGCCAATGCCGTTTGCGCGGTTTGAGTGGATGATTGCGTGGCGCTATCTGCGCGCCAAACGCGCGGAGGGCGGCGTGAGCGTGATGACTTGGATCAGCTTGATCGGCATCACTTTGGCAGTGTTTGCGCTGATTGCGACCTTGGCTGTGCGCTCGGGGTTTCGCACCGATTTCGTCAATACGATCCTCGGCACCAATGCGCATGTGACGGCCTATCTCTCTGCAGAAGTGGATGAATATGGCCGCCTTGATCGCAAAATTTACGATTATGATGCCATGGCTGAACGCCTGCGCGGTGTCGAGGGGGTGACGCGCGCTGCGCCGCTGGTGCGCGGGCAGGTCATGGCGAATAGATCAAACGCCAATGCAGGGGTCGAAATTTATGGCATCACGGCCAGCGATCTTAAGACCATTCCCAATATTGCCAATCCGGAAGAATTCTTCGGTGATATCAATCGCTTCGCGGAGGGCATTGCGATTGGAGCAGGGGTTGCGCGCGAGCTTGGCGTCTCTAGCGGTGATCGCATAAAACTGATTTCTCCGAATGGGGTGAAGACGGCGTTTGGCACCAGCCCGCGCGTCAAAGCCTATGAAGTGACCTATATTTTCAAGGCGGGACGCACGGATATTGACCGTACGCGGGTTTACATGCCGATTGCCGAGGCGCAGAGCTTTTTCAATCGCGAGGGCAGTGCGGATGAGATCGAAGTCATGGTCGAAGACCCTGAAGCGATTGACGATTTGCAGCTTGCGATTTTGCGCGCAGGGGGCGTGCGCACGCAGCTTTGGACGTGGACCGATGCGTCTGGCGGGTTTCTGCGCGCATTAGAGATCGAGGACAATGTGATGTTCATTATCCTCTCCATTTTGGTGTTGGTCGCGGCGATGAATATCGTGTCCGGCCTGATCATGTTGGTGAAAAACAAAGGCCGCGATATTGGCATTTTGCGCACGATGGGGCTAAGCGAGGGCTCTATTTTACGTGTGTTCTTCATTTGCGGCGCGTTTACAGGGTTGATTGGCACGGCGCTAGGCGTCCTTTTGGGCTGCCTGTTTGCGCTTTATATCGATCCGATTTTCTCGTTTGTGAACGCTTTCGCAGGCGGCGGTGTGTGGGATCCCGAAATTCGCGGGCTTTATCGATTGCCTGCGGAACTCAGGATCGAAGATGTGATGACGGCTGTCGTGCTCTCGCTGGGATTGTCATTCATCGTGACGATTTTTCCAGCTCGCCGCGCGGCACGCATGAACCCCGTAGAGGCACTGCGCTATGAGTGATCTGACCTTAGAGCTCAGCGGCATTGCCAAGAGCTACAACAGCGGAAAAGAGAATGAAGTCAACGTGCTGCGCGCGATTGATCTGACTGTGAAACCGGGTGAAGTCGTCGCCCTTGTCGCGCCCTCTGGTGCGGGCAAGTCGACGCTTTTGCATATTGCAGGCCTGCTCGATACGCCAGATGCGGGCCATGTGAAGATCGCAGGGCAGAACCTGACGGGCCTAAGTGATCGCAAACGCACGGCAATTCGGCGCATGGATGTGGGCTTTGTGTACCAATTTCACCATTTGTTGCCGGAATTTACAGCCGTTGAGAACATTGTGCTGCCCCAGCTCGCCAATGGTGTCGCTCAGGGCGCTGCGCAGACCCGCGCGCTTGATTTACTGACCCGCGTTGGCGTCGGGCATCGCGCAGAGCATCGCCCCGCCGCGCTTTCAGGCGGCGAGCAACAGCGCGTTGCTTTTTGCCGTGCATTGGCGAACGCTCCGCGTCTTCTGCTGGCGGATGAGCCGACAGGCAACCTTGATCCGGGCACCTCTGATCAAGTGTTTGGCGCATTGATGGAACTGGTCCGCGGCACTGGTCTTTCTGCGGTGATCGCGACCCACAACCTTGATCTTGCGGCGCGCATGGATCGTCAGGTGCGCCTTGACGAGGGGGCGCTCGTGGCGCTTTAGGGCGTGCTTTCGTCAAATTTTTGACAACTTGAGTAGATAACAATCCCGCAGTGTAATGTGTGTTCCAAGGGGATTTCTATGTCTGCGATGATGATTATTCTGCTCTCTGGGCTGACCCTTTTTGGTGCCATTTTGATCGATCCTGTGGGCGAAGAACCGGCCGAGCCGGAAACGCCAGAAGCCGATCCTGTCGCGCCAGGCGACGAGGCGAACAACCCGCTGGATGAGGCCGTGGCAGAGACGGATCCACCAAGCGATGATGAAGGTGCCGATGACAGCTCGGAAGAGTTGGAAGAGGTCGTCGATAACGCCAACCAAACGATTTTTGGCTCGGAGCGCGATGATACCATCGACGGCGAAGACGGCGATGATGTTATCGACGGGCGCACCGGCAACGACACGATTGAAGGGGGCACAGGCGCTGACCAGATCTCTGGCAGCGAGGGGGATGACAGTCTGTTTGGCGGCACAATTGGCGGCCTAGACGACAGCGCCGAAGACACGCTGATTGGCGGGGCTGGCGATGACCGTTTGCATCTGGATGACACAGACGTCGCCACTGGCGGCGAGGGGGCGGACACTTTTGTGCGTCTTAGTACCCTAAGCGCGCGGGCCTTGGTGACTGATTTTGACGCGAGCGAGGACTTGATCGTGATCGAGCATCAAAGCGACACGCCGCCAACGCTAGTTGATCAAACGATTGCCTCTGATGGGGTCATTCTTGAACTTTCTGATGATAGCCAGATTGAACTTGCCGGCTTAACCGAAGCCGTGGATGCCGCATTGATTACCTTTGTGGACACGCGCGCGACTTAAGCGCCTCATAAACGCTTGACGCGCCACACCGCTTTGCGCAGGTTCCCGCCCAACACATAGGGGCTGCGCATGTCAGATATTTTCGTAAACGAGATCGAAGAAATCACGCGCCAAGCGCTTATCGCGCATGGGGCCGATTATTGGATCGCCGCTGAAATGGCGCAGGCCGTGGCTTGGGCTGAAACACGCAGCAACCGCATTTGCGGGCTCTATTACGTTGAAAGCTATTGCCAGCAGCTCCAGAGTGGCCGCGTCAGCGGATCTGTGGAGCCTGTTGTCACGCGCCCGCTCGCCTCGCGCATCGAAGTCGATGCTGGCAACGGTTTCGCGCAACCAGCTTTCGAGCGTGCTTTGCCAGAGGCCATTGCGGCAGCGAAAGAAACAGGCATGGCTTCGGTTGCGATCCACCGCGCGCACACCTGTACAGCCCTTGGTTACTTCACCGAAAAAGCGGCGCGTCAGGGTATGATTTGCATCGGCATGACCAACGCTTCCCCGATCGTCGCCCCTCCCGGCGGCAAGACCCGCGTGATTGGCACAAACCCGATGGCCTGCGCTGTGCCAAGCGCAGATGGCAGCATCGCGATGTCCTTTGATCAATCTACCACCACAGTCGCTTTAGGGCGCATCACCATGGCGAAAGCTGCGGGCGAAGCGATACCGGAAGGCTGGGCCGTGGATGCGGACGGCAAACCTACGACAGATCCAGAGGCGGCTTTGAAAGGCTCGCTCACCTCGGTTGGCGGGCTTGAGCAAGGCTACAAAGGCTGGGGTCTTGGTCTCATGGTTGAACTGCTCGCCGCTGGCATGACAGGCGGTGTCGCAAGCCGTGATGTGAAGCCGCTGAAAGCTCCTGAGGGTGCTCCGCATGGCTTGGGTCAGTACTTCATGCTGATCGATCCTTCCGCAAGCCCTGCGTTCTTCGAGCGTCTCACTCAAGTCAGCAAAGCCACTGCCGAAGACCCAGGCGCGCGCATGCCCGGCCAAAACAAACAGCTCATCGACCCCGTTGAAGTGCCTGACGCACTTTGGGATCAAATGGTCGCGCTCTCAAACGGACCCGCTCACGCAGACGTGTGATGAAAGTGAGCATCGCCTGCGTCACATAGAGAGGTATGAAAAAGATATTCTCTCTCGCGCTTGCCGCCTCGCTTCTCACCGCTCCTGCTGTCATGGCAGAGCAAATATCCTTTAACAAATCGTGGAAAGAGCAGAAATTCTCGCTCTTCTCCAAGAATAAATACAGCTTCAAGGGCAGCACCCTTGGCGTCGCCTCTGATGGTGCGGTTTCGATGGCGTATCGCGCTGTGCCCGAAGGGCTTTGGGGCGCGAGCAAAGCGTCTTGGAGATGGAGCGTGGATCAATCCGTGCCCGCGACCGACCTGCGCAAAAAGGGCGGCGATGATCGCAATCTCGCGATGTATGTGGTCTTCCTGCCCGAAGCGGAAGCGCAAAAGCTGAAAGGCGCGGGCATTCGCAAGCTGCTCAGCTCCAACGCTGCGCGCGTGCTGGTTTACGTTTGGGGCGGCAACCATGGGCGCGGCAAACAGCTCGCCAGCCCCTATCTTGGCAATCGCGGCAAGACAGTGGTGTTGCGCAACGCAGGCACGGGCAGCCATTCCGAAAACGTCAATCTTGCAAGTGATTTCAAACGCGCATTCGGCGGCGCACAAGGCGCGGTTGTCGGCATAGCCGTCTCTGCGGATAGCGATGACACCAAGTCCAAAGTTCGCGGCGCGATCTCTGGTCTGTCGCTGGGCTAATCACGCCTGCTGGGTCAGATAAACCCCCGCAGCCATTAACAAAATGCCACCCGCTCTTGTCATCGAGAGCGGGTTTATTTGTGCGCCGAACAACCCGAAATGATCAATCATCGCTGCGCTGATGAGTTGTCCTAACAAAACGAAAAACACTGCGTTACCGACCCCGAATCTGGGTGCAATGAAGGTGATAGAAAGCACGTAGAACGCAATAAGCATCCCTGCGAGGAACAGATGCTTCGGCTGCGCCAGCAGGCTCGCACTCGGCTTGAACAAACCCGTCGCGAAGACTGCCAAAGCGCTCAGAAACGCAATCGCGAACAAGACGACAGAGGCCGCCACAGGCGAGCCAATCCGCCCGCCAAGCGCGGCATTCAACGCGGCAAGGATGGGGATTCCGATACCCGCAAAGAGCATGGTGATCGCATAGCTGGAAGTCGGCATGTTCGTGTATCTTTCTTGATATAAGTTTAAGCAAACAAAGCCATGCGTGTGCAAAAAGTGCAAGTTTTGACGCGTTTGTGCGGATCTCCGCCGGAGTTCCCCGCTACATTTTGCGCGTTTTTCGATTAAGTGTTAATAAGACCTTACGAATTTACGCAGTGTTTTAGTTAAGATCAAAGAGTGTGGAGCGTTTTACCATGTCCGCAACGTCACATTTGAAGACCGCCACGACGCGAAAACATGACAAGCTTGAACAATTTTTCAAGCTGATCGAGCAAGAGCGCGCAGAGTTGCAGCGAGAAAAGAGTGTTGTGCAGCAGCGTTTTGATTTGCGCTCAGAAGCTTCCCCTGCACAGCGTCAAACGCGCGCTGGGATCGGTGAATATTCAGATATTTCCGCAGTTATGGGTGGCTTCAGGGCACATAAAACGTAGCCGTCGCCGTCGCGATCATCTTTTCTGA
>CAYQZI010000054.1:0-16514 GCA_964421835.1 uncultured Planktotalea sp.
AGCATTTTCGCCGTACTGCAAGCAAAAGGGCTTTGCTGATCCTGCGATCTCTCAAAACGAGGTGAAGGGCGCGGCTTGGATTGAGCAAGCGCATGTGCTGATCGATGAGGACCGTGAGTGGATGAATCTGCTGCGGCCGGCAGGATAGCGGGGTTTTGAGGGCGGTGAGAGGGGGATGATTGGAGCGGCGCTTGAATTTCCTTAACGCGCATTGTCATTATTTTAAGTGTATTCTTAGGCGTACTAGCAAGTGAGAGAACTTTTCTTTCGTACAAGCGCAATATATGCAAATTGCATTTCAAAGTGGAAGGAATAGCGACACTTGGATCAAACTGTATTTCTCATTACATGCCTCATTTTAGCCCCGCTGACGGCGCACTTTCGGCAATGGAAACCTGCCGCTTTATTCGCCGCGACAGCATTGATCTACGCCCTTTTTGGCAGCATTAACCTCATCAATACATACGTTGTACTCAGCAGCATTGGTGAGCCAAAATCACACCTAAATGACACCTACTATGTAGTAAACTCGGGAAATTCGTTCTTTAGTTTCAGTCTAATTTTAATGTTTTTTGCAGCTCTTACTTGGCTGCAATCGCGATTGGGCGCAATGCGCTTTCCACGTGTCACTCGAGCACTCTTTTGGCCACTTAATCTTGGCTTAATCGGAGCTTCCTCATCGGTTGCCGTTCTCAATTTTTTGGTGCCTAAGCCGAGAAGATACATTGACTATCCCGAATACATAGATGCCCTCAATCGCATCAGCTCGTTGGCGACTATTTGCAGTTCAATCGCAAGTCTTGCTCTCGTTTGTCTTTTTATCTGGTCTTTCGCTCTCGGGCGGAAACTTGGACGCTCGGACGGCCATGAGGGACACTTCTGATTTACCTTCAAGCGTAGTAGGCGGCGAGTCAATGACGAAGTCCGCGTAGGCGGCAATGGGCTCAAGCTTTTGCGACTCGGACATCGCTTTTTGGCGATTTATGATAATCTGCCTTCAAAGGGCGCTATCACACCTCTTTAAAGCCCCCATACTTGCCAGAATAGAACATCAGCGGATCCGCGGCTTGTGTGCTTACCCGCTGCACTCGTCCAACGACAATTGAATGATCGCCAGCGTCGTGAACCGCCTCTTGCGTGCATTCAAAACGCGACAAGCAGTGTGAAATCAGCGGAACGCCTTTCGGGCAGGCGTGCCAATCATATCCGTCGAACGCATGCCCATCGTTGGCGAAACCACCGCAAATGTGAGCTTGCTCAGCCGACATGACATGAATCGCAAAATGCTGCGCGTTTACAAAGGCTTCATAGCGTTTCGAGGATTTCGCGGGCGACCAAAGCACCAAAGGTGGATCAAGCGAGACAGAGGCGAAACTATTCGCCGTAATCCCAAGCGGCCCCATGACGCTATCACAGGTAATCACCGTAATGCCTGTCGCAAACCGCCCCAATGCGTCCCTCAGCGCGCGCGCATTATCCGCGCCCGGCTCGAAGCTATCGGGCAATGGCATTGGGGGCATTTCGTGGCTCATGGCACTTCGTTTCCAAGGGCGGCTGTGTAAAGCTCGAACCACGTTTCGCGGTCCATTTTCACCTTGAGCGCATCACTTATTTTGCCGATACGCGCCAATGCGTTGGTGCCCATCACCGGCATGATCTTGGCAGGATGGGCCAGCAACCACGCCACTGCGACGGCGGTTTCGTCCACACCATCTGCTTCACCTATCGCTTTTAAGGTGTCCAACAGTGCTTTGTTTTCTTGCGAGAAAAGCGCGCCTCCGCCGAGCGGTGACCATGCCATTGGCGCGACTTTGCGTTCTTGCAAATACGCCACGTCGCCGTTGGTGAAGCCCTCATGCGCGAGCAAGGAAAGCTCGATCTGGTTCGTCGCAAGCGTTGTTTTCATTGCTGATTGCAGCAGCGTCCAATCATGCAGCTTGAAGTTTGAAACGCCCACGGAGCGCGCTTTGCCAGAGGCCACGATTTCGTCCAATGCCGCGCCGGTTTCTTCCGCATCCATCAGTGGATCGGGGCGATGGATGAGCAGCAGATCCACATAATCGGTGCCCATCAAACGCAAAGAATGCTCAACCGAGGCCATGATATGCGCGCGCGACGTGTCGTAATACTTAACGCGCGCGTCCGCATACCGACCCGCTGGTGCCACGATATCGCACTTCGTGACGATCTCGATTTTGCTGCGTAGATCGGTGCCTTTCAGGGCGTTGCCAAGGATCTCTTCCGCCTCGTAACCCCCGTAAATGTCAGCCTGATCCATCGTCGTGATGCCCTGGGACAAGCAGCTTTCGATCTTCGCCTGCACATGCGCAACAGAGGTATCGGCATCGTCGCCAATGCGCCACATGCCGTAAATCAAACGGCTCAGGCTTACGTCGGATGATAAAGAAATACGTTCCATTTAGCGTCGTTCTCCTACGCCTAGAGGGGTCTGCGGTGTGCTTTCAGGCACCCGTCCGTAAACGTGGGGCAGCGAGCAGGTTTTCAAGTGTGGCATGACAAGTTTGCCGAAATGTTTGCACTCATCAATGTGTGGATACCCCGAAAAGATGAACGCGCGCATGCCCATTTTCTGGTAGTTTTCGATCTCGCTTAGGACTTGATCGGCGCTTCCGACCAAAGCCGCGCCACAGCCAGAGCGCGCACGGCCAACACCGGTCCAAAGATGCGGCTCGATAAAGCCCTCCATATCAGCAAGATCGCGGTTTTTGGCTTGGTGGCTGACGCCGAGCGACGTGCTATCAAGTGCGCGCTCGCGAATGGCTTTGCCGTGCTCGTCATCAAGCTTGGACACGATATATTCAGCGTATTCGCGCGCCTCTGCTTCGGTGTCGCGCACAATCATATGAACGCGCAGACCATAGTCGAGCGTTCTGTCATATTTTTCAGCGACTTGGTGCACGGCCTTCATGCGTTCTGCCAGCTGGTCCTTCGGCTCGGGCCACATCAGATAAACGTCGCAATGCTGCCCGCAAAGTTCCAATGCAGAGGGCGAATAACCGCCGAAATACAAAAGCGGCCCGCCGGTCTGATACGGGGTCGCTGGATCGGTGGAAACATTTGCGAAATCATAGACTTCGCCCTTGTAGTTAATTTCGTCGTGGGTCCAGGACTGCTTAAGTATTTCGACCACTTCGCGCGAGCGTTGATACCGAAATGCGCTATCGGCTTTTTCGCCGGGGAAATCAGAAGAAATGATATTGACCGTCAAGCGCCCTTTCATCATGTGATCCAGCGTCGCAATTGTGCGCGCAAGCATGATAGGCTGCATCTCACCGCAGCGCACAGCGGCGAGCATATTGATCTTTTCAGTGATCGGCGCGCAGCCCGCAACAAAGCTTAGGGTGTCTTGACCGACCTGATAGGAAGAGGGGCATAAGATATTGCCAAAGCCCTGATTTTCCGCCTCTTTCACGATGTTTGAGCAGTGCTCCCAGCTTGAGCGCAGCGCGCCATCTGGCACGCCTAGAAATTCATAATCATCCGAGCAGAGCGCCGAGAACCAAGAAATTTCGGAGGCGTCCAAGTCTGGCGATGTGATGGGAACCACGGTCATAATCTGTCTCTCAACTGCGTCATTGCGCCTTGCGTAACATTGCGGAAAATGTAAATCAATGGTGTATCAATCAATTCAGGCAACGTTGATGGCTGCGCGGAACTCCCTCCCTTTATATGTCGAAATCGCGGAGCTTTTGATCCGCGATATCGCGGCTGGGCGGTATATGGATGGCGCGCGCTTGCCGCCGGAGCGCGAGCTTGCTGCAAGTTTATGCACAACAGTAACAACGCTGCGCAAAGCTTTGGTATTACTTGAAGAAAAGGCACTTTTAAAGCGCATTCAGGGCTCGGGAAATTACATCAAGACCCAATCCGATGTTGATAGCGTATATGCCTTTTTCCGCGTTGAGCTTTTGCAAGGTGGCGGCTTGCCGACAGCGCAGCTTTTGTCCGTGGATCGCTGCGCGAAGCCAGCGGGTTTGCCGACGTTTGGCGATAGCGATTTCGCCCATCGGATTCGCCGTTTGCGCAGCCTGTCCGGCGAGCCCTGTGTGCTCGAGGAAATCTGGCTCGATGGATCTTATGTGCCGTCTTTGACGCGGGCGGACTTGCCGGATTCGCTTTATCTTTTTTACCGAGAAACCCTTGGGCTTTGGATCACGCGGGTTGAAGATCGGCTGAGCATCGCGCCTTGTCCTGATTGGGCACCCGATGCCTTTGCCCCCTTGGCGGGTGCGCCGCTTGCTTATGCCGAGCGCATCAGTTGGGCGCAGGATGGAACGCGCGCTGAAGTATCACGAAATTGGATCGATACAAACAAGGCGCGCTACGTGGCGCGCATCAAATAAGGAGAGGCGCGATGGCGACCTTCAAGTACGGAATTTTGGGCTGCGGCATGATGGGCGGCGAGCACATCAGAAACATTGCACTGTTGCCCGATGCAGTTGTCATCGCAATCTATGAGCCTGACGCAAGCATGGCCGCAGAGGCGCAGCGCCTTGCTCCAAATGCGGCGTTCGCGAATAGCGAAGCGGAGTTAATCGCTTATCCCGATCTGGACGCAATTTTGATTGTCTCGCCTAACCATTGCCATGCCGCGCAGCTTGAGGCGATTAGCGCCGCGCGCCCCGACATCGCGATCCTTGTGGAAAAGCCGTTGTTCACCGAGCCCGATGACATGGCGCGGATCGACGTGTTGAAGCGTTCACATAAAGCGCCGATCTGGGTTGCCATGGAATATCGCTACATGCCACCAATCGCGGCGTTGCTTGATCGGTTAGAGGCGGCGACGGGCGGCACAAAGATGCTGACCATTCGCGAACACCGTTTCCCATTCCTTGAAAAGGTTGGTGATTGGAACCGCTTTAACGCGAACACGGGCGGGACTTTGGTCGAAAAATGTTGTCATTTCTTTGACTTAATGCGCTTTGCTCTGCGCAGTGATCCGGTGCGCGTTATGGCGAGCGCGGGGCAGGCGGTGAACCATCTGGACGAGCGTTATGACGGAGCTGTGCCGGACATTTGGGACAGTGGCTATGTGATCGTTGATTTTGCCAGCGGTGCGCGTGCGATGCTTGAGCTGTGCATGTTTGCCGAGGGCGCGCGTTATCAAGAAGAGATCAGCGCAGTCGGACCTGCAGGCAAGGTCGAAGTCTTTGTGCCGGGACCCGGGCGTTTTTGGCCAGAGCACTTGGGCGCGCCGCCCATCGCGCGTTTGGTGGAAAGCCCGCGTGACCCGCTTGGCCCGATTGAGCATGAGATCACTGTCGATCCAACATTGCTTTCAGCGGGGGATCACAATGGCTCAACATTTTATCAACATCAACGTTTCGTTAGGGCTGTGCGCGGCGAAGGCCCAATTGATGTGACGTTGGAGGATGGTGCTTGGGCCGTTAGAATTGGTCAAGCCGCGCAGCGATCAGCGGTTTTGGGAGAGGCGGTTGTGATGTAACCAAGCTGTTTCCGACTTGAAACAGGAGTTTTGATGCAAATCCGTCACGCTACTATATCTTGTACCGACACCGCGGCAAACCTGTGCATTTAGCCTATATTGGCTCTATCGTTATGCTGAAATAGTGCAACAATCCCTTGACTCTTCTGTCGGATGAGCGAATCGGGCAACTTTTAGACTATTAAATATATCTAAAGATTGTTAAGTTCTGATCATAACTAAAATAGGCACGCCCGTAAGAGGCGGTCTGAGGTAAAGAGCGGTATAGGTCATGAAAGCGATAGATTTCGTTGCCCGTCGGGGTATGGGTGTTGTAGAGCGCGGCACCGTTGCGGCGGATGCCGCTGAGACAGTTGTTGATATGGGCGCGGGTGTTGAGTTCTCTTTGAACCTTCAACCGGGCGACATGCAGGCGTATAGCCGCCAAGGAAACAATCTTGAAATTGTACTCTCAGATGGGCGTGTCCTGATCCTTGAGGGATATTTCGTAGGCGGCGGTGAAAACCCGAACCGCTTGTTCATTAGCTCGGGCGGCACTCTAAACGAGGTGAGCTTTATCGAGGGCGCAGACGGCGCGCTGTTCGCTCAATACGGCACGACAGCAGAGTGGGGCAAGTGGAGCCCGTCCGATGAGTTGATCTTTGTGGACGATCCGAACCTTCTGGCCGCAACAGGTATTGATGGTGATCAAGACGTATCCATGCTTGGGGCTGGGCTTTTGGGGGCTGGCCTTTTGGGCGGCGGCGGAATTGGCGCTGGTGCACTTGCCGCCGGTGCTGCGGGTGCTGCGCTTTTGGCCTCTGGTAGCGGACCCGCCGATAATCCAGTTGTTGATACGCCGGTCGTAGATCAGCCCGACGTTCCAGATGAGCCTGAGGACGACCCTAAGGATGACCCCAAGGATGACCCAAAAGACGATCCAAAAGATCCAGTCGATCCGCGCGTCTTGCCGACGATTGATGGCAATGGGCGTACAGATCAATATGGCGGCGACGCGCTGACAGACGCTGAAAAGACGATCACAGTCTCCGGCACAGCCGAGCCCGGTTCGAGCGTTACAATCAATGTCGCTGGAAACTCGCAAACTGTCACGACTGGTGCAGATGGCAAGTGGAGCGGCACATTTGATGGCGCAGACTTCCCCGCCGACGGAACATACACCGCCAACGTTTCTGTGGTTGAAGCGGGTGGCCTCACAACAACGCTTGTGGGACAAACCGTCATCATCGATACGACCCCGCCAGAAGTTGATCCGACAGAGGGCACCTTGTCTTCCGGTGATCAAGTCAATGCGGCCTCGCATGGCACAGGCACAATCACCATTGCTGGATCCGGCGAAGCGGGATCAACGATTGATGTGACAGTTGATGGCACAACCCATTCCACCACTGTAGATGCGGGCGGCAGCTGGTCCGTTGACTTCACCAACACCGAAATTGTGGGCGGCGAGCGCACAACCCCTGTTGTGATCAAAACCACCGACAGCTTTGGCAACAGCCACACACAAACCGAGAGCATGGTCATCGACACCATCGCGCCAAATATTGTCGCGACGGCTGGCACGGGCTCTGCGAGCTATGTGGTGAATGCGGCAGATCTCAGCGCGGATGGCGTTGCAGCGGTCAGCGGTACAGGCGAGGCGGGCGCGAGCTATACTGTCACGCTTGGCAATGCGGGCGGTGCGACGCGCACCGGCACGATTGGCGCCGACGGCACATGGAGCGCGGAGTTCACCCAAGCCGAGCTTGGCGGTCTGAGCGGCGTGAACGGCTATACAGTTCCTTTCACGATGACCTCGACAGATACCTTCGGAAACCCATCTGCCACTGTCTCTGATACGATCAAAGTCGACACGCTTGCAGACGTAGACATGTCCGCGAATGTGTCTGGCGGCAATGATCATGTGGCCAACATGGCGGAAACAGGCAATGGCTTGAACAATCTTGTTCTGACCGGAACCTCTGAGCCGGGCACCACATCTGTGAAAGTCACGATGAACGGCTTTACCCGCGATGCAACGGTTAATCCGGCGACGGGCGAGTGGAGCGTGAACTTCGAGCCTGGCACATATGCGACAGGCACGAACACTTATGCTGCGAGCGCTGTGTCTACCGACGCTGCTGGCAACACGGCGAATGCGTCGATGAATGTGCGGGTTGATACGGAAGTCACGGATTTGAACGTGTCGAACCGTCCAGCGCTTGGAACCGACTCCTACATCGGTCTTGATGATGCCGAGGGCGGCGTGACGCTGACAGGCAATATGGAAACCAACTGGACCGACGTGGCAGGAACCCCAAGCGTTGTCGTCAAGTTCAACGGCGTTGATTATATCGCGACGGTGGATGGTGCCACAGGCACTTGGAGCGTCGATATTCCAGAGACCGGCATCCCAATGGGCTATGAAGGCCAGCTGGTTTATTCTGTGACGGGTACTGACTCTGTTGGCAACATGAAGACCATCTCGCGCAGCATCGACATTGATACTTCGGAGCCCGGTGGCTCTGACGTGATTGGTTACTCTGCTGATTTCGACAATGGCACGCTTGAGTATGAGGATTTCGACATCCAGCGTCCTACCGAAGAATTGGGTGTGGCCCGCGTTGAAGTCGATGGCTCCGTGACGGACTTGGTTGCTGACTCCAATGGAGCGTTGAATGACTACGGCACCAACAACGTGCGCAACGAGCCAGACCAACTGCGCATCGAGCTGGATGAAACCATGTCCAATGGTCAAAACCTTATCATTACCGAAAGCGATGCGGCGGGGAACACCTCTGGCACATACGTGATCCTTGATGGCGGTCCGGCAAACCAAGACCTGAGCAATGCAAACCTTGGTAGCTATGACATTGAGACGGTCAACCTTGGTGCGTCGGATGTGTCTTTGACGCTGACAGAGGCGGATATCAAAGCGCTCTCTGGCAACTCCGATACGATCACGATCCGCGGCGAAGCGGCGGCGGCGGGTGAAGCAGACTCTGGCGATGCGGTGTCGATCATCGGCGCGACGTCCGACGGGACGACCACGCAGGATGGCGTAGACTACAACGTCTATTTGCTGGGCGAGACGACGATCTACATCGAAGACGAAATCACCAACGTCACAATCTAAGTGACAGGCGACGGGGCGCGCGGCAACGAATGTGCGCCCCGGCGGATTAAAAGGTGAAACGTGTACAGGTGAGGTTTGGGGCAGATGAAGGCCAATAGGGCAAAAACCGGATTGATGATAGCAGGTCTTGCGATGGGACTTTCAGGCTGCGTCAACTCGTTAGAAGAAGACATACCGTTCGTGTCGCGCTTTAGCAGTGATGATACCAACCTTGCCGAGCCTGAAAAGGCCGAGCAGGGATTTTCGCTTTTTAAGCGCAAGGATGCGGATGAAAGCACAGCCAAAGAGGAGGGGGCGTCAAAAGCGGCCAACCCTTTCGCAGGTCTGTTCAAGAAAAAAGATGCAGCAGCCGAGGACGAGGACGTTTCGCAAAATGCTGGCGGCACGCGCTTTGCTGGGCTGTTTGCGCCAAAGAGCGACAGTGCCAAGCTGAGCCGCGAAGAAAAAGCATTTCAAAAAGCGCAAGACGCGCGCGCCAAGGAAAGCGCTGAAAGCGTGATAATCTCCGGTCTGCAAACGCGCCGCTCATTGCTGCCAGGTGGCAGTGCCTATGATCAGGTCGCGGGCAGCGTTCTGGCAGCGAATTCCCGCGCCGCGGAATCAGAGCTGCGCGCGGCGCGTCTGCGTGCTGTCGCCGCCTCAAAGAACTGGTTGCCCTCGATTGGCCCGTCTATCTCGCTTTCCTCGCTTGGGGATCTGGTGGCGAACTTGATCGTCGAGCAAGTGCTCTTTGACAATGGCCGCAAAAAAGCCGAGCGCGCTTATGCCAAGGCTGATGTAGAAGTCGCCGCTGTTAACCTGTCCAAAGACACCAATCAACGCGTGTTCACGGCGCTAGAGCTTTACCTTAAGGCCCAGAAAGCCGCGCAAAAGTCCGAGCTGAGCACCAAAGCGTTCAACGACATGAGCCACTTTGAATACATCATGTCCGAGCGTGTGCGCGGCGGTGTGTCCGATCGCTCTGATCTGGTGGTTCTGCGTCAAAAGCTGGCGGAAATCCGCAGCGAAATGGCGTCCAACAACGAAGCGCGTAACACCGCTTTGGCCGAACTCGACGCGATGTCTGTACGCTCGATGCAAGGCGTGCACGGTATTCCTGAGCTTTCTGTGAATGGTCTGAGCTCAAAGCCGCTGGGCATTCTTTTGGCCGAAGCTGAAAAAGAGCGCGCCGTGGCCGAAGCCACGATGGAGCGTGCAAGCAATCTTCCGGGTCTTAAGGCGACGGGCTCTGCGGGCTCGTCAGGCAATTCGCTTGGTCTTAATGTGACAACGGACTCGCTGCTGAGCCTTGGCACAGGCGCCAAGCTGCAAGCGATTGAAGCGGCGAAAGAGGGGGCGCAGCGCCTTGTTGCGCAAGCGCGTGAAGACAGCAATCGCCGCCTGCGTGCGCTTGAAGCGCAGTTGCGCAGCGTCGAGCGACAAAAAGGTGAATCGCGCGCGCTGACCTCGCAATCCAAGAAAAACCTCGATCTGTTTCAAGCGCAGTATAAAGCGGGCCGACGTCAGGTGATGGACGTGGTCGGCGTTTACGAAACCTATGCGCGCCAGCAGCAAAGCGCAGCAGAGCTGACGTATAAATCCGCACTGATAAAGCTTGAGATCGCAAATGAGATGGGTCTGCTCGCGAGCGGAGCAGAGATTTGAGCAAAACGTCCCGCATCCCAACGATCATCCAAGGCGGCAAAGCTGTCCTTGGTGCGATGACCGGTGTGGCTGCGGAGCCGCAGAAAAACGATGCGCCGCGCTATAGCGAAAAGACCAAATCGCGCGCCGATCTGATCAAGCTCTATGCGTCTTTGCTGGGCACGCAAGCGGTGGCAAGCGATCTGCTTGAAACCGTTGCGGCCAATACTGGTGCGGGGGATACCCTCGAAACGGAGGGATATGCGCAGGCCTTGCGTGCCGTCGGTCTGACTGTGGACACTGGCCGCGTTACTGAAATGACGCCCGATCTGTGGCCTGCTATCGCGCAGATGACCAATGGACAGTATATTCTTGTGCTGAGCCAGTCGCGCGGTGATCTGATCCTGTTCGATCCCACATGCCCCGATAGCCGTGCGCAGGTCCCCTACGAAGAGTTCAGCCCTTACTTTTCCGGCAATATCGTCAAAGCCGAAGCGCCGCTTGAGCAAATCAGCGATGCGCATAAAACAGCGAAACTGAACGAGCATTGGTTCTGGGGGCATTTCCCCAAATTCTCGCGCCATTTTGGCGAGGTGATCCTTGGCTCATTCGTTGCCAACCTTCTGGCCGTCGCCGTGGCGCTATTTTCCTTGCAGGTTTATGACCGCGTAATCCCGCATCAATCCGAAGCCACGCTTTGGGTGCTTGCGGGCGGTGCAGCGATTGCGCTGATCATGGAAGTCTGCCTCAAGATCGCCCGCGCGCGATTGCTTGACGGCGCAGGGCGCGCAATCGAGCTTGAAGTGCAAGCGACTTTGATGGACCGCGTGCTTGGCATGCGCTCTGATCTCAAGGGTAAATCACCAAGCCAGCTGTTCTCCTCCATGCGTGAATTCGGCTCGGTGCGCGAATTTTTCACCGCCTCTACCGTCGGCACACTCACGGATATCCCGTTTATCTTCGTCTTCCTGTTCCTTGTCGCTTCTATCGCGGGGAATGTGGTTTGGGTCTTGATCATCGGCGGCATACTGATGGTTCTGCCCAGCTATTTCTTGCAAAAGAAGATGATGCGCTTGACTGAAGAAACCCAAGGCGCGACGGCGAAAGCCTCTCGCTTGTTGCAGGAAGCCTTATTCGAGCTTGATACGGTCAAGACACAACGCGCAGAAGATCGCGTGCGCCGCATGTGGGCCGAGCTGACAACGCTGTCCGCCGTCAAATCTTCCGAGCAGCGCAAGCTTTCCTCGAACCTGACCTTTTGGTCCCAAGGCGTGCAGCAAGCCACCTATGTGAGCGCGGTTGTCGCGGGGGCTTATCTGGTCTTCGCGGGCCAATTCACCGTGGGTTCCATCATTGCGACGGGCATTTTGACCTCGCGCACGCTTGCGCCTTTGACGCAACTAGCTGGCACAATGGCGCGTTGGGGCAATGTTAAAACAGCACTTGATGGTCTTGATGGGATCGCGCACGCACCGCAAGACGCCGAAGAGGGCCGCACATACATGCGCCGCGAACGTCTTGAGGGCCGTTTCGAGCTGCGCGATGTGATGTTCCGCTACGATGAAGAGGGCGCGCCGACGCTGGATATCAGCGGTGTTGCTTTGAACGCGGGTCAATCTGTGGCGGTGCTTGGCACCAATGGCTCTGGCAAATCGACGCTGCTCAAAATGCTCTCTGGTCTTTATGCGCCCACCTCTGGCCGCATCCTGATTGACGGCACGGACATGAACCAGATCGAGCCGCGCGATCTGCGCCGTCTCATTGGGTATCTTGGCCAAGACGTGCGCCTGTTCTCTGGCTCTTTGCGCGATAACCTGAACCTCAACATGCTTGAGCGCGATGATGAGCGCTTGATGGATGCGCTTGATTTCGCGGGTCTGGGCCAGTTCGTGAAAACCCATCCCAAGGGCCTTGATCTACAAATCCACGATGGCGGCGCGGGGCTTTCGATTGGTCAACGTCAATCTATTGGCTGGGCGCGCCTGTGGCTGCAAGACCCTGCGATTTGCCTGCTGGATGAGCCGACAGCCTCGCTGGATCAAACACTGGAAAGCACGCTGGTCAGCCGTTTGGAAACATGGCTGCAAGGGCGCACCGCTGTGATCGCAACGCACCGCGTCCCGATCCTGAAGCTGACCGAACGCACGTTGATCTTGCAAAATGGCCGCATGGCTGTGGATGGTCCGCGCGATCAGGTGCTTGCGCATCTTAACTCAAAAAATGACGGCGCACGCAATGTTGCCGCGAATGGGGCGTAGGCAATGAGCGCAGGCAGCATGACCAATCTTGGCGCGCAAATGAACGAGCGCCTGAAGGGGCCAAGCCTGATGATCTGGCTTTGCGCGGGCACGGTTTGGCTGTTCATCATCTGGGCCGCTTTCGCATGGGTCGATGAAATTGTGCGCGCTGATGGGTCGTTTATCTCGTCCTCACGTCCGCAGATTATTCAGAACCTAGAGGGCGGTATCCTTGCGGAGCTCCTTGTGAAAGAGGGCGATGAGGTGATGAAAGACGATGTGCTTGCGCGTTTGCACGGCACGCAATTCCAGTCCTCTGTGGATGATCTAGGCGAGCAAATCACCGGCTTTGAGGTGCGTCGCTTGCGCCTTGAGGCGGAGCTTGCTGGCCAGTTTGATTTCAACATTCCATCCAATTTGGCAATGCTTGCGCCTGGCATGGTGGCCTCTGAAAAAGCGCTGCTCCGCGCGCGCCAATCCGATTTCGTCTCTCGCCGCGATGGCGCGCAAAGCGTTTTGGATCAAGCGGCCAAAGAGCTGGATCTGATGGAAAACATGCTCAAGCGCGAGATCGTCTCGCTGATCGAAGTGACCCGCGCGCGCAAGGCCTTTGCGGATGCGAAAATCAAGTTTGATGAGGTGGTCACACAGACCGAACTTGAACGCGCGCAGGAATATTCCGATGTTCTCAAAGAGCTCGCGACGCTGAAACAGAATATGAAGTCGAGCACAGATCAGCTCAACCGCACCGTTCTTGTCAGTCCTATGCGCGGCGTTGTGAACAATCTTTCGGTCACAACAATTGGCGGCGTTGTGCGCCCGGGCGAAGAAATCTTGCAGATCATTCCCCTTGATGAAGAGTTGTTTGTCGAGGCGCGCGTAAAGCCGGAAAACATCGCCAACATCCGCCGCGGTCAAGAAGCGACGATCAAGCTTAGCGCCTATGATTATACGATCTACGGCACGCTCAAAGCGCGCGTTGGCTTCATTTCTGCCGATACGTTCAAAGACGAACGTTCGCGCGCATCGGATGGCGATCCACATTACAAAGTGACGCTAAAGGTCGATATGAACAGCTTGACGAACCGTCAGCAAGGCATTGAAATTCGCCCCGGGATGCAGGCGAGCGTTGAACTGCACACCGGTCAAAAAACCGTGCTGCAATATCTTTTGAAACCGCTCTATAAATCCAAAGAAGCGCTGCGCGAACGCTAATGCGCGCTCTTGGTTTCCTCTTTCTATAAATATCCCGGAGTGCGAGGCAGAGCCTCGCCAAACCAAATTTTCTAGAAAATTTGCACGCCCCCTCAAAGGTCGTACAAAATCGTCACAGGTCCATCATTGACCAATTCAACCGCCATATCTGCGCCAAACCGACCGCTTTGAACCGGGACACCCAGCGCGCTTAACGCTGATTTGAAATGCTCATAAAGCCGCTTGCCCTCTGCAGGGGCGGCCGCGCTGGAAAATCCCGGTCGATTGCCGCGCGCTGTGTCGCCAGCCAAGGTGAACTGACTGACCACCAATGCACCACCGCCAATATCTTTGACGGACAGGTTCATCTTCCCGTCCTCATCCTTGAAGATGCGCAATTTGGAAATTTTGGCGGCAAGTTGATCCGCTTGGCCGATCTCATCGCCCTGCATGGTGCAGATCAAGATCAAGACACCTTGCTCGATCGCGCCGATACGTTCGCCGTCCACCGTCACGCAAGCACGCGAGACGCGTTGCACCACTGCCTTCATGACCCATCTCTCCAATCCAGAATTTCATCCAGCGCCGCGCGCTCTGTGCGAAACTGATTTGCGGGATGCGCGGTGTCTTCAAAGCCAAAGGATATCGCGCAAAGGATCGTGCGCTCATCGCCAAGCCCGAAGTGCGCACGCAGCAGCGGTGCATAAGAGGCAATGGCAGCTTGCGGGATGCTCGCGATGCCGAGCGCTTGAGCCGCGAGCGTAAAGGCTGTGATGAAACCGCCGCAATCCATCGCGCCGTAGGGGCCAAGTTCTGCGCCAGAGCTGATGATCGCCACATGCGGTGCCCCGAAGAAATTGAAGTTCTCTAGCATTTGCGCGCCCGACGCCGCGCGATCGCCTTTTTCGATGCCCACCGCATCGTAGAGCTGAAAGCCACAGGTGCGGCGGCGCTGTTGATGTGCGCCGGAATATGTTGTGGGAAAAGGGAGATCAGGCGCGGGCGCATGCGTTTGCATATGCGCGTGTAGCGCCGCGCGAAGCCGCGCTGTCTCGGCTTGATCGGTGAGTGTCACTTGCCAAGGCTGCGCATTGCACCAAGACGGCACGCGGCCCGCAACGCGGAGGATCTGCTCAATATCAGCACGCGCCACAGGCTGATCCAGAAAGGCGCGGCACGAATGGCGCGCGTGCAGCAGCGCTTCAAATTCCGCAATCTTGCTCATTGCGAAAGCGCCAAGCCGTAGCCAACCGCCGCCGCAACCAGCACACCAAGGATAACGGCGATGGTGATCTTTATCGTGGAATATGGACGCTCGCCCTGAACCCGCCCCGTCGAGCCGTTCACGACAAAGCGGTAGGTCTTACCGCGATATTTATAGGCCGCAAGCCAGATGGGTAGCAGGATATGTTTGAACGTCACATCGTCCAAAGCCGTTTCCACGCGGTGCACGCGCTGTCGATCACCGCCAATGTCAAATTTCACGTCACGCTCGATCACGCGGTCCATGTGATGGCGCGCCTCTGCAAAGCCGCTGCTCAGCTCGACAGTGTAGCCTTCGGCGCGCATTCCTGCGAGGAACTCTGGGCTATAAGGCTCAAGCGCGGCAAGGTCCCAAGGTTCCAGCGCATCGGTGTAGCGTTTGGGCAAAGAGGTAGAGGCCAGCACCAGCACATCATCAAAGAAACGCGCAACGCGGCCGGATGCAGCGCGCCAACGGGTCTTTGGCACTTTGATCTGCTGGCGTTTCCCATCGCGCATAACCGTCTGTGTTTCATAATAGGTTGTGCCGCGCTCGCCTGAATAGCGAGACTTGGTATCCGCATCAAAGGTCCAATAGGGCACATAGATGCCTTGCATCTTGCGCCCTTTGCGCGCGTAGTCCTTGAGTCCGTTCGGCGCAAACCAAAGCGCGCCAAGCCAATTGCTCATCGCGTCTCGCGCAGTGCGCTCGTCCAGTGCGAAGGGCAGCACGGCCTTGGGCTTGATATGCCGATGGGTGCCTGTGCCGGTTACGACCGGTGTTGCGCAAAACGGGCATTCCGCGGCGTGATCGGCCCCGCCAAGCTCGACCTGCGCTGCGCAATTGGGGCAAGACAAAACGCGGGTTTCTTCGATTTCTTCGGCAGGCAGCTTGGCATTAAGGGCGGCCGCGAAGTCGAGCTCGCGAATGGGCTTCGCGTGTCGCCCCAAGCCCTCTATCGCCGCGCTATTACCGCAATGATCGCAGGTAAGCTGCCCCGCAGAAGGGTCAAAGCGATAATCCGCACCGCATTGATCGCAGGGAAAGCGATGGTCTTGCAAAGGCGCGTCGGTCACATCTTGGGGCATAGGCTACACTTTATCGCAGTCAAAATTGGGCAAAACTTTCGGCAAGACTCTTATGGCAAAGACTCAGAAAATCGCTCTTGAACGTGGTGCACGCTAGCGCGAATTTAGGGAGCAGGTGAAGCGCTTTGTTTGCCTATAGGTATTTGTGAAGCACTTTCGGCAGCATGATACGCAGGGCATTGTCGCGCAGTTTGTAGTGCCGCCAAACGTGAAAGGCGCCATGCGCAAGCGTCAACGCCGCCAACAGATAGAATTGGTAAATATGGACCTGCCCGACCATGTGATTTGCATCTGGCAGGTTTAGCGCCGGGGCGATGGGCAAAAAGCCCCCCGCTTTCAGCACACGCGAAGCGGTTAGGCCAAGCAAAAATCCACCAACGGCGACAAGCAGCAACCCCCAAATAATCGCGACATGCATCCAATGGTGCAGTTTGCGCAAGCGACCTTGCAGCTTCGGCCCTGGCCGAGACGCCAAGCCGCGGCGCATGTAATCTGCAAACCAAAGCAGGCTTAGCGTGACAAAGACAAGCGCCAGAATGGAATGCGC
>CAYQZI010000055.1:0-11595 GCA_964421835.1 uncultured Planktotalea sp.
CGCGCGTGACTTTGCGCCGCGCTAGGGCCTGTGGACAATCATACTGCGGCACTGGTTTCAGTCCAAAATTGCTCAGTTCTAGGCAAGAACGCGCAGTACTAGCGGGCTAATTCAAGCGGTCTTAACGACGAAATGGGCAATTTTGGCGAAATCCCTTTGGGACGTGGCCCATTTTACCTCTGATATCACCGAATTGCCCTTCCGATGCTGGCATCGCTGCAGTCAATCCAGCGCAGCAGCGGTAAAATGGATCCCATGCCAGTGCTGCAGTATGATTGTCCACAGGCCCTAAATCACTTTTTTCTATCACTGCAATCAAAACAAATAATTTGCAGCAATACCCCAGATAGCGCACCCTTTTGTGGGCAAACTTAGGATGACAGACATGGCACAGCACGCAGCACGTTTGGGCGTGGATATTGGCGGCACTTTCACGGATCTGGTGCTCGAGCTTGCGGGCAAGTCCTACTCAACCAAGGTGCTTACCACCTATGTTGCCCCAGAAAATGCGATCATCGATGGCATGCAGCAGGTCTGCGCCAAAGCGGGCATTGCGCCATCCGAAATCACGCAAATCATTCATGGCACCACCCTTGCCACAAACGCGCTGATCGAACGGCGCGGCGCAAAGACCGCGCTGATCACAACCGAAGGCTTTCGCGATGTCATTGAAATGCGCACTGAAAGCCGCTTTGAGCAATATGATCTGAACCTGACCCTGCCCGAGCCGCTGCTCGAACGTCACATGCGTTTCACGGTGCCGGGCCGCATGGATGCCAGCGGCAATGAGTTGGTTCCTTTGACCCGCGCTGACATCGAACCTGTGATCGAACAGATTGCAGCGGCGGGCTATGAAAGCGTCGCGGTCGGGCTGATCCATTCGTATTTGAACGACAGTCACGAGCAGCTTGTGCGCGAGGTTTTGGCCGAAAAGATGCCCAGCGCGATGGTGTCGCTGTCTTGCGAAGTCTCGCCGCAGATGCGCGAGTACGAGCGGTTTAACACGGTTGTTGCGAACGCCTATATCAAACCGCTGATGAAGTCCTATCTGGATCGCCTTGAAACGCGACTTGGGGCCGAAGGCGTTGCTTGTAATATCTTTCTGATGCACTCGGGCGGCGGGATTATTTCCATCGAAAGCGCCGCTGATTTCCCTGTGCGCTTGGTTGAATCCGGCCCTGCGGGCGGTGCGGTTTTCGCCGCCAATATTGCCGCGCGCTATGGTCTGAACAAAGTGCTTTCTTTCGACATGGGCGGCACCACGGCGAAGATTTGCTTGATCAAAGATCACACACCCAAAACCTCGCGAGTCTTTGAAGTTGCGCGCACTTATCGCTTCAAAAAAGGCTCTGGGATGCCCATCTCGATCCCAGTCATAGATATGGTCGAGATCGGCGCTGGCGGCGGCTCGATTGCGCATGTGGATGCGCTGCGCCAGATCCGCGTTGGCCCTGAAAGCGCTGGCTCTGAGCCGGGCCCGGCAAGCTATGGGCGTGGCGGTGCGCGCCCTGCCGTGACAGATGCGGACCTTGTTTTGGGCAAGCTCGATCCAGACAATTTCGCGGGGGGATCGATCAAGCTGCATGTGGACGCGGCGAAAGCGGCGCTAAAGTCGCACATCGGCGACCGGCTCGATATGGACGCGCGCGAGGCCGCTTATGGCGTGGCCGAAGTTGTGGATGAAAACATGGCCAATGCCGCGCGGGTGCATGCGGTTGAAAACGGCGAGGACCTCTCGGAATACACCATGATTGCCTTTGGCGGCGCTGCGCCGCTGCATGCGGGGCGCTTGTGCGAAAAGCTGGGGATTGAACGCTGCCTTATTCCTCCGGGCGCTGGCGTCGGCTCTGCCATTGGCTTTCTGCGCGCCCCCTTTAGTTTTGAGGCGAACCGCTCGGTCTATGTGCGTCTGTCTGATTTTGACCCAGATATGATCCGCGCCTTGCTGACAGAGCTGCAAGCAGAGGCGACGGGATTTGTGCGCACCTGCGATGCCAGCAGCCCGATCCTGCCGGAATTCAAGGTTTACATGCGCTACACGGGGCAAGGATGGGAAATCCCCATCAGCTTAAGCAAAGCCCAAGCGATGAATCCGGAACCGGCGGTATTTGAAGCGCGCTTTATCGAAGATTACACCAAGCTCTTTGGCCGCCCCGTCGAGGGCATGGATATCGAAATCACCGTTTGGTCAGTAAATGCCACAACCCCGCCCGAGCCCGTCGCCCCGGCCGAGCTGGCGCAAGAGCTTAAGACCGCGACAATAAGTGGCAAATGCAGGTTCTTTGATCCAAATGTAGGTAAAGCTCTGAGCACCTACAAATATGATCGCACCCGCTTGAAGCCGGGCCGCGTGATCAACCGCGCGGCCTTGATCTATGAAGAGGAAACAACCGTTGTTGTGCCTCAAAGCAGACATGCGCTCATTCAACCCGATGGCTGTATCGACTTGCTGAAAGCGAGCGATGCTACCGTACCAATTCCCAAAACCTATGCCAACAAGGGCGATCCATCATGAGCCATTCAAAAGTTGCCTATCAGGTTATGTGGAACCGCTTGATTTCTGTTGTCGAGGAACAGGCCCAAGCGTTGGTGCGCACCGCTTTTTCCACCTCTGTTAGAGAAGCGGGTGATCTTTCTGCAGGCGTCTATGACGTCGCGGGGCAAATGCTGGCGCAAGCGGTCACAGGTACGCCCGGCCATGTCAACGCCATGGCCGATGCCGTGGCGCATTTCATCCGCCGCATTGGCCCCGAGAACATTCACGAAGGCGATGTCTACATCACCAATGACCCGTGGGAGGGCACAGGCCATCTACATGACATCACCATGGTGACGCCGTCCTTTCATCGCGGCGCGCATGTGGGTTTCTTCGCCTGCACCGCGCATATTGTCGATATTGGCGGGCGTGGTTTTGGCGCGGATGCGGCCAGCGTTTATGAAGAGGGGCTGTATATCCCGATCATGAAGTTCGCGGATAAAGGAACGGTCGATGCAACCCTTATGCGCATCGTGCGCGGCAATGTGCGCGAGCCGGATCAACTGGTCGGCGACATCTATGCGCTGGCAAGCTGCAACGAAATCGGCCATCGCCGCCTGATTGATATGATGGAAGAGTTCGATCTGAGCGATCTGAATGGCGTTGCCAGCTTCATCCTCGAAAACTCGCGCCGCGCCACGCTCGAGCGGATCGCCGCGCTCCCGCGCACATCTGCCGATGGCACGCTTACGATTGATGGATTTGCTGCGCCGATTACCCTGAAAGTGAATATCACAGTGCACGAAGATCGCATTGTGTCCGATTTCACCGACTCCTCTGGTCTGGACAAAAAGGGGATCAACTGCCCTCTGGTCTATGCCAAGGCCTATGCCTGCTACGCGCTCAAAGTCGCCATCGCACCGGAAATCCCCAACAACGCCGCCTCGCTTGCGCCCTTCGAGATCACAGCCCCTGTGGATAGCATCGTTAACGCGGTGCATCCCGCCCCCGTGGCCTTGCGTCATATTGTGGGTCATTTCGTGCCGGACGCGGTGTACAATGCCTTTGACAAGATCGTGCCGGACTTGGTGCCTGCCGAGGGCGCAGGCTGTCTTTGCAATTTCCAAGTCTCTCTGCGCCCCCGCTCTGATGCGCCTGCCCCCAAGAATGCGCGCCGCTCTGAGGTGCTGACCTTCAATTCCGGCGGCTCTGGCGCGCGCCCGCAGCAGGATGGGTTGAACGCGACCGCCTTCCCCTCTGGCGTAATGACAATGCCGATAGAGGCAACAGAGCACGCTGGCCCCGTGATCATTTGGCGCAAAGAGCTGCGCATGGATTCCGGTGGCACTGGCAAGCAGCGCGGCGGGCTGGGACAATATATGGAGGTCGGCGCGCGCGAGGGCCATGAGTTTGATATTCAGGCGATGTTTGACCGCGTGGATCATCCCGCCCTTGGGCGGCGCGGCGGCGGCGCTGGCGCGGCAACGACAATTGCGCAAGACGATGGTACGCCGATGCAAGGCAAGGGCAAACAATTCGTGCCACACGGGCGCAAGGTTATGATGGCCTTCCCCGGGGGCGCAGGGTACGGCGACCCCAGCGAGCGCCCCATAGCATTGGTCAAACGCGACCTTGGCCGCGGCTATATTTCAGCGCAAACTGCCGCAAAGGACTATGGCCTAAGCGAGAGCGATATTGCAGAAGTGAGCGCAGCAATCGCCAAAGGAGACGCGCTATCATGAAACTGGCACAGAACCTCTTCAATGAAGCGCTTGCCCGCAAGAACAAGCAAATCGGCATTTGGATATCGCTCGCCCATCATTTCGCCGCCGAGGTCACAGCGCCCTCTGGTTATGATTGGGCCTTGATCGATATGGAGCATTCGCCAAACGATTACTTCAGCGTGCTTGGCCAGCTTCAGGCCTTTGCCAGCTCCGGGACCACGGCGCTGGTGCGCCCCGAGTGGAATGATCCTGTTGTGGTGAAACGCCTGCTTGATCTGGGTGCGCACGGGCTTTTGTTCCCGATGATTCAAAGCGTTGAAGAGGCGCAAAAAGCTGTCGCCTCAACGCGTTATCCGCCCAAAGGCATTCGCGGTGTCTCAGGCGGCACCCGCGCCACCAAGTTTGGCAGGGTCAGCGATTACACCGCGCGTGTCGAAGCGGAAACCTCGGTTTTGTTGCAACTCGAAACCGCCGCTGCGGTTGGCCGCGCCCTTGAGATTGCCAGCGTAGAGGGCGTCTCTGGGATCTTCTTTGGCCCTGCGGATATTGCAGCTGACATTGGCCTTCTCGGCCAGCCCTTGCACAAAGATGTGTGGGATCTGATCCGCCCTGCGGCGCAATCCCTGATCGCGGCGGGCGTGCCTGTGGGCACTTTGGTCAATGACGCAGGCTTCGCCGCCGAGCTGCTCAACGAGGGCTTCACCTTCGTCGCTTGTGCCACAGACACAATGCTGCTTGCCAAAGCGGCGGATGCAGCGCTCGACACCGTCAAAAACGCACTTACCTAAAAAGGGACCTCGCCCAATGAAAAAACTTGTTCTCACGGGCGCTGCCGGTCGCCTTGGCTCTTATCTGCGCGAACCGCTGAGCAAACTCTGCGATGAATTGGTGTCGACGGATATCGCGGATGATATTGGCACGCTTTATGCGGGCGAGCGTTACGAGATCGCGGATCTGGCCAGTATGGAAGATATGATGCGCGTGCTCTGCGGCGCGGATATGGTTGTGCACATGGGCGCTTACGCAGATGAAGCGCCGTTCGAGCAATTGCTCGGTCCCAACTTTGTTGGCGCCTATAACGTGTGGGAAGCGTCGCATCGCTTGGGCCTCAGGCGCGTGGTCTATGGAAGCTCGATCCACGCGGTTGGGATGCACAAAAAGTCCGACTTCATTGGCACCGATGCGCCCCATCGCCCCGATACCTTCTATGGCCTTGCCAAATGCTTCGCCGAGGATCTTGGCGCGCTCTATTGGGACAAACATGGTCTCGAAAGCGTCCATATGCGCATTCTGTCCTGCGCCCAAGTCACCAGCCCGCGCGCGCTTGGCTCTTGGCTGTCCTATGATGATCTGATCCAACTTGTGACCCGCTGCCTAGAAGCGCCTAGCACAGGGTTTACGGTGGTCTATGGCGTATCAGACAACGACCGCGCGCCAGTGGACAACAGCAATGCAAGCTTTTTAGGCTATCGCCCGAAAGACAACGCCGAGCAATTTTCCGCTGACATTCTCGCTGCAGCGCCGCCCGCTGATCCGCAAGATATCGGCGAAACCTGCCACGGCGGTCCCTTCGCGAGCGTGCCGCTTGGCAAGAGCGGTATGGCAACGATGGATATTGTGGACGACACCAAGAAAACCTGAACGCCGCGCCCGCGCCTTCATCTTGCCCTTAAACTCTGGGGGAGTCGGCGCAGCCGGCGGGGGCTAGCCCCCTCTAGCCCGGCCATCTGCGCGCTAGGGAATAAGGATATTCTCGCGCAGCAGCGTCACCGATTGCGTCGTCAGATTGTCTAGCAAAACATCGATGCGCACCGACTTGATACTGCCAAGCTCATGGGTGTGAAACGTCATCAACGCTTCTTCATTTAGGATGGAATTGGGCTGGCTGTATTTCATATGACAGTCCGGCATTGGCAAATCCTGAAGCGGGGCATCATTGATCGAATACTTCGCGCCCTTCAGACCGCACCGCCAGCTGAAAATATGGCTCCAATAGACCAGATCCTTGCCGTCATATTCGCGCACAGCCGCCCAATTGCCTTGGGTCATCTGTAAAATCGGTCCAACCTCGGCAGCCGTCGTGAACTTGCCCGAGGGCGTCTGATCCTCTGGCGTGAGCCCCGTAAGATCGAAACTATCCGCGCCCGCTTCTGCATCGCCGCTGGTGACTTCAGTCGATCCAAATCCGCTTTGCGCCGCTGCGCCGCTTGCCAAAAAGAAAGCCATCACAACAAGGGTCGGCGTTTTCATACTCTGTCTCCCAAAATCAAACCTTAACAATTCTTTTGATCCTGCCGCATCCGCTTCTGGAAATCTAGGAAATCTGCGCGTAGGATTCGCCAAACCCACAAAACAGATGGGACAGGTAGGGCAGGCATGGCCAAAAACAGCACAGACACTTCAACGTTCAATGTGATGATCGTAGTTCAAAACGGCCGTCTCGCCTATGAGGCGGCCTTGTTCGCGGCCAGCCTGCGTCACACCAATCCAGATTTCCAAGGCAAGCTTTATTACGCCGAACCCCTGCCCGGCTCGCTTTGGACGCGCGATCCGCGTCTGCCAGAGGGCGAGCTGCGCGATCTGCTCCTCGATTTGGGCGGTGAATTCATCCAATTCGAAAACCGAACCTTTGGTCAAAGCTACCCTTATGGCAACAAGATCGAAGCACTTGCGGCGATGCCGAAAGGCGAGAATTTTGTCTTCTTTGACACCGATACGCTGATCACCGGCGATCTCAGCACGGTTCCGTTCGATTTTGGCAAGCCCTCTGCATCCTTGCGCCGCGAAAACACTTGGCCGCAACTTGAGCTTTACGGACCCGGTTACGGCGCGACGTGGAAATCGCTTTATGACAAGTTCGGGCTCGATTTCGAAAGCGCGCTCGATCTGAACCATCCTGATGAGTATTGGCGCCGCTATCCCTACTACAATGCGGGCTATTTCTTTTACAAATGCCCGCATCAGTTTGGTGCGCGTTTCTTGGACTACGCCAAAGCCATTCGCGACGATGCGCCCCCTGAGCTGGTCTGCCAAGTGCTTGATCCTTGGCTTGATCAAGTTGCGCTGCCTTTGGTCATTCACGGTCTCGGCGGCAGCAAACACAGCTTGCCGCGTGGGCTTCTGGATGGTGAAATCAGTTGTCACTACCGTATGTTGCCCTTGATGTACGCGCGCGAGGGCGATCATGTGGTCGACCTTCTGGAAGAGATCACAGCCCCCAACAAGATCAAGAAAGTGCTCAAAGGCTCGGACGTCATCAAACGGATGATCTATCAAGGGCGCGGGCGCAAAGTGCGTGATCTGTTTGACCAAGACAATATGCCGCGCAAAGAGCAAGCCATCCGCAATCGGATCAAGAAAGCCGGCTTCTGGATGCGATAGACGCTCAGAAACGCCTGTTTCCTTTGCACGCGCATTTGCGAACGCTCGTTCTGAATTCATGCCGCTTGGTTGTGAGGCGCGTGACATTGGCCTAAACCTGTCCTCAACGCTCTTTTCAACACGAGGACTTTCAAGATGACTGACGGACCAAGCTATGGTTTCGACACGCTGCAAATTCATGCTGGCGCACGCCCTGATCCGGCGACAGGGGCACGTAACACGCCAATTTATCAAACAACGGCTTATGTTTTTCGCGATGCAGAGCACGCCGCCGCGCTCTTTAATCTGCAAGAAGTTGGCTACATCTATTCGCGCCTAACCAACCCGACGGTCGCGGTTTTGCAGGAGCGTATTGCAACGCTTGAAGGCGGTGTTGGCGCTGTTTGCTGCTCCTCTGGTCACGCAGCGCAAATCATGGCGCTTTTCCCATTGATGCAGCCAGGCATGAATGTTGTTGCCTCCACGCGTCTTTATGGCGGCACAATTACGCAGTTCAGCCAGACGATTAAGCGTTTCGGCTGGGAAGCCAAGTTCGTTGATTTTGACGATGAGGATGCGGTGAAAGCAGCCATCGACGACAACACGCGCGCGGTGTTCTGTGAAGCGATTGCCAACCCCGGTGGCTATATCACGGATCTTGATGCGATCTCAGCGATCTCTGACGCCGCAGGCATTCCGCTGATCGTGGATAACACATCTGCAACCCCTTACCTGTGCCGCCCAATCGAGCACGGCGCGACGCTGGTGGTACACTCCACCACGAAATATCTGACTGGCAACGGCACGGTCACAGGCGGTTGCGTCGTGGATAGCGGCAAGTTTGACTGGACCGCTTCGGACAAGTTCCCATCCCTCAGCGCACCAGAGCCTGCGTATCATGGCCTCAAGTTTGCGGAGACATTTGGACCATTGGCCTTCACGTTCCACGGCATTGCTATTGGTCTGCGCGACCTAGGAATGACCATGAACGCACAAGCGGCGCATTACACATTGATGGGTGTCGAAACACTGTCCCTGCGCATGCAACGCCATGTTGAAAATGCACAGGCAGTGGCAAGTTGGCTCGAGAAAAACGAGCATGTTGAGTATGTTACCTATGCGGGGCTTGCGTCGTCTCCCTACAATCACCGCGTTGCAAATATCTGCCCCAAAGGGGCGGGAGGTCTGTTCACCTTCGCGCTGAAAGCGGGCTATGAGGGCTGTATCAAACTGGTCAACAGCCTTGAGATTTTCTCTCATGTGGCGAATTTGGGCGATACGCGCTCGCTGGTTATTCACTCCGCCTCTACAACCCATCGCCAGCTCTCGCCCGAGCAGCAAGAAGCGGCGGGTGCAGGTCCGAATGTTGTGCGTATCTCCATCGGGATCGAGAATGCAGAAGACCTGATTGCAGACTTGGATCAAGCGATCAAAACCGCTTCTGCATGAGCTGAATACGACTTAATTCGACAAAGGCCCGAAGCATTCCTTCGGGCCTTTTGCGTTCATTCTGTCAACGCATAGATGATTTTCACCTGCGCGCTTTGCGTCACGTCCCCTTGCGCAATCGGCACGGCGCCAGAGCGCGACGCAGCCATCTCCATCACCGGCGGTGCAAAACCGCGACCTCCGCCGCCAAGCTCTTCGGTGATCATCACAACATTGCCAAGGCGCACACCCGCAGCGCGCGCATAAAGCTCGGCTTTGCGGCGCGCATCTTGCACAGCGCCCTCACGCGCGCGATCTTGTATCGGCTGAGGATCCACAAGGCCAAAACGAAAGCCGGAAAACGAATTGGCCCCGTCGCGCGCAACTCGGTCAAGAACAGCCCCCAAGTTGTCCAGATCACGCAAGGTGACAGTCACCGTATTGGACGCCTCGAACCCCACGGGTGCCTGGCTGAACCCTTCATCATCATAGCGTTTTCCCTGACGCCAAACAGGGTTAAGGTTTAGCGATGAGGTCTGCATATCCCTTTGTGCAACGCCCATTTCTGCCATCTGAGAGAGAATCGCTGCCACCGCCTCACTGGTCAAAGCAAGCGCATCCGCCGCACTTTTGGCGCTGTGGCGCGCGCCCAATGTGATCACAGCCTTGTCAGGTGCCACGCTGATTTGCGCTGCGCCGATGACAGTTACCGTGCGCAGTGGCTCTTGCGATTGCGCCGATGCTGAGATCGCTACCCCCCCACCAAAGAGTAAAAAGATCGAAAAAATCCAATATTTTAAGGACATCGTAACACCTTTGCTAAATATATCATCAAATCTGCCTTGGTTAACGTTAACGGCGAATACCTTTAAGACGCAGCAGTCTTCGTAAACCTTGGCGAAAAACAGCTGGTCTAAGATAGGGGAAACTCTGAACAAACTTCTCTCGGGCAAGACTTTTTCCTTTCGGCAAGAAGCTGCTATACTTTAGCAATTATCGCGCGCCGACTCCCCGTGCGCGTTTGCGGAGACTAAAACACACGTATGAGACCGAATTTTGCATTGTCGCTTTCGTTCAGCGGTATCCAGCTCTTGCAACGGCAAGCCGCTGGGTGGGGCCGTGTGGGCGATGTTGACATAGGATCCGCTGATCTTGTGAGCGAACTTGCGGCGTTGCATAGCAAAGCCGCCGCGCTTGGCAGTGGCCCTGTTCAGACCAAATTAATTATTCCTGACGATCAGATCAAGTATCTGACTGTCGACGCCGCTGGCCTTGATAAAAAGGCGCTGCAAAATGCGGTTCTAAGTGCGCTTGACGGGGCAACGCCCTACTCTGTCGAAGACTTGGAATTCGATTACCTCAACGAAAATGGCATGGTCCATATCGCTGCGGTCGCCAAGGAAACCTTGCAAGAGGCAGAGAGCTTTGCAACCGAGCACGGCTTTGAGCCCATGGGTTTTGTGGCCGCGCCGCCGCTGGGCAGCTTCCCGAAAGAGCCGTCATTCGGGCTTAGTGCCCTTGCCAAATCCAAGGGCATCATGACGCTGGAGAGTGATGCAAGCTCTGCCATCGCAACCGGCGAAGCCGTTGCCATCGCGCCGCTGCCAAAGCCCGAAGCCGCCGCAGAGCTGGAAATTCCAGTTGCAGGATTTTCGTCGCGCCGCCGCACCTCCAAAGCGGACGCGCCGCCAAGTCCGCCTTTGAGCAGTGCAGGCCCTGTGGTTCAAGCGCCCGGCCTTGGCGGCGTTGATCGCAGCGCGCCCGAGCCGGAACCGGCCCCCATCACGCCTGTGCCCGCAGCAATTGAGCCAAGCCCTGCGCCAACAGGTGTAGCGCCGCAGATCACCGGAGTGCCCCAAAGCGCACGGGACGAGGCCACGCTGGATAGCACTTTTGGCGCTATGCGCCCTGGCGCGGCGCATGATCGGAGTGCGTTTGAAGATGATGTTCCGCCTATGCCAGCGCGTTTTGCGGCACCTGCGCGCAGCGGCGCGGCAGTGCATGGCGCAGCGGATGGTGCACCCATCGCCGATTTACGCGCGCCAATCGTCGCGAGCGCTTCAAGCGCGCCAAGCATACCTCCGCAAAATCCAGAGCCCAGCGCGCCAAACCAACTCAAAGAGAACAGCGCGAAAGCCGCGGCAAAAGCACTGGCGCTCGCGGGTGCAGCTGGCGGCGCTGCATTGTCGGGCGCACGCGGCTTAATGGCCAAACAGGCTAAAAAGGCAGCGGTTGACCCCGCGCCAGTACCGCAAGTTGAAACCGCTGCTGTTGCTCAAGAAGATGAAAAGCAGCGCATGACCGTGTTTGGTGCACGCAAACCTAAAAAGAAAGCCGCAACGGCGGTCGTTGGCGGTAAACCGCGTTTTCTTGGCCTTATCCTGACGGCAATTTTGCTTTTGTTTTTGGTCAGCGTGGCGGCTTGGGCCTCTGTCTTCCTTGACGAAGGGCTGGCGCGTTTCTTCGGTTCAGAGGATCGCAGCAAAGCCATCGCCGAATTGCCAATACCCGAAGAGAGCAGCGCGCCTAGCGTCGAGAAATTGATCGAGCTTGCATCACTTGATGCCGGCGTGAGCGATATCCAAGTGAACGACTTGCCATTGGCGA
>CAYQZI010000055.1:11695-13141 GCA_964421835.1 uncultured Planktotalea sp.
GCATCACTTGATGCCGGCGTGAGCGATATCCAAGTGAACGACTTGCCATTGGCGACAGAACCGCTGGCGCAAGTCTTGCCAGAACCAGCGCCTGCGATCATCACCCCTGAAGAGGCCGAAGCAACCTATGCGGCAACGGGCATCTGGCTTGCAACGCCGGGCAAGCCAGCTTTGCCTGAAAAGATCGCCTTAGAGGACGTTTACACCGCCTCTATTGATACACGTATAATGGGACGCGATGCCTTTGCGATGGAGCCACTCAGCCAGCCGCGCGACGTTGTCCCTGTGGGGATTTCCTCGCCTCCTGCGGCGCAGGGCGATTTCGCATTTGGCCAAGATGGCTTCGTTGAAGCAACGCCGGATGGCGCGCTGACCCCTGAGGGCGCTTTGGTATTTTTGGGACGGCCTGCGCTTGTGCCCCCAACAATTCCAGAGCGCCTGCGCGAAGCGGCTTTGACACCCGAAACGGTCGAAGAGCCTGAAACGCTTGACAATGGCACTGTGGCTTCGCTGCGTCCGAAAACGCGGCCAGACACTTTGGTAGAGGATACCGAGCGCTCGCAATTTGGCGGTGTGTCACGGGCAGAATTGGCCAAGATCCGCCCCAAACTGCGCCCGAAGGTCGAAAAAGAAGTTGCTGAGGAAGAAGCGGCGCAAACGCCCGCTACCAAGCTGGCTGTTGCCACATCGCGCAAGCCTTCTTCGCGACCCAGCAACTTTGCACGTATCGTCACGCGCGCGCAAAGACAGGCGGAGAGCGCAGCGGAAACGCCGCAAGCCACCCGCGTTGCCGCCGTTGCACCGCGTACCGTCACGCCGCGCATTCCGTCAAGCGCGTCGGTTGCGAAGAACGCAACTGTGCGCAACGCTATCAACCTGAGCCGCGTTAATTTGATCGGCGTTTATGGCAAACCCTCAAGCCGGCGTGCCTTGGTGCGGCTTTCGAGCGGGCGCTACAAGAAAGTGAAAGTGGGCGACCGCGTCGATGGTGGCCGCGTTTCCGCGATTGGCGAAGGTCAACTGATCTACACCAAACGCGGACGTAACGTGACCCTGCGCATGCCTAAGGGCTAATTAACCGACTTCGCCAAGCTCGCCATTGTCGATCTGTTCCTGTTCGATGGATTCGAACAATGCTTTGAAATTCCCCTCGCCAAATCCGTCATCGCCCTTGCGCTCGATAAACTCGAAAAAGATCGGACCGATCACGGTTTTAGAGAAGATTTGCAACAAAATACGCGTCTCACCGCCATCCACGACCCCTTCGCCGTCAATCAAAATACCGTGCTTTTTCATGCGCTCCAGCGGCTCATCGTGATCAATCACACGGGTTTTGCTTAAGTCATAATACGCATCCGGCGGGCCAGGCATAAAGGTGATACCGCGCGCGGCGATCTCGTCGGTTGCCTCATAAATGTCTTTCGCGCCAACAGCGATATGTTGAAT
>CAYQZI010000055.1:13241-16351 GCA_964421835.1 uncultured Planktotalea sp.
AGGTGATCGAGATAGTGAAACCCGACGCCCTCGGGATTGGCTTTTGCGATCCAGTCAAACTCTTCGTTATAGGGCGATGTCGCCCAATAATTTTCAACGAAATAAATAAGCGAGCCGCCGATGCCAACAATCGCAGGCACGTCCATGGTTTTGTCAGCGCCCAAATACGGCTCGGCCCCTTTCGCAACAGCATGATCGAACGCATGCTGCGCATTCACGACGCGCCAGCCCATTGACGGCGCACACGGGCCGTGATCGTCGATAAATCGCGCGGCGAAACTGTATGGCTCGGCGTTCAGGATATAGGTGATATCGCCCTGCTGCCAAAGCTCAATCGCCTTGGTCTTATGACGCGCGGTGTGACTATACCCCATCTTGGCGAATAAATCGCGCAACTCTTGCGGGTTGGGATGCGCGAATTCAACGAACTCAAACCCATCCGTGCCTGCGGGGTTTTCTGCGCTGATGGTTGCGCGCTCTGCATCATGTGGAAAAGGGCCCATAGCTGTCATCCTCTGAATTGTTGCCTTAAAATCAAGCATACGCGCACTTCTTTGCGAAATTTGCGCATTCGTCATCGCATTGTTACAAATATTTGTTATAAAGACGCATCAAACAAACAATTTGCGCGAAAATCACGCATGTTAGATCAGATAGACAAGAATCTGCTGGCAGCTTTACAGGAAAATGCGCATTTGACCGCGCAGGACCTGAGCGAGCGGCTGAATATGTCCGCAAGCCAAGCAGGGCGCCGTCGGCAAAAGCTTGAGGCCGAAGGCTACATCAAAACCTATCGCGCCCATGTGGATGCGGCGCGTGTCGGGCTGAACGTTCAGGCGTTTGTGCAAGTCCATCTTGCCACCCACGGCCCCGAGCAAGCGCGCAATTTCGCGCGTATGATCGAACTTAGGGCAGAGATAACAAGCGTTTGGACGCTCACGGGCGAGGCCGATTATCTTTTGCGCGTGTATTGCACGGATCTCGCGGCGCTGAATCTGCTGATTCACGATGTGATCCTGCCGCACCCAACAGTGGCGCGGGTTCAAAGCCAGATTGTGATGGATCAACTGAAACAGGACGCACCACTTCCGACGTGAGCGCGTCAAACACAAAGGAATATGAATGGAAGGTTTCCTCTTCTCCGCTTCAATCTACCTCGGCGCGGCGGTCATCGCTGTGCCTGTCGCTGCGCGACTTGGGCTGGGCTCTGTGCTGGGCTATCTCGCTGCGGGCATACTCATCGGACCGCTTTTGGGCTTGGTCGGAGCAGAGACGAAAGACTTGCAACATTTTGCAGAATTTGGCGTTGTGATGATGCTTTTCTTGATCGGGCTCGAGCTTGAGCCACGCGCGCTTTGGGATATGCGCCATCGCCTGATTGGGCTGGGCGGATTGCAGATTGCCCTGACCACCGCTGGCATCATGGGCGGCGCGATGCTGCTTGGGTTTAGCTGGTCGGTTGCACTGACGGTTGGCCTGATTTTCGCGCTGTCTTCGACTGCAATTGTGCTGCAAACCCTAAGTGAAAAAGGGCTTATGCGCACATCGGGCGGACGCTCGACCTTTTCGGTGCTGCTGACGCAAGATATCGCCGTGATTCCCATGCTTGCGCTATTGCCGCTGCTGGCATTGCCGAAGGCGATGACGCTGAACCCCGATGGCTCGATTGATCGCCATTTGGACGATGCCCATGGCGCGGGGCATAGCAGCCTAAGTCTTGTGGAGGGCCTGCCTGGATGGGGTGTGACCCTTGTCACGCTTGGTGCGATTGCGGCGATCATTCTTGCGGGCGTTTACCTTGCGCGCCCGGTGTTTCGTTTTATCCACGCCAGTCACCTGCGCGAGATGTTTACCGCGCTGGCCCTGCTCATCGTTGTGGGGATTTCCTTTCTGATGCTTTTGGTTGGACTTTCCCCTGCTCTGGGCGCGTTTCTTGCGGGCGTTGTTCTTGCGAACTCCGAGTTTCGTCACGAGCTAGAGACGGATATCGAACCTTTCAAAGGCCTACTGCTGGGCCTGTTCTTCATCACCGTGGGCGCGGGCATTAACTTTGCTGTGCTCGAGCGTGATCCCGTCATTATACTCGGCATCACGCTTGCGGTTATTTTGATCAAAGGTTTGGTGCTTTTCGTGCTCTCGCACCTCTTCAAACTCCAGGGCCGCGACCGCTGGCTCTTTACGCTTGGCCTCGCGCAAGCGGGTGAGTTTGGCTTTATTTTGACCGCGTTCTCCGTCGCGCAGAATGTCATTCCCGTTGCCCTATCGGAGCGCATTTTGCTGATCATTGCGCTATCCATGCTGATCACGCCGCTTTTGTTTATTCTGATGGATGTCATCGCCAAACGCATTGGCACGGACTTGCAAGATATCCAGCATGATGAAATCAACGAAGATGGCCCTGTGATAATCGCTGGCGTGGGCCGCTTTGGGCAGATCGTAAACCGCCTAGTGGGCTCTGCAGGGTTCAAAACGGTCGTTCTGGACCATGATCTGAAAACGATCGAGCTAATGCGCCGCTTTGGTTTCAAAGGGTTCTTTGGCGATCCGACGCGCCCTGACGTCCTGCGCGCAGCGGGGCTTGCAGATGCGCGCGTGCTGGTGGTGGCGCTTGATGATCGCGAGGCCGCGCTGAAAATGGTGAGCTATGCGCGCAAAGAGCGCCCTGATCTGCATATTATCGCGCGCGCAGGGGATCGCAGTGATGTGTTTCGGCTCTTTCAGGCGGGCGCAAACGACATTGTGCGCGAGATGTTTGACAGCTCACTGCGTGCAGGGCGCTACGTGTTGGAGAATATCGGATTGTCCGAATTCGAAGCCGCAGAGGCAGAAAAAACCTTCTACGCGCATGACCGCCACGCGATCCGCGAGCTGGCGCAGGTCTGGGACCCAAGCCGAACCTCGGCAGACAATCCCGCCTATGTCGACCGTGCGAAAGAGCTCGAACGAGACCTTGAAGCCTCGCTCCTGACGCTCCTGGAAACACGCCGCGCCGAGAGTTAACCCGCCGCGACGCCTGCCTCTGCAAAGGTTGCCATGCCGGAATGACACTCGACAGCGGCGACAAGAATGTTGATCGCAAGCGTCGCGCCAGAGCCTTCCCCAAGGCGCAT
>CAYQZI010000056.1:0-16326 GCA_964421835.1 uncultured Planktotalea sp.
GCATCACCTGTTCTTGGTAAACGATGATGCCTTGGGTTTCCTCTAAGATGTAGTCAATCAAAGGATGAACAGACTCGCGTTCTTTGATCCCGTTCTTCACTTCGCAATAGGTCGGGATATTCTCCATCGGACCGGGGCGGTAGAGTGCCACAAGAGCAACGATATCCTCAATACAGGTCGGCTTCATCCGCTTTAGGGCATCCATCATCCCTGAGCTTTCCACCTGAAACACCGCCACCGTTTTGGCCGAGGCGTAGAGCTTATAGCTTTTCTCATCGTCCAGCGGGATCGCGTTGATATCGTCAACTGTACCTTCTGCGGGCGTGTAAATCTCGGTACCATCCGCTGCGATGTGAAGCGGTCGCCCCCCCGCCGTGATCTGCTCCATGGCGTTTTGAATAACGGTCAAAGTTTTCAGACCCAAGAAGTCGAACTTCACCAGACCTGCTTGCTCGACCCATTTCATGTTGAACTGGGTTGCTGGCATGTCAGATCGCGGGTCTTGATAAAGTGGAACGAGCGCGTCCAAAGGTCGGTCGCCAATCACAACACCCGCCGCGTGGGTCGAGGCGTTCCTAAGCAAACCCTCAACCTGTTGGCCATAATCGAGCAGGCGTTTCACCACTTCTTCACTACGCGCCTCTTCGCGCAAACGCGGCTCATCGGCCAAAGCTTTTTCAATGGAAACAGGTTTTACGCCCTCAACGGGGATCATCTTCGAGAGACGATCCACTTGCCCATAAGGCATCTGCAAAACACGCCCGATATCGCGCACAGCGGCTTTGGAAAGCAAAGCCCCAAAAGTGATGATCTGACCAACTTTGTCGCGGCCATATTTTTGCTGAACGTATTGAATCACCTCTTCGCGGCGATCCATGCAGAAATCGATATCGAAGTCCGGCATGGAAACACGTTCGGGATTGAGGAAACGCTCAAACAGCAAGGAGTAGCGCAAGGGATCAAGGTCCGTGACCGTGAGCGCATAAGCCACGAGCGAACCCGCACCAGAACCACGACCCGGCCCAACGGGAATGCCATTGTCCTTCGCCCATTGAATAAAGTCCGCGACGATCAAGAAGTAGCCCGGGAAGCCCATCCCCTCGATAATCCCAAGCTCGAAATCAAGGCGTTCTTGGTATTCCTCCACAGTCACCGCATGCGGAATCACGGCAAGGCGTTTTTGTAGCCCCTCATTCGCAATGCGGCGCAGCTCCGCAACTTCGTCATCCGCAAACTTTGGAAGGATTGGATCTCGACGATAAGCCTGAAAGGCACAGCGCTTGGCGATTTCGATGGTGTTTTCGATCGCTTCAGGGAGATCCGCGAAGAGTGTGACCATCTCTTGCTGCGACTTGAAATAGTGCTGAGCAGTGAGTTTGCGGCGCGGATCTTGCTGATCCACATATGCGCCCTCGGAAATACAGATCAGCGCATCATGCGCTTCATACATCGAGGACTTTGGGAAATAGACATCATTGGTGGCAACCAAAGGAATGGACTTGGCATAAGCCATTTCGACGAAACCACGCTCGGAGAGACGTTCTGCTTCGGGTTGGCCACCATTCTCTGGATGACGCTGAATCTCTACGTAAAGCCGATCACCAAAGGCGCTGTGCATTTGATCCATCAGTGCTTCGGCGGCGGGGCGCTGACCGCCTTGCAAGAGCTTGCCAATCGCGCCGTCTGGCCCACCCGTGAGACAGATGAGACCGGCGTTCAAAGCCGTGAGTTCGTCCATCGTCACCTGCGGCAGCTGCCCACCTTTATCGACGTATAGACAAGAGTTGAGCTTCATCAGATTCTCATAACCCTGCTCATTCTGCGCCAGCAAAACGATGGGTGCAGGTGCTTTTTCACGCTCGCCCGGTTGTGCCTTGAGATAGGCGAGATCAACCTGACAGCCAACGATCGGCTGCACGCCCTTGCCCGCTGCGCCAACAGAAAACTCAAGCGCTGCAAACAGGTTATTGGTATCCGTCACCGCAACCGCAGGCATGTCCATGGAAACGCACAGATCCGGCAGCTTCTTGAGGCGCATCGCCCCTTCAAGAAGCGAATATTCAGTATGGGTGCGCAGGTGAATGAATCGAGGTGTGTTGCTCATGTGCGCACCTTATGGAGTGGCCCCCTCGGCGGAAAGTCGAAAAAACTTAGCTTTGTGGCTAAGTATATTGACTTAAGCGCCTCACTTCTTTTAGTTAGCCGTATGACTAACAGTATAGATTCCATCTTCGCAGTTCTTGCAGACCCCACGCGGCGCGCTGTTATTGAACGCCTCACGCAGGGGCCTGCGGCGGTTTCTGACCTTCACAGCGCGCATGCAATGGCTTTGCCTACGTTTCTTAAACACCTCAGCCGGCTTGAGGATGCGGGGCTTATTCGCACGGAGAAATCGGGGCGCGTGCGCACCGTGCATATTGAAGCAAGCGCGCTGCAAGACGCGGAACACTGGATTTCACGACAACGCAACAGTTGGGAGGCGCGTTTGGATCGCCTCTCTGCGCTTGCGGATCAAATGCAAAGGACAAAATCATGAGTACGGACACAAGCACATTCGCGTTTCATCGCAGCTTCAAGCTTTCAAAGGATCAGCTTTGGCATCTTTTGACCGATGGTCACATGCGCGAAAAATGGGGTGCGCCAAGTGAAGGAACCGTGCTGCAGATGATTACTTCTGATCTGCGCACGGGTGGGATTGAGCATCATATTTGCGGCGCTAAGGAAGCCCCTGAATTTGAGGTGGAAACACGGTGGTATCGTCTTGATGGCCCAACGGATGCTGCGTTCACTGAAACGGTTGAGATTGGGGGTGCTGCGATTGCGACGACCCTTGTGACCTACCGTGTCAGTGAAACGGATGCTGGAACAGAGTTGGACGTCCATGTTGCGGTCTCCTCCTTCTGTGGTCCAGATGCGGATGGTGAATTCCAGCAAGGTTGGGAGAGCGGTTTGCACAACTTAGAAACGCTCGCCGCGCAAATCTAGCAACGCTTTTCTAAGCGACCCTCTTGCCAAGCCCCATATTGCGCGACTAGCCTGCGGGTGCACCGTTTCTACGCCGCATCGAAGCGGTGCATTTCCTTGGACCAAGGTATCGCGGCGGGCATTTAACATGAGCATCAAGTTTCTTCTGAACGGAGAGACAGTGGAGCTGACTGAGGACACACCGACGGTCACTCTGCTTGATTGGCTGCGCGAAACGCGCGCGATGACAGGCACCAAAGAAGGCTGTAATGAGGGCGATTGCGGGGCGTGCACTGTGATGGTCACAGATGAGCGCGGTGCGCGCGCTTTGAATGCCTGTATTCTATTTCTACCGCAGTTGCATGGCAAAGCCGTGCGCACTGTTGAGGGGTTTAGGAGCCCCGATGGTGCGCTACACCCCGTTCAAGACGCGATGATCGAACATCACGGCTCGCAATGTGGGTTTTGCACGCCGGGATTTGTCGGCTCTATGGTCACGGCGCATCGCAACGGCCGAACAGATTTCGACGATGCTTTGGCCGGCAACCTGTGCCGCTGCACGGGATACGCCCCGATCATTCGCGCGGCTGAAACTGCGGCAAGCGCTCCTGTTCCTGATTGGGTTCAAGACATCGCGCCAGAAGTAGGCGCGAACGCGCGCTCCCCTGAGAGCAGCGATGAATTGGCGGCATGGTATGAGGCGCACCCCAATGGCACGTTGATTGCGGGCGCGACAGATGTCGGACTGTGGGTCACCAAACATTTGCGCGACTTAAGTGACATCGCCTTCTTGCACCGTTGTCGTGATTTGCAACAGGTAGAGGATCTTGGCGATCATTTGAAGGTTGGCGCTGGCGTCACGATGGCCCAGCTTCACCCTTTCTTGAAAACGCATCTTCCCTCCTACGCAGAACTGGTGCGCCGCTACGGCTCTGAGCAAGTGCGCCAAGCCGCAACACTCGGCGGCAACATCGCTAATGGCTCGCCCATCGGGGATAATCCTCCCGCTTTGATCGCTTTGGGCGCGACTTTGCATTTGCGCAAAGGGGATGCGCGGCGACAGATGCCGATCGAGGATTTCTTCGTCGCCTACGGGCAGCAAGATCGCGCGGCAGGGGAATTTGTCGAGGCCGTGAGAATCCCTAAGCGCGCGGAAAATCTGCGCTGCTACAAGCTATCGAAACGTTTTGATCAGGATATTTCTGCGGTCTGCGGATGTTTTAATGTACAGATCGAAGACGGTGTTGTGACCGCTGCGCGCCTTGCGTTTGGGGGTATGGCCGGGATTCCGATGAGGGCTGCAAAGACCGAAGAGGCGCTGATTGGACTGGCCTCAGACCTTGAAAGCATCAAAAGGGCCGCACTGCAACTTGCTACAGACTTTACGCCCCTGTCTGACATGCGCGCCTCGGCAGAGTATAGATTGCTCAGCGCGCAAAATTTGCTGCGGCGCTACTTTGCAGACCTGTCCGGCGCACAGGTTAATGTGTTGGAGGTATCTGCATGAGTGAGGCAAAGCCCCTTGCGCATGACGCGGCGAAATTGCACGTCACAGGTGCCGCGCGCTACGTGGATGATATTCCAACACCGCTTGGCACCTTGCATTTGGCCTTTGGCCAAAGCGAGATCGCGCATGGAAAAATCGTCAGCATTGATCTTTCCGGCGTCAGGCGTTCCTCCGGCGTGACCGCCGTCCTCACCGCAGATGATTTGCCCTTCGCGAATGATGTCAGCCCGTCCGCGCATGACGAACCGCTGTTGGCAAAAGGCTCGGTGCATTATGTGGGTCAACCAATATTTTTGGTTATCGCGCGCTCGCATTTGCTTGCCCGCAAAGCCGCGCGATTGGCAAAGATACAATACAGCGAAAAGCCTGCGCTTTTAAGTATTGAGGACGCCTTGGCCGCAGACAGTCGCTTTGAAGAAGGTCCGCGTATTTATCAAAAAGGCAATGCCGCGCGCGCAATCACAGACGCAGTTCATATTGTTGAAGGCGTGATCGAGATGGGCGGGCAAGAGCACTTTTATCTTGAAGGGCAAGCCGCCTTGGCCTTGCCGCAAGAGGCAGGAGATATGCTCGTCCACAGTTCGACCCAGCATCCCACGGAGATTCAGCACAAGGTCGCAGAAGCGCTTGGCACTGCGATGAACGCGGTGCGCGTGGAAGTGCGCCGCATGGGCGGGGGGTTTGGCGGCAAAGAAAGCCAAGGCAACGCCTTGGCCGTGGCCTGCGCCGTGGCTGCGCGTTTGACTGGGCAGCCGTGCAAAATGCGCTATGACCGCGACGACGATATGGTGATCACCGGCAAACGCCATGATTTCCGCATTGAATATAGCGCGGGATTCGACGCAAGCGGACGTGTCAGCGGCGTTGATTTTATACAATACACACGTTGTGGCTGGGCGCAGGACCTGTCGTTGCCTGTCGCAGACCGCGCGATGCTGCATTCTGACAACGCATATTTGCTTGAGAATGCGCGGATCGAAAGCCACCGTTTGAAGACAAACACGCAAAGCGCAACGGCGTATCGCGGGTTTGGCGGACCGCAAGGGATGCTGGGGATCGAGCGGGTGATGGATCATGTTGCGCATGCGCTTGGCATGGATCCGTTAGACGTGCGGCGCATAAATTACTACGCGGAGCGCCAAGGCGAGAGTGCGGGTGCCTCCGGGGGGAGTTTAAGTGGCAACACGAAGCAAACGACCCCATATGGGATGGAGGTCGAGGATTTTATTCTGCGTGAAATGACGCAGGCTTTGGCCGTGTCGGCGCGCTATGAGCAGCGGCGCGCGCAGATTCAGGTTTGGAATGCAGCGAACCCGATTTTGAAGAAAGGGATCGCCCTAACGCCTGTGAAATTTGGCATTTCTTTTACCCTCACGCATCTCAATCAAGCCGGCGCGCTTGTGCATATATATTCCGACGGTTCTGTGCATTTGAACCATGGTGGCACGGAGATGGGGCAAGGATTGTTCCAGAAAGTTGCGCAGATCGCGGCAGCGCGTTTCGCAATTGAGGTAGGCGATGTGAAAATCACCGCAACGGACACTGGCAAAGTGCCCAACACCTCTGCAACGGCGGCCTCATCGGGGTCTGATTTGAACGGTATGGCTGTAAAAGCGGCCTGCGATACGCTCCGCGCGCGGTTGGTGGATTTTCTGGCACAGCACTTCGGAGCAGCTCCAAAGGACATCGTCTTTCAGAACGGTAACGTTGTGGTTAGCGCAAAAACGATGCGTTTCGCAGATGTCGCAAAGCTGGCCTATGAGAACCGCATATCCCTATCGGCAACGGGCTTTTATAAGACCCCCAAGGTCGCTTGGGACCGCATCAAGGGCGAAGGCAGGCCGTTTTTCTATTTCGCCTATGGTGCCTCTGTCACGGAAGTTGTGGTTGACACACTGACCGGAGAGAACCGCATTCTGCGCGCGGATATTTTACATGATGCAGGCGCATCCTTGAACCCGGCATTGGACATCGGGCAGGTAGAGGGCGGCTATGTACAAGGCGCTGGATGGCTCACCATGGAAGAGCTGGTGTGGGATGATAGTGGCAAGCTGCGCACCCATGCGCCCTCGACCTACAAGATCCCTGCGTGTTCTGATCGACCCGATATATTCAACGTCTCGCTCTGGGATGGGGCCAATCCCGAGCAGACCATTTACCGCTCGAAGGCCGTAGGAGAGCCGCCCTTTATGCACGGTATTTCAGCCCTTATGGCTTTGTCAGATGCTGTCGCAAGTTGCGGCAAAAACTATCCCTCGCTGGATGCGCCGGCGACCCCCGAACGTCTTTTGAACGCCGTCGCGCGGGTGAAACATGGGCTTTGATGTGAGTGCCCTAGAGGATGCCGTCGCGCAACATGGGCGCGTGGCGCGTGTGGTGATTGCAGCGGTGCAAGGGTCATCACCGCGCGAGGTCGGTGCATCGATGCTGGTCTGGGACGGCGGGCAAAGTGGCACCATCGGTGGCGGCGCTTTGGAATATGAGCGCGCGCGCGCTGCGTTGAAGGTTGGCACGGCGCAACTTAGCCGCCATGCGCTTGGACCGGAGCTTGGCCAATGTTGCGGCGGAGCGGTGCAGATTGTGACGGAAGTCTTTGAACCCGGCGCGCTGCCGACGCCGCAAAACGATGTGTTTGCGCGCGCGATTGATGGATCAAGCGCCCCTCCTTTGACGGTGCAAAAGCTGCTGAAGGACGCGCGGGGCGGTGGTATGATAGAGCCGCAATTGCTCAATGGTTGGTTTATCGAGCCCTTGCAAAAACCCACGCGGGACCTTTGGATTTGGGGCGCAGGCCACGTTGGACGCGCGTTGATCGACACGCTTTCACCGCTGCCAGAGTTCGCCATCACATGGGTGGATACCAGCGAGGACAGGTTCCCGCACGATGTGCCCAAAAGCGTTGTGAAGCTACCCGCACGCGCGCCAGCCGCCCTTGTGAAACACACCCCAAGCGATGCTGAACACATCATTTTAACCTACTCCCATGCGCTGGACTTAGAGCTTTGCCACCAGCTTCTAAGCCATAATTTCACCTTCGCAGGGCTTATTGGGTCCAAAAGCAAATGGGCGCGGTTTCAAAACCGCCTTTTGACGCTTGGACATGCTAAATCACAAATTGAGCGTATTATTTGCCCGATTGGTAACCCTTCTTTAGGCAAACATCCGCATGCTATTGCGATTGGGGTCAGCTCTTCTTTATTGAGGGCAGCGCAAACCAATGTACAAACACAAAGGAACTCCGCGTGAGCGATCCATTGCTGCGTCTGAGCGGGCTGACCAAGGCCTACCCTGGAGTGATCGCAAATAGCGATGTCTCTTTTGATATTCACGCGGGCGAAGTTCATGCTTTGCTGGGCGAAAACGGTGCTGGCAAATCTACGCTGGTGAAGATGATATACGGGCTGGTGAAGCCCGACAGCGGCACAATGGCCTTAAATAATGCACCCTTCACACCCCCTGCCCCAAGTGCTGCGCGCCTCTCCGGCGTGGCAATGGTGTTTCAACATTTTTCGCTTTTTGAGGCGTTGAATGTCGCTGAGAATATCGCGCTGGGGATGGAGAATGCTCCAAAACCGCGCGATTTAGCGGCAAAGATTAAAGAGGTGAGCCATCAATATGGCTTGCCGCTGGATCCTTTTATGCGGGTCGGTGATCTTTCTGCGGGCGAGCGGCAACGCGTTGAAATCATTCGCTGCCTGTTGCAAAATCCCAAGCTTTTGATCATGGATGAACCCACCTCTGTGCTGACCCCGCAAGAGGTGAAGATCCTGTTCAAGACCCTGCGCCAGCTGAAGGCGGAAGGCACGGCAATCCTTTATATCAGCCACAAACTAGAGGAAATTCGCGCGTTGTGCGACACGGCAACGATCCTGCGTTTGGGCAAGAAGGTTGCGACCTGCACGCCGGCAGACACCAGCGCGAAAGAGCTGGCAGAAATGATGGTGGGCGAGACTTTGCATGTGCCAGAACGCGCGCTTGCCGAATTCGGCGAGACATTGTTGACGGTGCAGAACCTGTCGCTGCCCGCGCCAAGCGAGTTTGGCACAGCCTTGAAAGATATCAGTTTTAAAGTGCGCGCAGGAGAAATTTTGGGCATCGGCGGGGTCGCTGGAAATGGCCAAGACGAGCTGCTCGGCGCGCTGTCGGGCGAAGTCACAAGCGCCAAGGCTGTCAGCTTGCGCGGCGATGACATCAGCAAGCTTGGACCGCAGCAAAGACGCGCGCTTGGTGTTTTGGCAGCGCCGGAAGAACGTCTTGGCCATGCGGCAGTGCCTGATATGAGCCTGACGGAAAACGCGCTTTTGTCCGCCGCGGTGCGCAAAAACTTGACGCGATCGGGCTTTTTGAACTGGAGCAACGCACGCGATTTCGCAGAGCTTGTCATTAAGGAATTTGATGTGCGCACCCCCGGTCCAGCCAATGCGGCGCGCTCGCTTTCGGGGGGTAATTTGCAGAAATTTGTGATTGGCCGCGAAGTGCTGCAAGAGCCGGATGTGTTGATCGTGAACCAGCCCACTTGGGGCGTTGATGCCTCGGCGGCAGCGGCGATCCGGCAATCGCTTATGGACCTGACCGAAAAGGGTGCCGCTGTTGTTGTGATCTCTCAGGATTTGGACGAGCTGATGGAAATCTCTGATCATTTCGCGGCGTTGAACGAGGGACGTTTGTCCTCCATTCGAGCTGTGCAAGGGCTCAGCGTTGAAGAGATTGGCCTGATGATGGGCGGCGTGCAAGGCACGATGGAGGGCGCAGCATGATCCGCCTCGAAAAGCGCGCGCAGCCAAGCCAGTTCTGGACATTTGCTACACCCTTTGTCGCTGTCATTTTAACCATGATTGTTGGCGGGATCATGTTCGCGGCACTTGGCAGCGATCCCTTTGAGGCGATCCGCACCATCTTTTGGGATCCTTTGTTCAGCGAGCAATTCGCGGCCTATTCGCGTCCGCAATTGCTTGTCAAAGCGGGGCCCTTGATCCTGATCGCCATTGGTCTTTCGCTCGGGTTTAAAGCCGGTATTTGGAACATTGGCGCTGAGGGCCAATATATCATCGGCGCAATCTGCGGCGCGGGGATGGGGCTTGCCTTCTATCCTACTGAAAGTGTTCTTATTTTCCCCCTGATGATCATGGCTGGCGCGCTTGGCGGCTGGGCTTGGGCGATGATCCCTGCGGTGCTAAAAACACGCTTTGGCACCAATGAAATCCTTGTATCGTTGATGCTGGTCTACGTCGCTGAAGCATGGCTTGCCTCGGTCTCTTCGGGTTTGCTTAAGAACCCCGATGGCATGGGCTTTCCGGGTAGCCGTAATTTGGCGCAAATCCCATCGACGGCCAATCTAGAGATTATCCAAGGCACGGGCATGCACTACGGCGTATTAACCGCGTTTATCGCGGTCATCTTCGCCTATGTTTTGCTGTCCCGCCATATGCTTGGCTTTCAAATTCGCCTTACCGGCGAGGCCCCGCGCGCGGCGCGGTTCGCGGGCGTAAAACCTGCGCGTATTGTGTTTCTTTGCCTTGGTTTAGCAGGCGCTTTGGCCGGCATGGCAGGGATGTATGAGGTATCCGGCCCGTCGGGCCAAATCACCATCGATTTCAATTCGGGCTATGGATTTACCGCGATCATCGTCGCGTTTTTGGGCCGTTTGCACCCCATTGGCATTTTGTTTGCTGGGCTTTTGCTGGCGCTGACCTACATCGGTGGCGAGCTTGCGTCCTTGATGCTTGGAATTCCATCCGCGGCAATACAATTGTTCCAAGGGATGCTTTTGTTCTTCTTGCTGGCGACAGATATCTTCATCAACTTCAAAGTCGTCTTCGGCCAGAAAGGGACTGCATGATTTTTCGCTTCAAAATGCCGATTTTGATGGGTGGCGCGATGGGCGCGATGCTCATGTTGATGCTGCATGGCGTTATCACAGGCGAAGCTGACCTGAGCGCATTTGCGGTTATTGCGTTTGTTGCGGCCCATCTGCTTATCCTCGCTCTTGCGCTTGCGATCTTGTTCTTGGGCGCGCGCCGTTTCCCAAGGTTGGCGCATCGCATCAAAGCAATGCACCGGCCTTCGCTGCGTCAATTCGCTCTTATGCTATGTTTCGCAATCCTAAGCGCGCTGATCATTCATCTTATTCATGGTGGCCCGTGATGGATCTGTCCTCAATTAACCCAGCCCTTTTGATTGCCTCGCTTATGGTCTCTGCGACGCCTATTTTATTGGCCGCGCTTGGCGAATTGGTGGTCGAAAAATCAGGCGTTTTGAACCTTGGCGTCGAAGGCATGATGATCACCGGCGCGATCTGCGGTTTCGCGATTGGGGTCAACACCGGCTCGCCCATTTTAGGCTTTATGTTTGCAGCTTTGTGCGGCGCGCTCTTGTCGCTGGCCTTTGGTATTTTGACTCAATTTTTGCTCTCTAACCAGGTCGCGACGGGTCTTGGCCTGACTTTGGTCGGATTGGGGCTGAGTTCACTTATTGGTAAGCCTTATGAGGGTATGAAATCGCCAACATTGCAAAAAATGGAGCTGCCGATTCTCTCTGACATCCCTATTCTCGGGCAAATGCTGTTCTCGCATGATCCGATGGTCTATTTTTCTGTCGCTATGGTCGCTGCGGTCTGGGGTATGCTGAAATACACGCGCGTGGGTTTGGTTCTTCGCGCCGTTGGCGAAAGCCATGATGCGGCGCATGCGCTTGGCTATAAAGTTGTGCGCATTCGCCTGCTTGCAATCCTCTTTGGCGGTGCCTGTGCTGGGCTTGCAGGTGCATATATTTCTTTGGTGCGCGTGCCGCAATGGACCGAAGGGATGACTGCAGGTGCGGGCTGGATTGCGCTGGCAATTGTTGTCTTCGCAAGTTGGAAGCCATGGCGCGTGCTTATTGGTGCCTATCTTTTTGGCGGTGTCACCGTGCTTCAACTGAATCTACAGGCGGCCGGGGCGAAGGTGCCGATCGAGGTCTTGTCGATGTCGCCCTATCTGATAACAATTGCCGTGCTCGTCATTATCTCGGCGCGCGGCAATCATGGCGCGCCCGCTGCACTGGGCAAGATTTTCCACGCCTCTCGCTAAGAGCGGCAGAACACCACCATCCACAGGGGGATGCACATCATGAAACGCAGAACACTTCTGGCGAGCGCTGCTGTCGCGCTGGCACTTACCGGCTCCGCATTCGCGGACGGCCATGCAAAAACCAAAGTCGGTTTTGTTTATGTCGGCCCGATCGGCGATGGCGGCTGGACATATGAGCATGACAAGGGCCGCCTTGCGGTCGAGGAAGCCTTTGGCGATAAGGTCGAGACTGTGTACCAAGAAAGCGTGCCAGAGGGTGCCGATTCCGAGCGTGTAATGACTCAGATGGCGCTTGCGGGTGCAGATCTGATCTTTACGACCTCCTTTGGTTACATGGATCCAACCATCAACGTCGCGAAGAAATTCCCAGACGTAAAGTTTGAGCACGCAACCGGTTATAAGCAGGCTGACAACGTCTCTGTTTACTCCGCACGCTTTTACGAGGGGCGCGCGGTTCAGGGTCATATCGCAGGCAAAATGACCAAAACCAACAAAGTTGGCTACATCGCGTCCTTCCCAATTCCAGAGGTGATCCGCGGCATCAACTCCGCGTTTATCCATGCGAAAAAGGTAAATCCTGACGTCGAATTCTCTATCATTTGGGCCTACACTTGGTTCGATCCGGCAAAAGAAGCCGACGCTGCTCAAGCGCTGATCGAGCAAGGCGCTGACGTGATTTTGCAGCACACTGATTCCACAGCGCCTCAGGCGGCAGCGGAAGCAGCTGGCAACGTGATCACATTTGGCCAGGCATCTGACATGGCAGAGTTTGGCCCGATGCCACGCGTGTCCTCGATCATCGACGATTGGGCACCCTATTACATCGCGCGCACCCAAGCCGTGATGGATGGCACATGGAGCAGCACAAACACATGGGACGGTATCGGCCCTGGCATGGTTAAGATCGGCGAAATCTCCGATGTGGTTCCCGCGGATGTGAAAGCCGAAGCGCTTGCGATGGTCTCGGCATTGGGCGACGGCAGCTATCACGCCTTCACCGGTCCGATCAACAAACAGGATGGTTCTGCATGGCTTGCCGAAGGTGAAACAGCAGACGACGGCACATTGGCTGGCATGTCATTCTATGTTGAGGGCATCACAGGCGATATTCCGAACTAAGCCTTGATTACTTTTTGAACAACGGGCCTCGCTTGGAAACAAGCGGGGCCTTTTCATATAAAACTCGCGTAGTTCACGCATCGCAAAATGCGGTTTCGACGCTTTGCGCAAACGGCGCGCAACTCGTGCAAACACGCTGGTACCTTTGCGCTGAACTTGTTTGGCTTACTCAAACCCATCCATGCCGGAGCGCACCATGTCCAATTTCTTTGCAAACGTCCCAATCTGGGTTCTCCCCCTGTTGCTCCTTTTGCTCGTTCTTGGGCTGCGGGCCAGCAGAACGCGCAAAGTGCCAATTGCTGTCATATATGCACTGCCACTGCTTGGCATCTTGACGCTGCGCAATATCGTATTGCTCGACGCGCCCCATTGGATTTGGCTCTGGGCAGCATTCGCCTATGGCACCGGGGTTTTCTTCGGCATGCGCTGGCAGAAAAGGTGGATCATCGCGCGAAGTGGTCACATGTTGGACGTCAAAGGGGAATGGGTCACGCTAACGGCAATGATGATTATCTTCATCGCAGGGTTTGTAAACGGCACGCTCACTGCAACGATGCCTGATCTCACAAAATCCACCATTTTCCTGCTGTTTTTCACACTCTTAACATTTGCACCCGCAGGCCAATTTTTGGGCCGGGCGATAACAACTCTGCGCGCCGCGTCTTAACCCTTTTCAAGCCATGCGCCTCGTGCGACGGTAAAGGGCATGACACAGCTGAAAACCCTCGATGGAACACCCGCCAGCCGCTTTGCTTTTGGCACTATGCAATTTGGCGCAGCCGCCGATGAAACAGCCAGCGCGCAAATGTTTGAAGCCTCGATGGACGCTGGCATTAACCATTTCGACACCGCGTATATTTACACCGATGGCCGCTCTGAGACGATATTAGGTGAGCTGAGCAAACAGGTCCGCGACACAATCTTGATCGCAACGAAAGTCGCTTATGACGAGCTCGGCGATCCGCAGAAATTGCAAAGCGATTTTGACATTTCTCGTAAAAGGCTCGGGATGGAGCGCGTCGATATTCTGTACCTGCATCGCTACGTTGGCCACGATTTGCCGCGCGCGATAGCGTGGATGGCAGAGCAACAAAACAAGGGCGTGCTGCGCTACATCGGGCTTTCAAATTTCGCGGCGTGGCAGGTGATGGAGGCTCTCGCCATTGCGAAATCCCATGGCACGCGCATCGACATTATTCAGCCCATGTACAACCTTGTGAAACGACAGGCCGAGGTCGAATTGCTGCCGATGTGCCAAGCGCAAGGCATTGTGTGCGCGCCATATTCTCCGCTAGGCGGCGGGCTTTTGACTGGCAAATATGCCTACGGCGGCAGTGGGCGCCTTGTCAGCGACCAGCGCTACAATGAGCGCTATTCTTTAGCCTATATGCACGAAACAGCCACCGCATTAACCAAGCTCGCGCAGCAGCTTGATATCCATCCTGCGACGCTTGCCGCTGCTTGGGTCGCGCGTCATCCCGCCGCGCCTGTTCCGCTTTTGTCAGCGCGTTCAAGCGCGCAACTGCAACCGTCTTTGGCGGCGATTTCGTATCAACTGGATGATGCACTTTATGAGCAAATTTCAGCACTTAGCCCGACGCCGCCCCCTGCAACAGATCGCTGGGAGGAACGCGAATGAGCGCAGATTCCGCGCCGAAAGTCAGCTTCGCAGAGCAATTGCAAGATGGCCGCCTTGTTGCGCCCTCAGCCGAGAAGAACGTCGCGCCTTTGTGCCAAGTGCTACGTGATTTCTCACCGAAACAAGGACGCGCCCTTGAGTTGGCAAGCGGCACAGGACAGCATTGCGTGGGTTTTGCCAAGTCATGCCCAAACCTGATCTGGGTGCCCACCGACATCGACGAGGACCGCCTCTCTTCTATCGCGATTTACGTGAGCGAAGCGCAGCTGGAAAACCTCACGCTGCCGGTCCATCTTGACGCCACCCAAGCGGGGTGGAGCGCGCAGACGGGTGCGCTTAACCTCGTTGTCTTGGTGAACCTGCTGCACTTAATAAGCGCGGAGAATGCGCAAACCCTCATTGGCGAAGTTGGCAAAGCGCTTGCCCCGGGTGGCATGTTTTTGCTCTATGGACCCTTCATGCGAGATGGCGCGTTGACGTCCGAGGGCGATGCGCGGTTTCATGAAAGTCTGATCAGCTTGGATCCTATGATCGGATACAAGGATGACGCAGATCTTCAATTATGGGTGCAGAATGCAGGTTTGTTCGTGGATCAAGTTCTGGAAATGCCCGCAAATAATTTGTGCTTTGTCATTCGTAAACCGGAGTAACCTATCATGACTTTGACCCGCCGCGCGACACTGATTGGGCTTGCAAGTCTGCCTTTGCTTTCTGCGCCGTCGCTTATGCTTGCGCGATCAACGTTCAAAGACAGTGATCCGGTTGATTTTGGCCGCCGCGCGCCCTCGAGCTTTCCTGTCCACGGCATTGATGCTGCGCGGTTTCAAGGCCAGATGAATTGGCGTCAGGTCCGCCGTGAAGGCGTGCGATTTGCGTGGCTCAAAGCGACCGAAGGCGGCGATCTTTTAGACCCGGAATTCAAAGCGAATTGGCGCGCTGCCAAGCGCGCGCGCGTGCCTGTTGGAGCCTATCATTTCTACTATTTTTGCACCGACCCCGACACACAAGCCAAATGGTTCATCAAGAATGTCCCGCGTCTGCGTGGCGGCATGCCACCTGTGCTTGATCTGGAATGGAACCCGTTTTCACCTACCTGCACGCTGCGCCCCCCTGCGGCAGAGGTGCGCCGGCTTGCCAATCGCTTCATCAATATTGTCGAGCGTCATTATCAAACTCGCGTGGTCATTTACACGGCGCCTGACTTCTGGGAACGCAATGACGTAGCCCGCTTGAAGCGCGATTTCTGGCTGCGCTCAACGGCGAAACACGTAGAGCAACGTTACGGCGTTAAAGGCTGGCGCTTTTGGCAATATACCTCCACGGGCCTTATAAATGGCATCGAAAAAGAGGTTGATATCAACTGCTTCAACGGCTCCGAAGCTCAATGGAAGCAATGGCGCAAAGCGCGCGGGGTTAAGTGACCCAGCGCATCTTGGCGCGCTAGGTCACAGTCTTCGCTATCCGTCGACGCGAATAGTCGTATTTTTCGGATCATAAGGGCTATCTTCAACCACTTCAGCATCCCAAAGTGCATCAAGCATTTTCACCTTTAGCTTTTGGCCAACTACGGCCAGCTCTGGTGAAACATACCCCATACCAATCGACTTCCCAAAGTGCACAGAATAGCCCCCTGATGTGAGACGACCCACCTTGGTGTCCCCATCATAAAGCGCTTCACGACCCCAAGGATCCGCATCGCTCGGACCATCAATCAGCAAAGTGACGCATTTGGAGCGAACGCCAATCGCCTCCATCTCTGCCTTGCCTTGGAAGTCTTTGCTTAGATCAATGAAGCGTGGCAGGTCTGCTTCCGCCGGGGTTGCATCGCGACCCAACTCATTGCCGAACGCGCGGTAAGACTTCTCCTGACGCAGCCAGTTTTGCGCACGCGCACCGACGAGTTTCAGACCATGCGGCTCACCCGCTTTTTCCAGCAGATCAAACAGATAATTCTGCATTTCCATCGGATGATGCAGCTCCCAACCAAGCTCTCCCGTGTAAGCCACGCGGATCGCGTTCACAGGGCACAT
>CAYQZI010000057.1:0-16217 GCA_964421835.1 uncultured Planktotalea sp.
TAAGACGTGGGAGAGTAGGTCACCGCCAATCCTAGTAAGCCATATCCTCTATATATCGATGAACAAACACAACCAATCTTCATAAGATCGCTTAAGCAAACGCGTCTTTTGCTATAGATTTTTTGCGTTTGCTCGGTCACATACACGACGAAACCCAAAGTGGAAGTCGCCATGGACCTGAGCCAACAACCCGAGATCATTCAGCAAGCCGCTCAATACGCGCTCCAAGGTTGGGATCTTGCTAAGGGATGGCTTTTGAGCCCAGCGGCTTGGTCGCAATTTGCAATTCTTATTGTTGCCTATCTTTTGGCAGTTTTTCTGTCTCGAAAGCTAAAACCGTTAGCGACACGTTTACTGACACCGCGCGCGGATCAAGAAAACATTTTCGCGACGGCACGTCGCTTCGTTCTGATATTTCTTCCACTCATCATGCCTTTGCTTGCTTATGGATTAACGGGCATCGGCGAGTCGATTACGCGTTCGATTTTCGGTAGTGGAGAAGTCATCGCTTTTGGAAAACGCGTTTTTCTATTTCTTGCCGCACGTATTTTTGTCGCTGATATCATCAAGGATGGCTTCCTCAAGCTGCTTGGCAAATTCATCCTTGTCCCGCTCGCAGCACTTAATGCGGTGGGGCTTCTTGATCTTGCAACGACGCGTCTTGACGCCATGGTTGTGCCGCTCGGGAATCTGTCGTTTTCGCTTTTGTTCGCGATCCGCTTCGCTGTCGTAGGCGGCATAATCTTTTGGTTCGGCCGTTGGTCCAACGATCAATCGAGTAGCTTCATCTCCAAACAAGAAGAGATGCGGCCAGCGACCAGAGAACTCGCGTCAAAAACTGCAGAAATAGCCATTTTTGGCGCTGGCTTCCTTGTTCTGATGAACATTATGGGCATTTCTTTGACCTCGCTCGCAGTCCTCGGCGGTGCGATTGGCGTTGGATTGGGATTTGGACTGCAAAAAATTGCATCCAATTTCATCTCGGGCGTCATCCTTCTTCTTGAGGGACAAGCGACGGTTGGTGACTACGTCGAACTGGATGGCGGCGAGGCTGGAACAATTGTCAAAATGACAGCGCGCGCGGCTATTCTTGAGACCTATGATGGACGCTGGATCGTTGTTCCTAATGAGGATTTTATCACGACACGCGTTGTGAATTATTCCGACAGTGGCTCGGCCAATAGGTACGAAGCACCATTTTCTGTAAGTTATGACACGGATATTAACCTTGTTCCTGCCATCGTCGAAGCGGCTGTGTCCAAGCACGAAGAAGTGCTGTCTGACCCGTTCCCACCTGACTGCGAGCTTCGTGGATTTGGCGATAGCGGCGTCAATTTTGCTGTGGAATTTTGGGTGAATGGGATCGACGATGGGCGGCACAAATTCACATCAGATGTGCTGTTTATCGTTTGGAACGCTTTGAAAGAGCACAACATCGAAATTCCCTATCCTCAGCGCGTTGTTGAGCTTAAAGGCGAAATTCTCACGAAGTCGCGATGAAAACGGCTCTGGTTATTGGCGGGGGCCCGGCAGGGTTGATGGCGGCTGAAGAGTTGGCGCGCGCTGGCGCGTCAGTCACCCTTGTGGATGCCAAACCGTCCTTGGGGCGTAAGTTTTTGATGGCGGGTAAATCTGGCCTTAACCTTACCAAAGATGAGCCGTTAACCAATTTCATAAAAAACTACGCTGAAGCGTCTGAATGGCTTTCGCCGATGTTACAGGACTTCGGACCCAGTGAGGTTATCGCATTTACAAATGAACTTGGGCAATCTGTTTTTACTGGGACCTCCGGTCGCGTGTTTCCAGATGTGATGAAAGCGTCGCCCATGTTGCGCGCTTGGTTGGCACGGTTGAACGATTTGGACGTCAACATATTAACCAAATGGCGATGGACCGGTTGGGACGGCAATGCGCTCTCGTTTACCACGATCGACGGACCTAAAATGCTCAATCCAGACGTTACAGTCTTTGCGCTTGGCGGCGCGAGTTGGGCAAAGCTTGGCTCGGATGGGCTTTGGTCAGAGAAATTCAGCGATGTTATCGCGCCGTTTGGTGCGGCGAATGCGGCTATCTCTGTTGAATGGAGCGCCTACATGGCACCCTACTTTGGAACGCCTTTGAAAGCGGTTCGCTTCCGCGCAGGCGATTACGATAGTCGCGGAGAAGCGGTGATAAGTAGCGTTGGGCTTGAAGGCGGTGGGGTCTATTCAGTTGCGCGCGGGGTTCGCGAGGGGCATCCGCTGCACATGGATCTGAAACCGGATTGGAGCTATGAGCGTGTATTTGCCGCGTTGCAAAAGCCAAAAGGAAAAACCTCCACGATTAACCATCTTCGGAAAGTTTTGAAACTTCAGAAACATGAACTTGCCTTGCTAAACGACTGCGCGCGCCCGCTGCCGCGTGATCTGGCTGAATTGGCCAGCATCATTAAGACGCTCACCATTCCTAACGCTGCGCTGCGACCTATCGATGAAGCTATCTCGACAAGTGGCGGTATTTTGCACAGTGCGCTGGATGAAAATCTGATGCTAAAGCAGCGCCCCGGAACGTTCTGCGCAGGTGAAATGCTGGATTGGGAGGCACCAACGGGCGGATATTTGTTAACCGCGTGTTTCGCGACAGGGCGCACAGCCGGGCGCGGCGCTGCAAAATATTTGGGCCTTACGCCAACGCCCTGACGCGCTGAAAAGCAGGTCGTGCGCGCATCTCTTTTGCGTAGGCCTTCATTTTCTCGCTCTCGTATTCGAATTTTGCGCTGATGGACCAATTTAGGCAATGGGTCAGAAGGATATCAGCAATTGTAAAGCGATCTCCTGCGGCGAAGGGCGTTGTGATCCGATCCGCAAGGCGGGCGATATTGCGATTGAACTCCCATTTCAAAGAGGGTTTGACCTCTGGAACACGGTGTTCTTCAGGCAGGACAAAGCCGTGCCGCGCACCGGTCCAAAGAACGGCATCGACTTCATCAATGATGGCGTGAACGACAGAATCTTGCTGAGCGCGCGCGAGCGTTCCAGCGGGGGCCAAAAGCCCGCCATGCTTGTCCGCGAGATACGTCATGATCGCAGTCGAATCGGTTAAAACATCACCCTCGACGCGCAGCGCTGGAACCTTGCCCGAAGGGGACACAGCAGTGATCACAGGATCGCGCGGCTTGGCCGGGATCAATGTGTAGGGCTGGCCCAATTCTTCAAGCGCCCAAAGCACGCGGAAGGCGCGGCTTGTTGTGGTTCCAAAGACTTCATACATGTGATTTTCCTTATTGGGTTAACGCCGCGCCATCATCGCGAGGCGGATCAAGCAGCGTTCCACCAGTGCCATCGCCGGAGCATGTTGGCTCGCGCTGCGCAGTTTCAGATCTGTATCAACGAGCAGGCTCAGCGCGGCTTCGAGGTTGTACATTCCCCAACCTTGAGCTTGGCGCAGCATACGATCGCGCCGTGGGCCAAACACAGGGGGACGCAATTTGCCGATGCCCTGAGCCGCGCCACCCGGATCGCTTGCAGCGGCGTAGAGCGTTTTGAAGTGGCGCAGCGCCGCGATACAAAGCGCGACAGGTTGCACGCCCTGCGCTTGCAATTTGCGCATGATCGGTCCGATCTCACCAGAGCGCGCTTCGGCGACGATGTTGATCACATCATCAAGCCCTGCTTCGGTTGATGTGGGCGCGCAATTGGCGATGTCTTCGCTGCTAAGGGGCGCTGAGTCACCCAGTTTATAAAGCGCGAGTTTTTCTAAAGTTTGGCGAAAATCGCCGGGATCGAGCTCTTTCGAGAGAACTGTCAAATCATCCATCACATCGCGATCTGGAAGGGTGATCTGCGCGCGCGCGAGCTCGGCTTCGATTTCGGCGCGCGAGGGGGGATCATCGTAAATGCCAACAGCGAAGGTGTTATTGTGCCCCTCAAACAGCTTGCGCAACGCCGAGCGCGCGGTGAGTTGCCCTGCGGTGACGATAATCTGCGCATCGCCTGCACGCCAATCCTCTAGCGCAGGGGCGATAGTTTTCGCAAGGCCATCGCCCGCGTCCTCGACAAAGGCGACGCGCGGACCGGGGAAGAAACTTTGCGCCGTCATTGCATCGATCAGAGCGGCCGGGTCTTTACGCAGATCAGTCGCGGGAAGTCGCGTCAGGCGCATTTCCTCTTCGCCGCTTGGGCCGATCAAGGCCGCGATCACTTGTTGACGTTTCAAAGCAATGCGCATGGCATCGGGGCCATAAATCAACAGACCTGTCTTGCCCGCGTCAGGCTTGGCAAAATAGCCAGCGGCTTCGCGCGCAGAGAGCTTCATGGCAATGTTTCAGGATCAAGCAGCAGCAAACGATCGATCAATTGATCCGCAAGCACATTCATCAAACGCTCGATAGCAGCGCGTTCGGCGGCAAGGGTCGCAGCCGTGTTGCCTGTCGCGGAGTAGCCCGTGAAGTTGGACACACGGCCCTTGTCGATGCGTGCGCCGCTTTGGGTGTTTGTCAAAGTGTAATTCAAAGTGCCAGTGCGCTGCAGACGGGTGGTGGAACCGGTTGCGGTGGTGCCAAGACTTGCGCTGCTGTTGGACACGGAAAACGTCAGCGTCATCGGCGCAGGATCCGCGTGCCCCAAGCGTGTTTCAAGGCGGCGGGTGACTTGATAGGCATCTTTGGTGTTTGGCGCTGTGATGAAAATGCGGTTTTCAATCTTCGCACCAGCGCCCTGGGGTCCGTAGACGGGTGTGAAATTGCAGGCGCTTAGCAATAGTGCCGCACCTGCGATCAAAAAGCGTCTTTTGTTAAAGTACGACATTCACGATCCGCCCCGGCACAACGATCACTTTCTTGGGCGTGGCGCCATCAAGTGATTTCAGCACAGCTTCGTTGCTTAGGGCGACTTTTTCAACCTCGTCTTTGGGCATGTCTTTGGGCACGGTGATCTCTGCACGGCGCTTGCCGTTGATCTGGATCGGCAGAGTGACGCTGCTTTCGACAAGCATCGCCTCATTCGCAACAGGCCAAGGCGCATCGATGATAAGGGCCTCGCCGCCCTGATGCGCCCAGATATCTTCCGCCAAGTGCGGGGTCATCGGTGCCATGAGCTGCGCAAGGGTCATGATCGCGCTCCGCTGCGCAGAGTGGCTGGCTTTGGATTTGCTCAGCGTTGCAGTGAAACCATAAAGCTTGGCGATAGCGGCGTTAAAGCCGAAGCTTTCAACGCCGTTGGTCACATCGCGAATGGTCTTGTGCATCTCGCGCAAAAGGTCCTCGTCGCCGCTGCCTGCCGCGTCTTTGTCCATGCCTGCGATCTTGTCGCAAAGCGCCCAAACGCGGCCCAAATGTTTGAACGAGGCTTCCGCGCCAGAGGCAGTCCATTCAACGTCACGCTCGGGCGGGGAATCGGACAGAACGAACCAACGGGCCGTATCAGCGCCAAAGGCGGAAATGATGTTCAAAGGGTCCACAACGTTGTTCTTGGATTTCGACATCTTTGCGGATGGGATGATATCCACTTCAGAGCCGTCTTCTTTCAGGAAGGCTTTGCCGTCTTTCAGATCGACCTGCTCGGGGTAGTAATAAACCGGACGCCCATTCTGCCCATCACGCTTGTAAATCGCATGGGTTACCATGCCTTGCGTGAACAAGGCATCGAAAGGCTCAATTGCTTTGGCTGGCAAGTTCCCTGTGATCTTCATCGCGCGGGCGAAGAAGCGGGAATAGAGCAGGTGGAGGATCGCATGCTCGATCCCGCCAATGTATTGATCGACGTTCATCCAGTATTCGGCATCCGCTTGATCAACGGGTGTCTGTGCAGTCGGTGACGTGAAGCGCGCGAAATACCAAGAGCTGTCAACGAAAGTGTCCATCGTATCCGTCTCGCGCTGCGCAGGGCTACCGCAGTTCGGGCAAGAGCAATTGCGCCACGTTGGATGACGATCCAGCGGATTGCCCGGGGTGTCGAAGGTGACATCGTAGGGCAGCTCAATCGGTAGATTTTCTTTCTTTTCAGGAACCACGCCGCAGTCTGAGCAATGCACAACTGGGATCGGACACCCCCAATAACGCTGACGGCTTAGACCCCAATCGCGCAGACGGTATTTGGTCACGCCTTGGCCGATGCCGTTTTCTTCACAGAATGCGATGGCGGTATTGATAGCCTCATTGCCTGTTTGCCATTGCTCACCTGCGAAGCCACCATTGTAGAAAACCTTCTCGGTTTTCGCCGGGACATAGGCCTCTTCGAGCTTTGGCGAGCTCTCATCGGACGGCAAATAGGTCGCGATAATCGGCAGGCTGTATTTGGTTGCGAACTCAAAGTCGCGCTCATCATGCGCAGGGCAGCCGAAAATCGCGCCTGTGCCGTAGTCCATCATGATAAAGTTGGCGATGTAGACAGGCAACTCCCAGCTTGTATCGAAAGGATGACGCACGCGCAGGCCCGTATCAAAACCCTTTTTCTCGGCTGTTTCGATCTCTTCCGCGGTGGTGCCACCTTTGCGGCAATCCTCATTGAACACCAACATCTCGGCATTGTTTTTTTCAAGCTGCTTGGCGAGCGGATGGTCGGGCGAAATGCCAACAAAAGACGCGCCATTCAGCGTATCGGGGCGGGTTGTGTAAACCTCGATCCGGTCATGCCCATCAGGGCCGTCAATCGTAGAGAAAGCAAACTGAAGTCCGCGCGATTTGCCGATCCAGTTTTCTTGCATCAGCTTCACTTTGGCAGGCCAGTTATCAAGCCCATCCAAAGCACCGAGCAATTCCTCGGAATAATCGGAAATCTTGAAGAACCATTGCGTCAACTCGCGGCGCTCGACCAAGGCACCAGAGCGCCAACCACGACCCGCCTCGACCTGCTCATTGGCAAGCACGGTCATATCGACGGGGTCCCAATTCACCACAGCGTTTTTGCGATAAACCAAACCCTCATCGAGGAAATCGAGGAAGAGCGCCTGTTGCTGGCCATAATAATCCACATCACAGGTCGCAAATTCGCGCGACCAGTCAATCGACAGGCCCAGTGGTTTCATCTGCTCGCGCATGTCTGCGATGTTGTTGTATGTCCAATCCTTGGGATGCCCGCCAATCGCCATCGCGGCATTTTCCGCAGGCATACCAAACGCATCCCAGCCCATTGGATGCAGCACGTTATGACCCGTGCTCATCTTATAGCGCGCGATCACATCGCCCATGGTGTAGTTGCGCACATGACCCATATGAATGCGGCCAGAGGGATAGGGGAACATTTCCAATACGTAGTATTTCGGCTTGCTCTCATCGCGCTCCGCTTTGAAAGTGTCGGCGGCGCTCCACGCCTCTTGCCATTTCGCTTCGATGGTGGTGGCGTCATAGCGCTGCATGAGCATGATCCTTTTTGCGCGTCGTTGCGCGGGTAAAAACTGTTTAAGCCGTGATAGGCGATGGGAATTAAAGGGTCCAGTGCCAAGACCCCCATCAAATCGCCATTGGCCTGCCACAATGGGGTTCGTATACTTCGTGCAAAACAAAACGGGCTTTGAGCGATGCAGATTCTTATCATTCACCAGAATTTCCCTGGTCAATACAAACATCTTGCGCCTGCTTTGGTCGCGCAGGGCCATCAGGTGTTTTCTCTGACGCCAAAGGTGGAAAAGCGCACGACGTGGAAAGGCGTGCAATTGCTGCCCTATAAGATCAGTCGCGCCTCGTCGAAAGATGTGCATCCGTGGCTCGCCGATCTGGAAACCAAGGTCATCCGCGCAGAGGCCTGTTATCGCCAAGCGCTGTATTGGAAAGAAAAGGGTCTGAACCCCGATGTCATTCTGGCGCATCACGGTTGGGGCGAGCCTATGTTCCTAAAAGACGTGTGGCCTAACGCTAAGATGGGAATCTATTGCGAGCTGTTTCATCTTGATTCGGGTGATAGCGTGAACTTCGATCCCGAGTTTCAGACGAAGGATCTAAAGGGCAATGCGCTGCGCTTGCGTTTGCGCAACCTTAACAATGCGCTGCACTTTGATGCGGCGGATGCGGGAATCAGTCCGACCGAATTTCAGGCTAGCACCTTCCCCGAGCCGTTTCGCAGCGACATCAGTGTGATTCACGATGGCATTGATACAGAGCTGGTACAGCCGAACCCCGATGCGGTTCTCAAGATTTCCGATGATCTGAGCCTGACGCGCGAGGATGAGGTGATCACCTTTATCAATCGCAACCTTGAGCCCTATCGCGGCTATCACGCATTTATGCGTGCGCTGCCGAAACTGCTAAAGGCGCGCCCGAATGCGCAGGTTGTTTTGCTGGGCGGTGATGAGGTGAGTTATGGCTCGCGCCCGCCCAAAGGGAAAACGTGGAAGCAGATCTACATTGACGAAGTGCGCGATCAGATCTCTGACGAGGATTGGGCGCGCGTGCATTACTTGGGGCGCGTGCCTTATGACACCTTCCTCGCGATGATGCAGGTCAGCCGTCTGCACATCTATCTGACCTATCCGTTTGTTCTGAGCTGGTCCTTGCTGGAAGCAATGAGCGCGGAGGCAGCGATTCTCGCCTCTGACACAGCGCCAGTGCTTGAAGCGATCCGGGATGATGAAACCGGTTGGTTGACGGATTTCTTTGATGGCGATGCTTTGGTGGAAAAGGCGAGCGCGCTTCTGGATGATCCTGAAACGCGCGCACGACTTGGGAAAGCGGCACGCGAATTTGTGCTCAAATCCTATGATCTTAAGACGCAGTGTTTGCCAAAACAGCTTGATTGGGTCGCTCGATTGGCCGGTAAGTAGATTAAAGCTTGCCGTCTGCGATGCGCAATTGACGGGCGCGCGCAAGGATCGCGTCCTCAACGGCACGTGCGGTTCCAACGCTGACAGGTCCATTGCGCGTTTGCAGCGCGACATTGAGCGAACGCGCTTCAAGCGCGACGTCATTCACAAGAATAGTTGCACGATATGCGCGTCCGCCGCCGGGTGGGCGCCCAAAGCCTGTGGTGATCACGCCAGAAAAAGGATCGACCGATTCGACTGGCAAAAAGCTGAGAACATCTAAAGAGGCGTTCCAGATGTATTTATTGACGTGTACATTTGTGTTTGCGTCAGGGCGGCGCAGGACGTCCCAGATGGATGCCGGATTTTCAAGACCATCACCGTCGTCCGCCGCAGATGCGGCGCTGGAAGATAGGCCGCCTCCGGAGCTTACGCCACCGCCACATGCTGACAGTGCAGTGCATGTAGCCGCAATGAAAAGAAGTCGAGCGAAGCGAATGGGTGTCATTATACTGCCTGCGTCTTTGTTTTCTTTGTCCTAAACGGCGAAAACATAGGGAGCAAGTGTTTTTGCGCCCAACATCTGTGCTGCTCGGCGCCGCTTTGCCGAGGTTTGAGCCAGAGGAGGCTAAAACTATTACATATATAAACAGTACTTTTGGGCGCTTTCATCACTGTGGCAAAGCTGCACCATTTCAAAGACCTTTCGAGCGGCGTGTTTTGGCACGCTTGCAAAGAGGCCCCGAAAAGAGCGAAACACACATCAGACCTAGTACGGATTCCCCGGGCTAGGCACGAGAATAGAAACCCCGAGGGAAAAACGATGAAAAAAGTTCTTTTCGCTACAACAGCTCTGATCGCAACCGCTGGCGTTGCATCCGCTGACGTAACAGTAGGCGGCTACGGCTTCCTAGGCGCCACATTCGATGGTTCCACAAACACAACAACAGTTTCGCACAAGATGCGCGTTACGTTCAAAGGTTCTGTTGAAACAGATTCCGGCATCAAGTTCACAGCGGCTTCTCGCATGAACATCTCAGACACCACAAAGGATGCTGCCGCAAACGCTCTTGAGCGCGGCAAGATTACTATGTCCTCCGGTGGCCTGACACTTGCTGTTGGCGCAACAAACGGTGCGATGAAATCCTTGGCACGCGTTGCAAGCTACCAGGGCTTCAACGATGGCGGCGTTGTTGGCATGGACAGCAACACATCCACGTTGAACGACAGCGGCAACAACATCTACATCGGCTATGCTGCAGGTGATTTCAAAGTTGCGGTTGGTGCTGATATTGCGGGTACAACGCAGGACATCGCGGCATCCTACACTGTAAACAGCTTCACAATTGGCGCTGGTGCAGACTCAAACAACGAGTGGATGATCGCAGCGTCTTACGACGGTGGCAACTGGAGCGCGGCTCTTGGTGCGAACAGCGACAACGACATCGTGTTGAAAGCTGGTTACGACATCTCTGACGCAACAAGCCTTTCCTTCGCTGTTGACGCGGCATCCGGCGGCACAATCAACTCTGTTGGTCTGTCTGTTTCCCACGACCTCGGTGGTGCAAGCCTCGTTGGTACAGTTGGTCAGACTGGTGGTAACACAACAGTTGCAGGCCTCGGTGTAATGTTCAGCTTCTAATTTTAGAAGTTAAGCACTGCTTAAGAAGGACGGATCCTACGGGGTCCGTCCTTTTCTTTTTGGGTGATGCGTACTACCTCTCTTAAGAAATCAGAGGGTCGAAGTATGTCGCTGACAGAAATTAAAGAAAAATTCGCGAAAGCTGAGAAGAATGCGGGTCGCTCTACTGGAAGTGCGCAGCTGATTGCTGTTTCTAAAGTGCAACCGGACGAGCGCGTGCATGCTGTCTTGCGCGAGGGTCACCGGCTGTTTGGTGAAAATCGCGTTCAGGAAGCTGCTGGAAAGTGGCCGAAGTTCAAAGAAGAATTTCCAGACGCATCCGTGCATTTGATTGGGCCACTGCAAACTAACAAAGCCCGTCAAGCAATGGAGCTTTTCGATGCGATTCACACGGTGGATCGACCAAAGCTGGCCAAAACCATCGCGCGATTGGCGCAAGAGCTGGGATCTTGTCCAGACCTGTTCGTGCAGGTGAATACTGGCGAAGAAGAACAAAAGGCGGGCGTGGCACCGCAAGAGGCGGATGTGTTCATCGCAGAATGCCGTGCTTTGGATTTGCCGATACAAGGCCTGATGTGCATTCCGCCAGCGGATGAAGAAGCGTCGTTGCATTTTGCATTGCTCGGCAAGATCGCCGCGCGCAACGGGTTGGCAGGTCTGTCGATGGGCATGAGCGGTGATTTTGAGCGCGCGATTGCACTGGGCGCAACGCATGTGCGTGTTGGCTCTGCCATTTTTGGGCAGCGCGCTTACGAGCTTTGAGCCGTTTCTGATGAGTGCCTCATCGGATCAATGCGAGGGGCTAGCCCCTCGCGCTCCCCAGAGTTTAAAGGCAAGATGAACAGGCGCGTTAGCGTATGATCAGACGTGTGTTTTGGCTGATCTGTGAGGCGATATCGTGTAGGTGGTCGCGGCGGAACGCGACGCAGCCTTCTGTGGGATAACCGGAGCGGCGCCATTGGTGGATGAAGATAGCGGAGCCTTTGCCCGGTAATGCGTTTGGCCAGTTCCAATCAGTGAGCAGGACGAGATCATAAAGCGGATCAGAACGGCGGAGGTTCTCGTGGCTGTGTGGATATGGTGCTTGTACCAGGTGATTATACTGCGCATCCAGCGCATCATCAGACCATAGATCATTTGGGCCAATCGCGCGCGCAAAGGCGTTTGGACGGGCCATGCGATCCGCGCGATAGAGCATACCAACGATACGATGAGAGCCGCGCGGCGTCGCGCCATCGCCTTCGCGTTTATCACTGGTGATGCCACCTTTGCCGATGCTGCAAGGATAGTGCTGTCCTTGGAACCGCACGCCTTTGGGCGTGAGAACGAGATCGCAAGGCGTCATAGCAGATGCCCTGATTTGTCGGCTTTGGTTTGTAAGTATGCTTTGTTGAAGTGGTTCTCCCCAACTTTCAAGGCAACCCTTTCAGAGACAGTGATACCTGTTTTCTGCATCATATTGATTTTGGCTGGATTGTTTGTGAGCAGGCGCACATCACTGATCCCAAGCTTGTTCAACAGGGCCGCGCCAATGCGAAAATCGCGTTCATCATCTTCAAACCCAAGACGGTGGTTGGCTTCTACGGTATCAAACCCCTGGTCTTGGAGCGAATAGGCGCGCATCTTGTTGGCAAGACCAATGCCGCGACCCTCTTGATTGAGATAGAGCAAAACGCCAGCCCCCTCCGACCCCATTTGAGCTAAAGCGCCCCGCAATTGAGGGCCACAATCGCACTTGAGGGACCCCATGAGATCACCGGTGAAGCAGGCGGAATGCAAACGCGTGAGCACAGGTTTGTTGCGATCTGGCGTGCCTACGATAATCGCGTAATGCTCTTCGCCGCCATCATCAGGGCGAAACACGTGCAACCGACCTGTGTCGGACACTTCCATCGGGAGGCGGGCATGAACGATGTCGTGGTAGTGGGCAGATTTGCCCAGCAAAGGCTCAATCTGAACTGTATAGAGCACTGTTAACTGATGTTCTTTGGCAAACGCCAGTGGGTCGTCAAGCTGTGTGATCAGGGCTGAGGGGAGCAAACGCGCGTCTTTTGTTAACTGCAAAGCAATCCGATGTGGCGTTGTATTGCCCTCTCTTACAGATTTCAGGGGTCCTTTCATCGGTGTGCGAAGGTCATCTGCGGGATCTGCGAGCGCTTTGATCCAGCGCAGATCGGCATCCGCCGGCACCAGTATGCGCGCGAGATCACCGTCATAGGCGCGCGCTTTAAGCGTCTCTGCGCGACGCGCAGTGATAGTGAGAACCGTTTCGCCAGCAAGCGCGCGCGCCGCATTCGCGCGCTCAAGCGTGAGTGTTTCGCTTGCTTGAATCAGCACACTTTCCGACTCGGACACGATCACAACGGGCACGCCCATGCGTAAATCACCGCGCGCGCGGGCGATTTGCTCGGATGGATCAGGCGCGAAACTCATCTTTTGATAGCCGCTTTTTGAAACACTTTGCTGCTCAGCCTTCCCATTTTGAGGTGAATATGAAACATATCACGGCTCGATAACACATGGACGTGAGGCAGCGCCACAAAACTTGTCTCAAAGCCCGCGCTGCCACATCTCTAATAACAAGCAACACAGCGGAGACGATCCAGATGGCCCAGTTAAAGAATATCCTTCTCGTCGATGATGACGATGATTTGCGCGAAGCATTGTCGGAACAGCTTGTAATGACTGAAGATTTCGAAGTCTTCGAGGCAGACTGCGGTGCCGCTGCGATGGAACGCATCAAGGACTCGCTCTATGATTTGATTATTCTAGATGTGGGTTTGCCGGATACCGATGGTCGCGAATTATGCCGTTTGATGCGCAAACAAGGGGTGAAAAGTCCTGTTTTGATGCTGACGGGTCACGATAGCGACGCCGACACGATCCTTGGTCTGGATGCGGGCGCGAATGATTATGTGTCCAAGCCGTTTAAGTTTCCCGTGCTTTTGGCGCGTATCCGCGCGCAGCTTCGCCAGCATGAGCAATCGGAAGATGCAGTCTTTGGCCTTGGTCCTTACACGTTCAAACCTGCGATGAAGATGTTGATCACCGAGGACGAAAAGAAGATCCGTCTAACCGAAAAAGAGACGAATATTCTAAAGTTTCTCTACCGATCCTCTGAAGGCGTTGTTCCGCGCGACATCCTTTTGCATGAGGTTTGGGGCTATAATGCAGGTGTGACAACGCACACGTTAGAGACGCATATTTACCGACTTCGTCAAAAAATTGAACCAGATCCGTCAAATGCGCGCCTTCTTGTGACCGAATCTGGTGGTTACCGTTTAGTTGCCTAACCGTTAAAACTGCGTGAATGCGCGTTATGTTTGATCCAAATCAAGGATTAACGTCGTATTCATGTGTATATGATTAGGTAAGATACCCGCGCATATCCGGGTTATGATATGCACCTCCCTGTTGGACTGGCCCGGGCTTTGCCCGGGTCTTTTTTTCGCTCAGACGGTGCCTTGGAGTGAGAGGATTGGACCCGTTCCACGTTTTGCGAGCGCATCCTCTGGGTTGTATAGCGCGCATGCATCCAGCGACAGACAACCGCATCCAATGCATCCATCTAAACTGTCGCGCATTTGCGTAAGCTTGGCGATGCGTTCATCTAGATACACGCGTAACCCTTTGGAAATCTTCGCCCAATCTTTCGCGGTCGGCGTTCTGTTGTCTGGAAGCTCGCTGAAGACTGCTTTGATCTGTGGCAAAGTAAGGCCAAATTGTTGAGCGATCAGAATGAACGACACGCGCCGCACTTGCGCGCGGGCAAAGCGCCGATGCCCACCCCGGTTGCGGTTGGCGCTGATCAAACCTTCGGTCTCGTAATATCGGATTGCAGACACGGCGAGACCCGTGCGTTTCGCCATTTGACCGATCGTCATTTCAGAATGTTTCCTGAGCATGAAAAAACCCCTTGATCTAAAGTTAACTTTAGAAATTACAAAGAGTGTTAGATCAAGTGTAAAGGAGAGATCACATGGCACGTTTGGAGCACGCAAATATCAATGTTGGGGACGCCGCGAAAACCGCTGAATGGTTTGGGCGCGCGTTTGGCTGGCGTATTCGCTGGGAAGGGACCACTTTCGATGGTGCAGGTTATACTGTGCATGTTGGCACGGATCATGATTACCTTGCGCTTTATGAGCCGAAAGCATCGAAGTCAGGCGCTGAGAGGGATTACAAAACTGTCGGTCAATTGAACCACGTTGGCATCGTTGTTGGCGACTTGAGCGCAGCGGAAAAAGCGATCCGCGAAGAAGGCTATGAGCCACATTCGCATCAGGACTATGAGCCAGGGCAGCGCTTTTACTTTCTGGATGAGAACGGGATTGAATTTGAGATCGTGGCCTACGATTGAGAAGGGCGAGGGGGCCAACCCCCATCCGATCAAAGATCGGACTCCCCCGGAGTTTTCTAGCAAGATGAAGCGTGACGTTGCGGCGAAGTGGGTTACTTTGCTGCGCCGCAAAGGTCATGCTGGGCGCGAGATCAAAAGGAGCGTCAAGCATGTCTGAAATGGTGAAACAGGTGGTCTATTCTGAATTCGGGGATCCAACGCAGGTTTTGCGCGTTGAAGAGGCCGCACGCATTGACTTGAGCGAAGGCCAAGCGCGCGCAGATGTTTTACGTGCACCGATTAACCCATCAGATTTGATTCAAATAGCGGGCAACTATGGAGTGCGGCCGCCCTTGCCTGCAATTGCAGGAAACGAAGGGATTGGGCGGATCACCGAAGTGAGCGGCGAAGCGCGCGGGCTTCAGGTTGGACAGCTTGTGCTTTTGCCCGCTGGCGCAGGCACGTGGCGCAAAGAGATTGTTGCCTCCGCAGGGGCGTTTGTTGCGATGCCAGAGGGCGACGTAGATCAGCTTTCCATGATGATGGTGAACCCAGCCACGGCGCAGCTCTTGTTGACTGATTTCGTAGATTTGAAAGCGGGCGATTGGATTATCCAAAGCGCCGCGAACTCTGCCGTAGGTACGTATATCATCCAGCTCGCAAAGGCGCTGGGTGTGAAAACTGTAAGCGTTGTGCGCCGCGAAAGTGCTGTGCAAGGACTGCTCGATCAGGGCGCTGACGTGGTACTTGTCGATGGGCCTGATTTGGTGAAGCGCGTCATTCAGGCGACGCATAAAGCGAAGATCAAGCTCGCCTTGGATGCCGTCGCGGGGGACACATTTGGGCGCCTTGGCGAGTGCCTCGAGATTGGTGGGACGCTGGTGAACTACGGTGCAATGTCGAATGAAGCCGCATCCATGCAAGCGGGCGCTATGATCTTTCGCGACATTCGCGTGCGTGGTTTTTGGCTGGTGAATTGGTTTGAACGGGCCACCAAAGAGGAGCGCATGGGCGTCTATGCGGCACTGACGAAAGCTGTTGCAACAGGCGCACTGCATGCGCCGATTGATCGCGTTTTTGCGCTAGAGGATATATCCGAAGCTGCGCGTTACACTTGGGCAGGGGAGCGCAGAGGAAAAGTGCTGCTTGCGCCGAACGGCATCTAGTCTAGTTTGGCGCGACTTGGGTTTCTATAAGGACGCGCCACATGAGCTTCACACTCGCCACTTGGAACATCAACTCTGTGCGTCTGCGCGAACCTATCGTGTGCAAATTGTTGCAAGAAGAAGCCCCCGATGTGCTCTGTCTGCAAGAGTGCAAAAGCCCTGTTGAGTTGATCCCAATGGAGGCGTTTGAAGCGCTTGGTTATACCCACATGGTTGCGCGCGGCCAGAAGGGGTATAACGGCGTCGCGATCTTGTCCAAACTGCCGATCAAAGAGGTAGGCGCAAAGGATTTTGCAAACCTTGGTCATGCGCGCCACATCGCAGGACAGCTTGAAAATGGGGTGACGATCCATAATTT
>CAYQZI010000058.1:0-1095 GCA_964421835.1 uncultured Planktotalea sp.
CAAATCCCCCGTCCCGCCAAAGCCCGTCTCCGTCACTGCAACATCGAACAGGGTCTGATTACCTGTGTTAGACACGACATAGGTATAGGTCACCTTGTCGCCAACATCGATCCGGCCATCGCCGCCATCATCAATGATGGAGGTTTTCACAACCGCCAATTTCGGATCTTCGGCGATCGCAACAACTGCAGGCGCATCGGCGGCGTCGGTGACGTTAGCCCCTTGAGGGTCACGCGCTGTCGCGCTCACCGCGTTCGAAATACCGCCCGCGTCAATCGCTTGCTGGTCTAGATCAAAGCTGGCCGTATAGCGCCATGTTTCACCCACATCGAGCGCACCATCGTTGTCGAGATCACTAGCAGGCACCAAAGAAGGGGCTGCATTGAGCGCGAGCGCGCCGCCCTTGGCATCGGTGATTGTATCGCTCAGAACCGGAGCGCCAAGAGTTTGGTTGCCCGAGTTAAACACAGTGATTTCGAAGGTGATCGTGTCATCAATCCGCGCTGGCGTGTTCAGCGCTGCCGCATTGGCGGTTTTGCCGACGGTCAGTTGCGGCGCTTTGGGCTCAACAGCGACGCTTTCTTCGGATTGCTTGGACAGATCGACCGTGCCTGTCACATCCACAGCGGTGACTGTCGCGATATTTGTCAGCGCTTCTTGCGCATCAACGTCGGCTTGGGTCACGTCATAGCTGGAGGTGAAGGTCACCACGTCGCCCGGTTTCAGCGCAGACCAAACACCATTCGCGGCAGTCGCATCGGTGGATGTGCCCTGCTCTTGCGCGTCTGTTGTGAGGCTTTCGCCCGCCACGCTCAGCGCATTGGTGCCAGCAGCGCTGGTGTGTTGATCGGTGACTGTGACGTTATTCAAAGTCACATTGCCCGTGTTCGTGACTGTATAGGAATAGGCAATCGTTCCATTGACGCCGAGACCTGTATCAGGGCTCGCCAGTTTGACGATAGAGATATCGGGCGACTGAGTGACGGGAATTGTCAGCTCGGTAGAGGCGCTGTCGGTCACGGGCACTTCGGTTGACGTGGCGCTGGCGGTGTTCATCACCTCGCCTGCGTCCAGATCTGCTTGCGTGACGTTATA
>CAYQZI010000058.1:1195-3318 GCA_964421835.1 uncultured Planktotalea sp.
GGGCAACTGACGGGCGTAACTGTTCGGTCGTCAGTGACCGTCCCAGATTGCAGCGTCACGTTGGTGTTGTTGGTGACGGATACACGGAACCTGATGTCCTGACCTTCCACAACAAAGGCGTTGTCAGGGCCGGGGGGCGGGATGATTTCCTTGAGCACTGTCATGCCAGCGGCAAGGTTCGGATCAACGATAGGCTGCTGATGCACGCCTGTATCCGAAATCGTGTTACCCTGCGGATCGGATCCACGCGCGCTGGCGGTGTTTTCGAGCTCTTGCGCGTCCACATCCGCTTGATCAACCGTATATGTGCCCGAGCACACAAGCGCATCGCCCGGGGCAAGCACAACATTTGCGGGCGCAACGACAATGGCACCAACCGCAGGCACCACGTTACAGCTCAGCGATGGAATCAACGGATCACTGACGGAAACGCCGGATATCGTCTGATTGCCTGTGTTCGTCGTGGTGATTGTATAGGGCAGAACATCATTCAACGCCGCGGCGGTGTTGCCTGCATCGGTCATGTCCTTCACAACTGTCAGCTCGGCATTGTCCACAAGTGGAATGCTAACCGTGGCTTGGGGCGACAGAACCGTCGTTGGCATAGCGCCCGCTGCAGCGTAAGTTGTTTGCGCAGTCGCGTTGTTGGTGACGGATTCAGCGTCCAGATCATCCTGCGTCAGCGTGTAGGTGATGTCACAGAAGAACGTCGGCGTCGCGCCGCCGGAGGTGGTCAAAGACGTCGCGCCATTCGCGACGCTTGGCTTACAGGCAAGACCGTTGCCAATCTTGTCGTCATTGATCGTGATCGCTTCAATCAGGCCAACATTGCCCTCATTGGTAATCGTATAGCGGTAGGTGATGGTATCAGTTGTTGAATCAAGCGGATCCGCTGATGCGTTGACCTGTGCTTTGGTCAGTGTAATCGCAGGATTTGCCATCACAGGATAGCGCGCGTCATCGCTGGGCGAGACAACATCCGCGCCGTCAAAACTGCCTGTCACATTGGCAACATTGGTGGCAGAGCCAAGGTCAAGATCGTTCTGCGATACCGTATGACTAGAGGTACACGACCACGTCTCGCCCGGAGCCAATTCATTGCCCGGCAGTGGATCACAGGTAAAGGCGGCTGGGAAGGCAATCAGATTGTCAGAAATGCTAAGCGGGCCATCGATTGTGACATCGCCGTCATTGGTCACCACAAAGGAATAGGACAGCACATCGCCCAGATCAAAGTTGCCGGGGTTGGTGGTGCCTGTGAAGGTTTTCACAATCGCCAACGACGGGTTTTGAATGGCTGTGACAGTGGCGCTTGCGGTGTCACTTTGCACCGCATTGCCGTCAAAAACTGTGTTCGCTGTTGCTATATTTGTCACCTCGCCCGCGTCCATCGCCGCTTGATCAGCGGTCCATGTTTGCTCGCAGGTCGCGGTTTCGCCGGGGTCAAGGAAGGCAGTCTCGCACACGAAATTGCCCGGAATTTTATCATCCAGAATGATGATATCCGCAGTCGTTGTGACATTGCCGCTATTAGTGACGACATATTCGAACACCACAGAGCTAAAGGTGACAAGGCCCCCAACCTCTGTGCGCGTGTAGCTGCTTGGGGATGTGGATTTCACCCGTTTCACCAGATCAAGATCTGGCTCTTGCGACGCGATGACCGTCTCTGTGTCAGTATTGGAGGTCACAACCACAACAGGCGGTTGGCCAACCCCTGTGGGAATAACCGGCTGTGTGACAGTGGCGCTGGCTTCGTTCACCACTTGACCCGCGTTCAAATCTGCAAGGGTCACAAGATAGGTGCCAGTACATGTGATAGAGTCAGATGGATCGAGACCCGCCAACGGCAAAGCAGGGCAGCTGACATCCGAAATCTTGTCATCACTGACCGTGATGCTCGATGTGATGGTGATGTTACCAGTATTGGTGACGAGGTAGTTATATGGAATGCTTTGATCGACACTATCCATATTGCCGACCAGCTGGCTTGATTTATCGAGGCTAAGCGCGGGCACCTGCGCAGGGCCTGCAACCACGGCTTCGTCGCTGTCGCTGACCGCGGTTCCCAGACCTTTGCTCTCGCCCGCAACAGAGACTTCGTTCGAATAGCTGCCTGCGTT
>CAYQZI010000058.1:3418-15982 GCA_964421835.1 uncultured Planktotalea sp.
ATCGGTCACACCGGGCAAAAGCGTTGGAATAACGCAGCTTACAGGCGCACCAAAGAACGGATCATTTATCGTGACATTGCTCAACGACACAGTGCCCGTGTTGGTCACAGAGAAGGTGTAATTCACCGTCTCGCCCACAGCGAGGAAATCGCCGTCAGAGATTTTGTCAAACTCGAAAGACGCCGTGCGCGTTGGTCCTGTGACCGTCTCTGTTGCGGTATCTGTTGGGATCTCTGCCGAGGTTAATGTGGCCACATTTACAATCTCGCCCGCATCGATATCTGCTTGATCGATGGTCACAACAAATTGGCAGGTTGCGTCTGTAGCATTCGGCGCAAGGGATGCGATTGTACAGCTGAACGCCGGATCAAGCGCATCTGTGACGGTGAGGTTCGTCAGCGTTTGCGTGCCTGTGTTTTCCACCGACATGGTAAAGGTGACTTGCTCGTCCACAGCCGCGAAGCTGGCTGTGCTTGCCGCTTTGGTGAACGTCGCGCTTTGCGTGGCTGCGCCAACAGCGGGCGCCGTCGTGGCTGTGTCCGTCTCGGTGATCTGCGGACCTTGCGCAGGCTGCGCTGTGGCCGAGGCTTCGTTGTTGATCACCTCATCATCCAAGTCCTGCTGCGTGACTTCATAGGTCCCTGTGCAGCTCGCGCTGCCAAGCGGCGCGATAGCGGTAAGCGAGCAGTCCAGAGCCGGGATCAGCGGGTCAGTGACATCAACCAAGTTCAACGTGACATTGCCGTCATTCGTGACGTCGAACGTATAGGTGATCATCTCGCCCACGCTAGCGAAGGACGCAGGCGCGGTCTTTGTGAACACCATAGAGGGGTTAGGCGTGACAGGAACGCTGGCATCGCTTGCGTCTGATGTGATGGTGACAACCGTGGTGTTGCCAGAGATCGGATCAAAGCTTGAGACATCAAAGCTGGCCGTCGCCGAGTTATCCACCTGCCCCGCATCAAGCTCAGTTTGCGTCACGCCAGTGCGCGTGCCTGTGCAGGTAAAGCTATCGCCGGGGTTCATAACCGCTGGTTGGCTAGAGCAATCCGCGACCCCTGTTAGCAAGGCGTCATCAATGGTGATCGGCTGCGTCGCAAGCTGAATTTGCGTATCGCCCGAATTGGTGACTTCGAATTCATAATTGATGGAATCCGTGAGCAACCCAACCGAAGCTGTCGTTGCCGTTTTTGCCAAAGTTATACCGGGCGTGAGATCAGGGGACACTGTCGCGCTGACTTGCGGCGACTCTGTTGTACCTGCAAACGCGGTGGCCGTGTTGATCACCACCCCTGCGGCGATGTCACTCGCTGTCAGCTCGTAGTCCTGCGTACAGCTTAAGGTCTGCCCACGATTAAGCGGCGCTGGAAAACAGGTGAAACTACCGATCTTATCATCGGTGATGGTGATCTCGCTAACGCCAATCGTGCCATTCGCGATGCGCACATTACCGGTGTTGGTGACCTCGAATGTATATGTGATCGTCTCGCCAATCAGGAACTCCGCCGCAGTCACAGTCGGCGCCGTTTTCACCAAAGTGATCGCAGGCTGTTGATCCGCAGGCACCGTGACAGAGTCAGAGTTGGATGTGACAACCGTTGGGGTTGGCCCCGCTTCAGTCGCAGTCGCTGTGGCCGTATTCGTCACACTGCCACTGTTCAGATTGGGCTGTGTCGTCGGATAATCCGCAGAGGTACATGTGATCGACGACATCGGCGCAATCGTCGTGTCCGTACATGTGACAGCGACCAAGTCATCACTGACCGCTGGGGTCAACAGCTCGACATTGCCTGTATTGCTTAGCACGTAATCATAGGTCAGCACCGTACCAACAGCGTCAAACATCGTCGGCGAGCTGCTGCGCAAACGCTTATCAAGCGTCAGGCCAACTGTACGCGTGCCGGTCACCTGAGCCGTGTCGCTATCGCTTGCAGTCAAAGCGCCAATCGTGATCTCTGCGCTGGCTTCATTGTCCACGACACCTGCGTTGATGTCATCTTGATCGACCTGATAACTCGCTTGGCAGATCACCGAATTGCCAGGCGCAACAGGACCCGCAGGACAGGTGGCACCGCCGGTCAACACGTCAGTCACAACAGGCGCGGCAGGCCAAGTGATCGTGCCTGTGTTGTCAATCTCGATCTGGTAACTCAGCGTATCATTTACGCTATCAAAGTCGCTGGTCTGCGCTGTCTTTGTGAGCTCCATGCTGACAACAGGTGTCGCGCCCGGAATTACAACGCTAGAGCTTTCGCTTTGCCGACCATCAAAGGGAGTATCAGCCGTGACAGTCACCGTGTTGTCCAGATGATTAGCGACGTTGCCAGTGTCTTGCGCATAAGTATCAATATCGGACTGAAGCACAGTATAGCTGCCGCTGCAGATAAACTCATCCGTCGGCGCCAGATCGGGCGGATTACAGACGAGCGCAGGAAGCAGTGGGTCTGACACGCTGAGGTTCGAGAGGGTCACATCCCCGTCGTTGCGAATGACGATGCGGTAGGGAACAGCGGTTCCCTCTGCACCAAACGCGCTAAGCGTTGTCGTCTTCTCCACAAACAACTCGGGGCTGTGCGCCGGACCTGTCAAAGTGACCGTATCCGTCAACGCGCCCAGCGTTCCGTGCGAGGGCGTGCCCACAGCATTGGCAACGTTCGTCAACTCCTGCGCATCGTAGTCTTCTTGCGTCACCTGATAGCTTGCTTCACAGGTGGCAAAGTCAGCAGCGTTTCCACTACTGCCAGCGGTGTCCAAAATCGTGGTTTTATCGCAACTAACAGTACCGATCTTGTCATCGCTGACAGATAAATTGGTAATCGGAACCGAGCCGATGTTGGTGACAATAAAGGTGTAATTGATCGTCTCGCCAACAGCCGTGAATTCGGTCTTGTCGGCGGTTTTCTCTAGCGTGTAGCCGGGTGCAACCGTCACAATCGGGCTGCCGCTTGGCAAGGAATCGCCGCGCCTAAAGTCCCAATAGTTGTCGTTAGGGTCTTCATCCAAAACCTGAGTAGAGGTGGCACCCGTGGTTAGAATATTGGACAAAAGCGCTGGGTTGGTTGAACTGAACCAACCTGTGTCAAACGTGCGGTTACCAAAACCAATATTCGAGCTAAATCGCTGCGTGCCGTTGTTGTTCGTGGCCTCCGTCGGGATATCCGTCCAGTTACCAATGTTGAAACCATTCAGGATCAGAAAGATATCATCTTCGTCAAACTGGTTGTTCTGCGTGTCACCATCATAGGCCGAGAAACGCACATGGACTTCTGCCAGTGAGCCACCAAAATAATCGGTACAGGTCGAAAAACCGCAATCAAGGCTAATGGGGTCGTTAATCGTAAAAGGGTTCCCGCGAAACGCGGCAGGCTGGCCTCTATTTTGAAAACCGACAAACGCACCTGCAGGATTAGAGAACTGAAAATAGAGGTTGCCGTTTGCGCCAACCATAACAATCGCGACGCCGCCAGCTTCGGGATAATCGTCGGGCAATTCGATATTTGTGCCAGGCACAGAAGTGGTAAACGGCGTCGCATAGGCAGGCGCGCCCAGCACAAACGCAACACATGCAAAAAGACAAACCAGAGCGCATTGCCCTAAATTCGTTATCTTCGCGAACATATCAAAACCCTTTTAGGCCAACCAAAACTAGTTATTAAATTACCCAAACGAGGGCTTCGATCAGACGAGATCAAAAAAATTTGCTTTGCCAATGAGGTTTCACACAAAGCGCCACTAGCGGTTGTGAGTATTTGACTAATTTCCACACACAGCAACGGTGAATTTTTCGGTCTGCGCACCCCTAACTGTTAAAAGTTGGCGTTCGTGTCCTAGAGGTCACGAATTATTACAGAGGAAAAGTTATCCACAAAATTATCCACAAGAATCAACGAATTAGCACTTTGCTTCGTCTTCACGAAGCGCTTAGCGTGGTTTTTAGAGTCGGCCCATCTGTCGAATGCCTTTGGAACCAATGGCTTAGTTAGGCACGCGCTGTACTTGGTCTTCACAGGAATCAGTTGCACCGCGCCGCCATTTCGTTCTATAGAAACGCTAAAGAGTGCGCTGACGATAAAAAGCGTTACCAAGTTAGAGCGGTCGGAAGGTTAGCCGAATGGATAACACACCTGGAATTTTCCAGATCAATACGCGTATTCGCGAGAATGCCCAAGACCTAAGTGACGCGCTTTCGAGCCATATGCTCAAAGTGTTTGCACCAGATGCCCGCAAAGAATTGCGCGCCTTTTCTGCTGGCGAAGCAGCCGAGCTTTTGGGCATTTCCACCAGCTTTCTGCGCAAGCTGCATTTCGATGAAAAGATCTGCGATGTCAGCGCCACAGCGGGTGGACGTAGACACTACACAGGGGAAAACCTCTCTGACATCCGCGATGTGCTGGAAAAATCCGCCAAGGTGCCGGGCACCTATTTGCGCGGTCGCCGCGCTGGCGATCCGGTTCAGGTGCTGTCGTTTCTCAACTTCAAAGGTGGCTCTGGCAAGACCACCAGCGCCATTCACACCGCGCAGCGCATGGCCCTTAAGGGCTATCGCGTCTTGGCGGTTGATATTGACCCGCAAGCCTCGCTGACGTCACTGTTTGGCTATCGCCCGGAGATCGACTTTCTTGAAAGTGGCACGATATACGATGCGATCCGCTATGATGACCCCCTGCCCTTTTCGCAGATCATCCAGAAAACCTATTTCACCGGTCTCGACCTCGCCCCTGGCGGGTTGCTTTTGCAAGAGTTCGAACACGAAACCCCGCAAGCACTGCGCGAGAATATTCAGCCAGCGTTCTTTGCGCGGCTGGCAACAGCGTTGCAAGAAGTCGAGGCGAATTACGACGTCATCATCTTCGACTGTCCACCGCAACTTGGCTACCTCACTATGGCGGCGCTTTGCGCGTCAACGGGTATTTTGATCACTATCGTGCCCAACATGCTTGACGTCGCTTCGATGTCGCAGTTCCTGCACATGAGCGCTGATCTGCTCGATGTGGTGCAAAACGCGGGCGCCGATATGCAGCTCAATTTCCTACGTTTCCTGATCAATCGATACGAGCCAAATGACGGCCCGCAGCAGCAAGTCGTTGCCTTCCTGCGCCAGCTCTTTGGCGAAGAAGTCATGGTTGCGCCTATGCTCAAATCCACCGCGATTTCCGATGCCGGCCTGACGCAGCAAACCGTCTACGAGGTCGAGCGCGGTCAATTTCACCGCAACACCTATGACCGTGCGGTGGATTCACTCAATCTTGTGAATGATGAAATTGATTTGCTCTTGCAACAGGCTTGGGGGCGCTGACATGGCACGTAAAGGCATTTTAACCACTGACACAGATAGCACCTCGCGCAAGGCCCGCCCTGCCCCAATACCACAGCAACCACGCGGCGCTGTTGGGGCATTGCAAAGCTCGCTCAGCAAACTTCAGGAAAACGCGGTTCAGGAAATTGACCCGCGCCAGATTGACGATGCAGGTCTCGAGGACCGCCTCGGCATCGACGCCGCCGCGCAAACACAGCTGATCGAGAGCCTCAAAACCTACGGTCAGCAAGTGCCTGTGCTTTTGCGCCCTCATCCCAGCAAACCCCAGCGGTTCGAGATCGTTTATGGCCGTCGCCGCTTGCAAGCGCTGCGCACTCTTGGGATGCCTGTCAAAGCGATGATCCGCCAATTGGATGATCAAGCGTTGATCATGGCGCAGGGCCAGGAAAATACCGCGCGTCAGGATCTGAGCTTTATCGAGAAAGCCTCGTTTGCGGCGCAGCTCGACGCCTTGAGCTATGAACGGCAGACAATCGCGGATGCCCTTTCGATCGATCTGCCCATGGTGTCGCGCATGCTCAAGGTCGGCACAGCCTTTGATCTGGAGTTCCTCAAGCGCATCGGCTCTGCCCCCGGTATTGGCCGCGATCGCTGGATCGCGCTTGCGAAAATGTTCCAAACCCCCGGCGTCTATGCGAGCGCACACGCGTTTACCAACACGCCAGATTTCAGTCTCGGCAGCTCTGATGATCGTTTCGAGGCGGTGTTCGCGCGCGCCAAACGCGCAAGCCAGAACAAAAGCAAAGCCACGCCGCCAAGCAAGCCTCGTGCGCTGCGCAGCAAGGATGGCAAAGCCATCGCAGAGATCCGCAGCGCCGCAAAGGGGGTCACGTTAACCATCCCAGCGCGCACAGCTGACGGGTTCGATACATGGATAAACGCCAATGCGGAAACGCTTTTGGCAGACCTTCACGCACGCTGGACGGCGTCGCAAGAAGACGAGCAGCAACAGGAATGACAGGAGGCACGACCAAGTAGACAGCACAAAAAAGAAAAGCCCCCCAGGACAGTATCCTAGAAGGCCAATCTCGATCTTTGCACCTTTGAGATAACGCCCCTTCCCCAGTCCTGTCAACTCTACGTCGCGGCGTAGGGCAGGGTATTTGTTGTCTTTCGTGAAAATTTAATGAAACACACGTCCCAAACTGAATTTGGGCGAGGGGTATCCGTTTGTTCGAAAGAGCGCGATCCTTTGCCAGATGGACTTGTCGATAAATGGGCGGTTCTTAGCGCCCTGACAGAGGCCCCAGAACACTACGAGCTGTCGCATCGCACCTTGGGCGTGCTGCGCGCGTTGTTAACGTTTTTGCCGACGCGCGTGATTGATCCACGCCATGGCGCTGCGATTGTCTTTCCCTCAAACAAGACCCTCTCTACCCGTCTGAACGGCATGCCAGAAAGCACGCTTCGTCGGCATCTGAGCGCTCTTGTCAAAAGCGGAGTTGTCAGCCGTCGTGACAGCGCCAATCGCAAGCGTTTCGCGCGGCGCACCTCGCTTAGCAATCCACTTGCCTTTGGCTTTGACCTTTCCCCCCTCGCCCGTCTCAACGGCGAAATTGAAGGGCAAGCAAGCGCTGCAAAACAGCACGCCGAAACCTTGCAAATGCTCCGCTGCGAAGTGGCTGCTTTGCGACAAGAGATGATTGTAAAAAACGGGCCCTGCCTTTTGAGCGATCAGGCGTTTACGCTTCTACGGCGCAAGCCAAATCAAGCGGATCTCAACGCAATGAAAACCTTGCTCAGCGACGCGCTTGTAACGGCGAAACCAAGCGCCACTGACGATCAAAATGAGCGGCACATACATATAGAATCTAAAAATATCTCTGTCGCAAAAGCGCCCCTTGAACCCACAGATGGCCAACACGAAGACACGGTTTTGTTGCATCTGGTGGATCATTGCAAAGAATACAAAAGCTATTTTCCAGAGCCCATTCAAAACTGGCGAGATGTGATATTGGTTGCCAACCGGCTGGTCCCAATGATTGGAATCGACAGCGCTGTGTTTCACGAAGCAGGCACGATCATGGGGCTTAAACGCGCATCGACGGTGGTTCTGTGTCTGCTTGAAACTTTAAGCGACATCACTAATCCAGGCGGATATTTGCGCCGTTTGACCCAGCGTTCGCGCGAGGGCTGTTTTTCACTAGATCGTTTGGCCAAATCCCTTGGATTGCCGCAAAATTGTCAGCTGACAATCTGAAAAACTATGATTTATCAGTGCTTTAAAACTCAACGCATATCCGCGGTGCTGGCTTTAATCAAGGCTCCGACTGCGTCAAAGCGATCACTCATTGGCGAGGCTTTGCGCCAGACAAGGCCAATCGTGCGAACCGGTTCAGGCGCTGCGAAACGTGCCACATCAACATCAGTTGAACGCGCTTCTAAAGCGACGGCCATTTGTGGAATAAGCGTTACGCCCAGCCCGCTGGCAACCATTTGCACCAAGGTCGAAAGCGAGCTGCCTTCCATGCTTTCTTTGGGTCCATTGCTTGGCATCGCGCAGAACGAAAGCGCTTGGTCACGAAAGCAATGCCCTTCTTCAAGCAGCAGTAATTTCATCTTTGAGAGCGCCGATCCATCAGGCACAGGTTGCCCCGCCTCACTGGCGCTGCGCAGCAAAACGAAACGCTCGTCGAACAGGGGAAGCTCGGTTAATTCAGGTTCTGAGATTGGCAAAGCGACAAGCGCCAAATCAAGCGCGCCGCTCAAAAGATCGCTGATCAGGTTATGGGTTTGCGTTTCGCGAATGTGCAGATCAACCTGTGGATAAGCCGCGTTCATCTGCGCCACAACACGCGGCAAAAGATAGGGGCCAACGGTAGGAATAACCCCAAGGCGCAGCTTGCCAACTAGCCCTTCATGCGAGGCGCGCGCAAGGTCTGACAGATCATCGACGGCACGCAAAATAGGGCGTACGCGCAGTGCAAATTCTTCGCCGAAAGACGTCAGACAAATCTGCCGCGCGCGACGTTCAAACAGGGTCTGTCCAAGACTTTCTTCCAGCTCTTTGATCTGCACAGAAATCGCAGGTTGCGAGATAGAACAGACTTCAGCGGCGCGGCCAAAATGCTGTTGGTTGGCTACGGCTTCGAAGTATCGGAGTTGTTTTAGCGTTAACGTGTTCATAGCGCAGGGCTATCACACAGGATCAAAAGCGCAAATTTTGCCTATGGCAGTTGCGCGGATGTTTCATTCTTCACACGCACAGTTGTCTTGCGCAACACCGTGCCTTGCCGCACATCAAGCGCAAACATAAAAGTAGGAATACCAAAATGCGCGCTGCTGATGTCCTTGCCAAACGTCTTTACGATGCCGGATGCCGATGGGCGTTTGGCATGCCGGGGGGCGAAGTGCTTACTTTGCTTGATGCGCTGGAAGAGGCGGGCATCACCTTCGTATTGTGCAAGCACGAGAACGCCGCCGGCTTCATGGCAGAGGGCACATATCACCGCACTGGCGCGCCGGGCATCTTGATTGCGACGGTGGGGCCGGGGGCTTTGAACGGCATCAATTCAGTTGAGAACGCGCGTCAAGATCGCGTGCCGATGATTGTTTTGACGGGCTGCGTTGATGCGGATGAAGCGCATATTTACACCCATCAGGTTCTGGATCAGCCGCAGGTGTTTCGCCCGATCACCAAAGCCACGTTTACCCTTTCGGCGCAAAGCGCGCATGTGATCGTGGACAAAGCTGTTGGCATCGCGATGGAGGGGCGCAAAGGGCCTGTGCATATCGATGTACCGATTTCTGTTGCGGATGCGCCTGCACGCGGGCAGGGGATTTTGCGCAAAGCCGCGAGCGCAGTTGCGCCGGTTGGCCCCGATTTGGAACGCGCGAAAGAGGCGCTGAAAAATGCCAGCCGTCCACTGATCATCGTTGGTGTCGATGCCATGAGCGAGGGCGCAAGCGAAGCGGTCAAGCAGGCGGCTGAGCGCCTCAATGCTCCGGTGATTACGACCTACAAAGCCAAGGGCATGTTGCCGGAAAATCATCCGCTGTCGATGGGTGGGGCAGGGCTGTCGCCCAAGGCGGATGGGCTCATGTTGCCGCTGGTGCACGCCGCGGATGTGATCCTTGCGATTGGCTATGACCCGATAGAGATGCGCGCCGGCTGGCAAAATCCATGGGACCCCGAGCGCCAAATTGTGATCGACATCACCGCCGAGCCGAACACCCATTATATGCATCACGCCACCTATAATATCATCGGGGATTGCGCGGCCTCTGTTGCCGCGCTGCTACCTGAGAACGGCAAACATGTCTGGCCCGATGAGGCCCCGATAAGGGCCAAAGAGGCGTTAACAAACGCCTTTGCACCGCAGGGCACTTGGGGGCCAGATCATGTGATTGCCACTTGCCAAGAGCTATTGCCAGCCGACACTCTTGCCACCGTCGATAGCGGCGCGCATCGTATTCTGCTGAGCCAGATGTGGCAGTGTCATTTCCCACGCGCGCTGACTCAAAGCACCGCTTTGTGCACCATGGGCTGCGCCGTGCCGCTGGCCATGGGCGCGCAGCTGGTCGCGCCAGAGCGTACCACTGTTTCCTTCTCTGGCGATGCTGGTTTTCTGATGGTCGCGGGCGAACTTGCAACCGCGGCAGAGCAAGAGTTGAAGACGATCTTTGTGGTCTTCGTTGACGCCTCGCTCGCGTTAATCGAGCTAAAGCAGCGCCAACGTCAAATGCGCAATCGCGGTGTTGATTTTGGTACAACAGACTTTGCGGCAGTCGCCAATGCTTTTGGCGGGCAGGGCTATCGCGTCACCAATACCGACGAGTTGAAAGCCGCTCTGGAAGCGGCACAACGCGCCGATACCTTCACGCTGATTGCCGCTGAAATCGACAGGAAATCTTATGACGGACGCCTTTGACGCCACTCATACCGCAGGCGCGCTTGACGGCCTCACGGTACTCGATTTAAGCCGCATTCTTGCAGGACCGACAGCGACGCAGCTGTTAGGGGATATGGGCGCGACTGTGCTGAAGATCGAAAACCCTAAAACCGGCGGTGATGATACGCGCGCCTGGGGTCCGCCCTATGCACCAACGCCCGACGGGAAAAGCGATCTGAGCGCCTATTTTTTGGCGGCCAATCGCAACAAGTATTCGATTGCTGCGGATATCTCGACGCCCGAGGGACAAGCCCTGATTGCTCAAATCGCAGCGCAGGCGGATGTGATCATCGAAAATTTCAAACCGGGGGCTTTGAAGAAATACGGACTTGATCACAAGACGATGTGTAAATTGCACCCTGAGATTGTATATTGTTCAATCTCCGGCTTCGGTCAAACAGGGCCAAACCGCGATCTTCCGGGCTATGATCTGATGGCGCAAGGTTATGGAGGCATCATGTCTCTCACTGGAGAACCGGAGGGGCACCCGATGAAAGTGGGCGTTGGAATCGCTGATGTTATGTGCGGGATGTATGCCTGCATCGGTATTCTTGCAGCGTTGCGCCACCGCGATCACACGGGGCAGGGACAGCACATTGATCTGTCGCTCGTGGATGCGCAAATGGCGTGGCTCATAAACGAAGGCACGAATTTTCTGACCTCTGGTGACCACCCCAAGCGGCGCGGCAACGCGCATCCTAATATTGTGCCCTATAATGTATTTGAAACCAAAGATGGCCATGTCTTGATTGCAGTCGGCAACGATTCTCAGTTTCAAAAATTCTGCCACGCGTTCAATCGAAGCGATCTGGCAGAAAATAGGCTTTATCGCACCAATCCTGACCGCATGACGCACCGCGATTCTCTAAATGCCGCCATCCGCGAAACATTTGCGACGCTTGCAACCGCTGATGTGTTACAAAAATTACAGAATGTTTCGGTGCCGTGCGGGCCGATTCACACGGTTTCGCAAGCTCTTAACTCTGATCAAGCCAAAGCGCGCGACGCTGTGGTTGAGGTGGTTAACTCTGAAACCACTCAGGGATCAGTGAAACTTTTGGGGAATCCGCTTAAATTCTCTAAAACGCCTGTGCAATACCGCAGCGCACCGCCACGCTTTGGCCAAGACACGAAGCGCTTGCCGCAGGTGCTGGCCGGGCTTGCAAAGCCGTCAAAGCCAAAGCCTTAATCACGGAAATATCATCCAAGTTCACGTTTCTGTGCGCTCATGATCACGTGATGTGTGCGTTATAACGCAGCAAGCTAAGCCTTTCTTAACACCCCCGCATCCCGCTTGGGGGCATGAGACAAGGCCAGCCCGATGTATCACGATATTTGTACCTGCCCTATTAGTTTGAACGACCCTAAAGCGTTGGAAAGTTGGAACGGCGTTGTGCTTGGGATTCTCTCGCATGGGCAAAGTGCGCCTGTGCATCTTGGAGAGCTGCTGGAACGCGCACCAGATTTTGCGATGGGACATGCGATTAAGGGTCTTGCGGTTTTGATGCTGGCGCGGCGCGAGTTGATGCCTGTTGCGTTGGAAAGTTCAGCAAATGCGCAGAAAGCTTTGAAAGCGGGCGGCGCAACCCAGCGCGAGCAACTTTGGTGCGCGGCGCTTGAAGACTGGCTTGAGGGTTACGCGAGCCGCGCGATTGGCCATATGGAAGCGGCGATGCGTCTGAACCCCGCAGACACAATCAGCATGAAAATGTCCCATGGCATTCGCTTTATCATTGGCGACAATCACGGCATGCGCCGCTCTATCGAACGCGTCATTGGCGCACATGAGAGCGATCATGCGCTCAGCGGTTATGCGCTTGGATGCCTCGCTTTTGCGATGGAAGAAACCGGCAGCTATGCCGATGCAGAGCGCACAGGCCTGCAAGGCCTCACGCGCGCCAGCGATGATGCATGGGGTCTGCACGCGGTGACGCATGTTTACGATATGACCCACCGCGTCAAAAACGGCATCGCGCTGATTGACGACAACCAAGCGGCGTGGAGCCACTGCAACAATTTCCGCTTTCATGTGTGGTGGCACAAGGCGATTTTGCACCTTGACCAAGGGGACATTGCGCAGGTGCTGGATCTTTATGATCGCAAAGTGCGCGAAGAGAAAACCGATGATTTCCGCGATTTCTCGAATGCCAGCTCGCTTCTTGTCCGTCTCGAGCTTGAGGGCGTGGATGTCGGCAATCGTTGGGAAGAGCTGGCCGATTTGGCCGAAGCGCGCACCAACGACAACTGCCTTGTCTTCGCGGATCTGCACTACATGCTGGCGCTGTCTGGTGATAACCGCAGCGGCGCTGCCGCGCGTATGACGGCGCGTATTGCAGCGGATGCGATGGGCAATGC
>CAYQZI010000059.1:0-2733 GCA_964421835.1 uncultured Planktotalea sp.
CATTGCTGGGCGCAATCGGTGCATTCGTCATGCTCTTTGGCGCGGTGGTCTGGTTCCACGACAACGGCCCATGGATGTTCTTGATCGGCCTCGCAGCTGTTCTTTACGTTATGTACGGCTGGTGGGCAGAGGTGGTCGATGAGAGCCACGTTGGCGATCACACGCCCGTCGTGCGCATCGGTCTGCGCTATGGCTTCATCATGTTCATCATGTCCGAAGTAATGTTCTTTGCCGCTTGGTTCTGGAGCTTTTTCAAGCATGCCATGTACCCGATGGGGCCAGAATCGCCTGCGATCGATGGTGTTTGGCCGCCCGTTGGCATCGAAACATTTGATGCTTGGCATCTGCCCTTGATCAACACGTTGATCTTGCTTTGCTCTGGCGCTGCTGCGACATGGGCACACCACGCTTTGGCGCATGAAAACAACCGTGAAGACACGAAATGGGGCTTGGTCATCGCCGTTGCTCTTGGTCTGATCTTCACAGTGTTCCAAGCCTATGAGTACAGCCACGCGGCCTTTGGCTTTTCTGGCAACATCTACGGCGCGAACTTCTTTATGGCGACTGGCTTTCACGGCTTCCACGTTGTGATTGGCACGATCTTCTTGCTGATCTGCCTGCTACGCCTTCAGCGAGGTCATTTTACTCCTGAACGCCATATCGGTTTCGAGGCGGCGGCATGGTACTGGCACTTCGTTGACGTGGTCTGGCTCTTCTTGTTTGCCGCAGTCTACGTTTGGGGCGGCTAACCGCGCCAATATGATATGATTTGCGGCTTGAAACCTGCGCTGCAAAACGACAAAAGCAAAGGCACATGGGATGCGCTCCTATGTGCCTTTTCACTTGATGGACCTTCATGACGCGTATGCGCAGTTCTATGCTTTTCCCTTTGCTTTTCGGCCTGATTGGTACGGCAATTCTTGTCTGGCTTGGCGTTTGGCAAATGCAACGTCTCAGCTGGAAAGAGGCGATCTTAAGCAACATCGAAAGCCGCATTTCAGCGCCCGCAGTCGCACTCCCGCTCGAAGCTGATCCGCAAGCGGACAAGTTTCTGCCGGTCACGGCTTCCGGCACTGTCACAGACGATGAGATTCACGTCCTCGTCTCGCAAAAACAGATCGGCGCCGGCTATCGCGTGATTGCGGCATTTGAAACGAAGAAGGGGCGCCGTGTTTTGCTCGATCGAGGCTTCATCAAGATCGATCAAAAAGCAGCAGCGCGCCCGATTGGGCAGGCCGAAGTCACTGGCAATCTGCACTGGCCCGAAGAAACGGGCGGTTCGATTCCCGAGCCAGACCTGAACGCAGAAATTTGGTTCGCACGCGATGTGCCTGCGATGGCGCAGCACCTTCGCACAGAGCCCCTCTTGATCGTTGCACGAAACACTTCATTGCCGAACGATCCGGTTGCGCCACTTCCTGTGGATACGAAAGGGATTCCAAATGATCATTTGCAATATGCGATGACTTGGTTTTCCCTCGCTGCGATCTGGCTCATTATGACATTTACCTACCTATGGCGCGCTCGCGGTGCGCAGAAGGACACATCATGAAATACGTCTCTACGCGCGGCGCGGCTCCGATCCTTACCTTTGAAGAGGCGATGCTCACAGGCCTCGCGCGCGATGGTGGTCTTTATGTGCCGGATACCATTCCTGAACTCAGCGCCGATGATATCCGTGCGATGAGTGGCGCAAGCTACGAAGAGATTGCCTTTCGCGTCATGCGTCCTTTTGTCGGTGACACTTTCACTGATGATGAATTCAAAGGTTGCATCGCGCGTGCATACGCGGGCTTCGGCCACACCGCGCGCGCCCCGATTGTGCAGCTTGAGCCGAACCACTTTTTGATGGAGCTGTTTCACGGCCCAACCCTCGCGTTCAAAGACTTCGCCATGCAGCTCATCGGGCAAATGTTCGAATTTGCGCTGAAGCGTTCTGGCAAACGCGTGACAATCGTTGGCGCGACATCCGGCGACACTGGATCTGCCGCGATTGAAGCTTTTAGGGGCCTCGATGCGGTGGATGTCTTTATCCTCTACCCGCATGGTCGCGTCTCCGAAGTGCAGCGGCGACAAATGACCACGCCAACCGAAAGCAATGTACATGCCATCGCGATGGACGGCGACTTTGATGATTGCCAGGCGCGTCTTAAGGATATGTTCAACGATTTCGAGTTCCGCGACGGCGTTCAGCTTGCGGGAGTAAATTCGATCAACTGGGCGCGTGTTCTTGCGCAGGTGGTCTATTATTTCACATCAGCCGTTTCCATGGGGGTGCCGGATCGCAAAGTGAGCTTCACTGTTCCCACGGGCAATTTTGGCGACATTTTTGCGGGTTTCATCGCCAAGCAGATGGGGCTGCCAATCGAACGTTTGGTCATTGCGACCAACCAAAATGACATCCTGCACCGCACGATGCAAAGCGCAGAGTACAAAAAATCTGGCGTAAAGCCTTCAATTTCGCCCTCCATGGATATCGAAGTTTCCTCCAATTTCGAGCGCGCATTGTTCTTTGCGCATGGCAAAGATGGCGCCGCGATCCAAGGGTTGATGGATGATCTCGCGAGCAGCGGAAGTTTTACGATTTCGGGCAATGCCATGGGGGCTTTGCAAGCGCATTATGACAGCGGCATGCTTGATGAGGCGGGCACATCCGCAATGATCACGCGCGCGTTGAAAGAGACGGGCGAAGTGCTTTGCCCGCATTCCGCGATTGGCGTGGCAGTCGCAGAA
>CAYQZI010000059.1:2833-15890 GCA_964421835.1 uncultured Planktotalea sp.
TTGCGAATGGGTTTCGCATCGTCACCGAAAAGATGCCGGGCCTGCAATCCGCGTCTATCGGGATTTGGGTCACAGCAGGCGGGCGTGATGAGCGGATCGAGCAAAATGGCATCGCGCATTTTCTTGAACACATGGCCTTCAAAGGCACCAAGACGCGCTCGTCTTTGCAAATTGCCGAGGAAATCGAGGATGTTGGCGGCTATATCAACGCCTACACCAGCCGCGAAGTCACCGCCTATTATGCGCGTGTCTTGGGCGGCGATGTGCCCCTCGCTTTGGATGTGATCTCTGATATTTTGCTCAATCCGGTGTTTGATGAAGACGAGATCGAGGTCGAGCGCGGCGTGATTTTGCAAGAAATCGGCCAAGCGCTTGATACCCCCGATGACGTAATCTTTGACTGGCTTCAAGACGAAGCTTATCCAAATCAACCTATTGGGCGCACGATTCTTGGCCCTGAAGAGCGCGTGCGCAGTTTTTCGCGCGAGGACCTGCGCCGTTTTGTGCATGAACATTATGGTCCTTCGCAGATGATCTTGTCCGCCGCTGGCGATGTTGATCACGACGCGATTGTGCGCGCGGCGGAAGACTTGTTTGGAGGATTGCAAAACCGCGTGGCAAACACTGCAATCTCGGCAAAATTCCAAGGCGGCGAACGGCGCGAAGTCAAAACGCTTGAGCAAGCCCATTTCGCCTTGGCCTTTGAGGGGCCGGGCTATTGCAACGAGGCGATCTATACCGCGCAGATCTATTCAGTGGCTTTGGGCGGCGGCATGTCGAGCCGACTTTTCCAGGAAGTGCGCGAGAAACGCGGGCTTTGCTACACGATTTTCGCCCAAACCGGCGCGCATTCAGACACTGGTATGATGACGATTTATGCGGGCACAAGCGGTGAACAGCTGCCCGAATTGGCCAGCCTCACAATGCAAGAGCTTGGCCGTGCCGCCGATGATATGAGCGATACGGAAGTTGCGCGCGCGCGTGCGCAGATGAAAGCGGGCATGCTTATGGGGTTAGAAAGCCCCTCTAGCCGCGCTGAACGCCTTGCTCGGCTGATGCAAATTTGGAACCGCATTCCCGCGCTGGAAGAAACTGTCGCACAGATTGATGCGGTCAGCACGCAGGGCGTGCGCGATTTCGCGAGCCAGCTTGCAGGCAAAGCGCCGGCCGCGCTTGCGCTTTATGGGCCTGTGGAAAAGGCGCCGCAGCTTGGCGAATTGCTTAAGGGCCGCGCGGCATAATGCTTCGGGTGCGGCGCAAGATACGGCTGGAAACAGAACGCCTGTCCTTGCGCCCGCCAGCTCATTCCGACTTTCGCGCTTGGGCGAACTTGCGCTTTGACAGCGCTGATTTCTTGACCAAATGGGAGCCCACTTGGGCCAGTAACCATCTCACGCGCAAGGCATTTACCAACCGTGTTTACTGGGCGCAGCGCTCTATTTCTGGTGATACGGCGGTGCCACTGTTCCTAGAGAGGCGCGAGGATGGCGCTCTAATGGGAGCGATCACGCTTGATAATATTCGCCGCGGCCCTGCGCAAAGTGGCACGCTTGGCTATTGGATCGGCCATCAATTCGCGCGCCATGGGTATATGAGCGAAGCGATTGCCGCGATGGTGCACTACGCCTTTGAACGCATGGATCTGTCGCGATTGGAGGCGGCGTGTTTGCCGGAAAACAAACCTTCGCGCGGGTTGCTCGAGCGTACAGGCTTCAAATACGAGGGTGTCGCGCAAGCTTATTTGCAGATTGATGGGCGCTGGCGCAGTCATGTGCTGTATTCTGCTTTGCGCATGGATCGACGTGGTCGCACGGATGTTGGCTGACTTTTAGGCTAAACGCGCTACACTCCTGTGCAGACAAGGAGGTTATCATGATCCGAACACTGCTCTTTTTCTGCGCGCTGTTGTGTGCGAGCCAGCTTAGCGCGCAAGATCGACGGCCAAGTCACTGCATTGCCATTGCAAATTCAACCCCGGGGCTGAGCTACCTGCACAAGGCCAGTTACCGCGATCCTTTGCCAGATTACACGGTGCGCCTGTCCTACATCGCGCACGCGAGCTTTCTGATCCAGACCCAAGGCGGGTTAAGCGCCGTCACTGATTTCACCGGATTTGTTGGCACCACTGATTTGATCCCTGATGTGGTCACGATGAACCACGCCCATGACACCCATTGGACCTCGTTTCCTGACCCTGCAATTCCCCATGTGCTCAAGGGTTGGGGCGATTTTGGCAAAGGGGTAGAGCATCATCTTGATCTTGGCGAAATGCTGGTCCGCAATGTGTCTACCGACATTCGCTCGCAATTTGGCGCAGATGAGCCGCGCGGCAATTCGATTTTTATTTTCGAGGTTGCAGGCCTTTGCATTGGTCATCTTGGGCATTTGCACCATGAACCAAACGATGCGCAATATGCAGCTATTGGGCGGCTCGATGTGGTCATGGCACCTGTGGATGGAGGCAGCACATTGCCGCTTGCGACGATGACACAGGTGTTGAAACGGCTGAAATCCTCGGTGGTCATTCCAATGCATTGGTTCACTGATTTTGGTTTGCAGAATTTCGTCTCGGGCATGATTGATGAGTTTGACGTTCAGCGCGTCGATGGTGGCTCGCTCGAGGTGTCGCTTGCGACTTTACCCAAACGCCCGACCATTTTTCTGCTGCGTCCGACGTGGCTGCGCGATAGGGATGAATAAACAAATCGGAGCCTCAAACTTGCTTAATTCCGTTACCAACGTCTTTGAAACGGCGCTCTGTGCAGCCCTGCCTGACATTGCCGTAAAAGCCGCAGAACCTCGATATCTCGAAGAGCCGCGTGGACGATATGAAGTGCGCGAAGGGCTGCTTGCTTTACCGGAAACGAGCAAGCAAGTCTCTGAAATTGTTCGTCTTTGCAATGAGATGCGCGTCGGGATCGTGCCGTATGGTGGCGGCACTGGTTTGGTTGGCGGACAAGTCGCGCCAGAGGGGCCTGCACCCTTGATCCTCTCGCTCGAGCGTATGACAAAGATCCGCTCGGTGCATCCAGAAGAGAATGTTTTGATCGCCGAAGCAGGGGCGATTCTGGCTGATGTGCAAGCTGCCGCGCAAAGTGTGGACCGCTTGTTTCCGCTCTCGCTTGCGGCAGAAGGCACCGCGCGGATTGGCGGTAACTTGGCGACGAATGCTGGCGGCGTGAACGTGCTGCGCTACGGCAATGCGCGCGATCTGTGCTTGGGGCTCGAGGCGGTTCTGCCGGATGGGACCATCTGGAATGGGCTGTCGCGGTTGCGCAAGGACAACACAGGCTATGATCTGCGCAACTTGCTTGTTGGGTCTGAGGGCTCGCTTGGCATTATCACCGCAGCGTCGCTGAAGCTGAGCCCGCGCCCGGTGGGCGAGGGGACGGCGTTTATGGTTGTCGAAAGCCCGAAAGCCGCGATTTCGCTTCTAGCGGCTGCGCGTAGCCAGCTCGGGGACAGCATCAGCGCGTTCGAGTTGATCCACAAGCAAGGCCTTGATTTTCTTGAAGAGTATTTGCCCAACGTGCGAATTCCGTTTGAGGATAAGCCGGAATGGTGCGTCTTGATCGAAGTTGGTTTGGCGCGTGGGCTTGATCCGCAGCTTGCTTTGGAATCCCTGTTCGAGACGGGCATGGACAGCGGCTTGGTCAGTGACGGTTTGATCGCGCAATCTGTTGGGCAACGCCGCGAATTTTGGGCCGTGCGCGAGTTTATTCCCGAAGCGAACCGCCTTGTGGGCTCAATTTCCTCGCATGATATTTCCGTGCCCATCAGTTTGGTGCCCGAATTTATTGAGCGCGCAGGTAAGGTGATTGAAAAGATGGGGCCGCTTCGGATCAATTGCTTCGGACATTTGGGCGACGGCAATCTGCACTACAACGTGTTCCCGGATGCTGGCAAATCGCGTCAGGATTACCTAGCCGAACGGGACGAGGTGAAACGTGTGGTGCATGATCTTGTGCATGAGCTCGGCGGCTCAGTTAGCGCGGAACATGGCATTGGCCGGCTCAAAACTGGCGATCTTGAGAAATATGGCGACCCTGCCAAGCTGGCTGCGATGCGCGCGATCAAAGCGGCGCTTGATCCCAACGGGATCATGAATCCCGGCGCGGTGTTGGCGCTATAGCCCTTCGAACGTGCACAGCGCCTTGACGTCAACCCCAAGCGTTTCAAGGCGTTTGCGTCCACCCAGCTCTGGCAGGTCAATCACAAAACCGCAGCCAACAATTTCGCCGCCCAAGCGTTCGATCAATTTGATCCCAGCCTCGGCAGTGCCGCCCGTGGCGAGCAAATCATCGATCACAAGGATCTTTTCGCCGGCTTCAATGGCATCGTCGTGCAGTTCCACCGTCGCGTCGCCGTACTCCAGTTTGTAGTCTTGCGAGATGACGGCACCGGGCAATTTCCCGGCCTTGCGCACGGGGACAAAGCCAATGCTAAGCTGATGCGCAATCGCGCCGCCAAGGATAAAGCCGCGCGCCTCAAGCCCCACAACCTTGTCAATTTTGATGCCCACATAAGGGTGCAAAAGTTGATCAATCGCCATGCGAAAGCCGCGTGGATCGCTGAATAACGTCGTCACATCGCGAAACATAATTCCCTCATGCGGGAAATCGGGGATGGTGCGGATGTAATCTTTGACGGTTTTCATAAGGGGCGTCCTTTTGCAGTGCACCGCTGTTTAGCGCGCGGGGTAGTGGCGGCCAAGGGCCATGATGTCCTGCTTACCCAGTTTTGTTAGCGCGTTGCTCGATTGTGAAAAGATCGAGCGGCTCTCGTAATAGGTGCCGCCGATGTCGGTTAACAGACCTAAGCCTTGGATCACTTCCTCAAGCATCGCGCTTTCATAGGCGCGCCGTTGCAAACCTGTGGTGAAGATGATCACTGACTTGAGGATCACCCCATCTTTGGCAAACACCCGCACGCCAGCACCCGAAATTGGCGTGCCCTCTAGTGCTTCGATGCCAGAGCCACTTATCGTGCTGCGCGCTGGGATGTCTAGGAAAAGAATAGGGATATCAGGGTCTTGATCATTGCGCGTAAGCGTGAGGGCGCTGCCTGCGGCGTTGATTTCGTCGATTGCGCGGCTCAGCGCTGCCTCTGCGCGGGTCTTTTTCCCGCCCAAATAGGCGCGCTCCATCTTTGTGATGCCGATTGTTAACCCGTTCTTAGGCCATTGTACGATAGGCTTGCCACATTCACCATCAGGAGGGGGGGCAGCACAAGACACCAGAGCGTAGAAATCATCATCCTTCAGCGCGGTTTCCGTGCTTAGAAATTCCTGTGCTTTCAGTTGGCTCGCAAGCGCAAGCCACAGTATGAGCGCCCGTAGGATCAAGCGCGTTTCAGCGCGGCTGTTGCTGCGCCCATTCCGATGAGTGTGATGCCTCCCGCTTGGGTCACGCGGCGCATGACTAAGGGGCGTGCGATTTGCGCGCGCATCAGATCGGCTAGAATCGCGAAGACTAAGGCGTTGAAAGCCGCCAATCCGACAAAGGTCGCGATGAGAATGCTGGCCTGCGGGGCATATGCGCTCTCAACCGATATGAACTGAGGGACGAAAGCGATGAAAAAACCGATGCTTTTGGGATTAAGGGCCGTCACAATTGCGGCGTGCCGGAACACTTGGCGCGGCGTTGCTTGCGCGCGGGTTTGCACCAAGCCCGCGCCCTCATTGGGCGCGCTTCGGAACATTTTGACACCAATGTAGAAAAGGTAAATTGCACCAGTCCATTTCACCACCGTAAAGGCTGTCGCTGAAGTTGCAATCAACGCGCCAAGCCCGATGAGCGAGGCAGTCATTGCGATCAAATCCCCCACCGCGACCCCTGCCGCGGTGGCAAGGGCAACCTTTCGCCCTTGGGTCAGCGCATAGCTCAAAACCAGCAAAATCGTCGGCCCGGGAATAAGCAAAAGCGCCGTTGAGGCCGCAACAAAGGCAAGCCAAAGCGAAAAATCCATCAGCCTAAGATCCGTCCAGCAACGGCATCCAATTTGGCAAGCAAGGCCGGATCGCGCTTTTCAGGTGCGGTCATGATCGCGAATTCTAGCGCTTTGTCGCAACCATGCGGGCAATCTGCACGCTCAGCCCCCAATAGAGCAGGCAGACGTTTCACCAGATCGCGCCCTTTGTCGGAATTTCCCATAAGCGTTTTGATGATTTCGGTCACATCAACCTCGCCATGATCGGGGTGCCAACTATCATAGTCCGTGATCATCGCGACCGACGCGTAACAAAGCTCTGCCTCGCGCGCGAGTTTTGCTTCGGGCATATTTGTCATGCCAATAACATCCGCGCCCCAGCTTTCCCGATACATTTTACTCTCCGCAAGCGTAGAAAACTGCGGCCCTTCCATAGCAAGATAGGTGCCGCCTAAATGAACGTTGATACCTGCGTCTTTCGCTGCGGTATGGCAGGCATCGGATAGGCGCGGGCAGGTCGGATGCGCGACGGAAACATGCGCAACGCAGCCCGTTCCAAAAAAGGATTTTTCACGCGCAAATGTTCGGTCAATGAATTGATCTACAATAACAAAATCGCCCGGTGCCATTTCCTCGCGAAAACTGCCGCAAGCCGAAACAGAGATAACGTCCGTCGCACCTAGGCGTTTCAAAGCGTCGATGTTTGCGCGGTAAGGCACAGTCGTGGGAGAATGCACATGACCCCGTCCGTGACGCGGGAGAAACGCCATTTTCACCTCGCCCAAAATGCCGGTCAAAATTTCATCAGACGGGGCACCCCAGGGTGTTTCGACACTTTGCCAGCGCGCGCCTTCCAAACCGTCGATATCGTAAATACCCGAGCCACCGATGACGGCGATCATAGTCTCACTCATGTTAATCTTTTCCTATCATTTGCCGTTTATCCACACGCTAACGGGCGACGCGTCCAATGAAAATGCGAGAATCACGATTGGAGGATCAATTTGGCGTGCACGCAGGGGTGTTCTTTGCATGTAAGTTGGTTTACGGAGCGCTAACACTTCGTTCCCCGAAAGACAGGTTATCTACATGAAACGAGCAATTCTCGGTGCATTCGCCAATCATATGACCGCGCCAGATCTGCGGTGGATGCCGGATGAGGGCTTTTCAGTCGCGCGTTTGCGCATCGAATTGCTCTCTGGCTTGACGGTTGCTTTGGCGCTGGTGCCCGAAGCCGTGGCCTTTGCTTTTGTCGCTGGGGTGCATCCGCTGGTCGGCCTTTATGCGGCGTTTATTGTTGGATTGATCACTGCGCTGATTGGTGGTCGCCCGGGGATGATTTCCGGTGCGACAGGTGCTTTGGCCGTTGTCATGGTCGCTTTGGTGGCGCAGCACGGCGTTGAATATCTGTTTGCGACCGTGGTTTTGATGGGTCTTTTACAGATTTTCGCGGGTGCGATGCATTGGGGGAAATTCATCCGTCTTGTGCCGCATCCGGTGATGCTGGGCTTTGTAAACGGCCTTGCGATTGTGATTTTTCTTGCGCAATTGACGCAGTTCAAAGTGCCGGGAACGGTTGTAAACACAGGCCATGGCATGTCAGGGGGCGAATGGCTCACGGGCTGGCCTTTGTTGCTGATGCTTTTGCTGGTTGGCTGCACGATGGCAATCATTTGGGTCATGCCACGCATTACCAAAGTGATCCCAGCGCCGCTTGCGGGCATTGGTTTGGTTGCTGCCGTGGTCATTGCCTTTGGCCTTGATGTGCCGCGCGTTGGTGATCTGGCCTCTATCGAAGGCGGTCTGCCAGCTTGGCATATTCCAATGGTGCCACTGAACTGGGAAACCTTTGAAATCATTCTGCCTTATGCGGTTATTTTGGCCGCAATTGGGTTGATTGAAAGCCTTTTGACGCTGAACCTGGTCGGCGAAATGACCAACAAACGCGGTGGCGCATCGCAAGAGTGCATCGCACAAGGCATCTCTAACACTGTTACTGGTTTCTTCGGCGGCATGGGCGGCTGCGCGATGATTGGTCAATCGATGATCAACGTCAAGTCCGGCGGGCGCACGCGTATTGCAGGCATCGCTGCAGCGCTGTTCTTGCTGCTGTTTATTCTTGTGGGCTCTTCCGTTATCGAGTTGATCCCGCTCGCGGCCTTGGTCGGTGTGATGTTCATGGTAGTGATTGGTACATTTGCCTGGAATTCGCTGCGTATTTTGCGCCGCGTTCCATTGGTGGACGCATTTGTTATCATCTTGGTAACGGTTGTCACAGTATATGCGGACCTTGCGGTCGCCGTTGTCGTCGGAGTGATCGTCTCGGCGCTGGCTTATGCGTGGAACAACGCGCGCAGAATTCACGCGATTGAACGTCCATCAGCGACGTCAGAGGGCGCGAAAGTCTACGAAATTCAGGGACCGCTGTTCTTCGGCTCGTCTGATGGGTTTATTGAGCTCTTTAACGTGGAAAACGATCCGAAAGAAATCATCGTTGATTTCGCGCAAAGCCGAGTGGTGGATCAATCTGCGCTGCAAGCGATCGAAGCGGTTGCAGGCAAATACGAGGACGCGGGCAAACGCATTCAACTGCGTCATCTTAGCCGTGATTGCCATCAGCTTCTGACAACCGCAGGGCACCTGATGATCGATAGCGACGATGATCCCGACTATGAAATTGCCGTCGATTATCAAGTACGCACAGGTATTTTGGGCGGTCACTGACGCGCCGCCCAAGGCTTAATCGTCTGGGCGTGAAAGCTCGAAAAGGTCTTTGACAATTGCATAATCGCGATATCCAAGCCGTGAAAGTGGCTGGAACTGCGTGATGTCAAAGCGCCCGTCTTTGATGCAGGCGTCGTCCATATGGACGCCTGTAACTTCACCAAGCACAAGGTGATTGCTTGCGCCTTCAAGCTTGATGATTTGGGTTAATTTGCACTCGAGCGCAGCAGGGGCGGCGGCAACGCGCGGGGCGTTGATGCTCTTGCACTCAGCTTTCTCCAGACCCGTATGGGCAAATTCATCGCTGCCTGCGGGCAAGGTCGCGCTTGACGCATTCATCGCATCTTTCAACGCGGCAGAGACGATATTGACACAAAAGACGCCCGTTTCGCGAATTACAGCTACGCTGTCTTTGGTATCGCCGCGATCATCCTTGACGCCAGTCGAGGAAAACATGACCTGCGGCGGCACATAGGCAATCGCGTTGAAAAAACTGTAAGGCGCAAGATTGTCTCGGCCAGCCGCATCGCGCGTCGAGATCCAACCGATTGGACGCGGCGTTACGATTGCATTGAATGGGTTATGTGGCAGGCCATGGCCGTCTTCGGGGCAATAGAACATCGTGGTGCACTCCTTGTTTGCCCAATCGCTACCGCCATGCTAGGCGCGATGCCAGCAAAAACGTGAAAGCAAATCGGTGTACGCGCTCAAGCCAGAAACAACTGAGGATTGGTGGGAGGTCGAAGCGCTCTATGATTTGTGCTTTGCACCGGGGCGCGAGGCTTTGTCATCCTATCGTTTGCGCGATGGCGTGCCAGCGGTCGCTGATTTGAGCTGCGTGGCGCGCGACGGCGATGATATTCTAGCCGGTGCAATTCGCTATTGGCCGGTTCAGATTGGCGCGCACACAGCGCTTTTGCTCGGACCCGTCGCTGTTCACCCGACCCGGCAGGGCGAGGGATTGGGAGGCGCGTTGATCCGTGACAGCCTTGCGCGCGCCGCAGAAAATGGCTGGCAGCGGGTCATGCTTGTGGGCGATGAACCCTATTATTCGAAGTTTGGATTTTCGCGCTTGAAAGGCATTCACATGCCGCCTCCTACCAACCCAGAGCGCGTGCTTGGACTTCATACGAACGCCGCGGTTTGGCGCGATGTGCAAGGAAAGGTGACGCGCGGCGCTTGAAAAACGGGCTTGAGCACCGATCTATTCATTATGAATAAAGAGCTTAATGCCCCGAACCTCGAGCGTGAAATCGTCGATATTGCGAAACGGTATCGCAAGGCTGGCGGCGTTGGCATCCAAGTTTTGAACCTTGTTGGTGGGCAGGCCGAAAACTTGATGGAACGCTTGCCAGATCCCGTGAAAGATCGGCTCGAGGAGGCAACCACCAAGGCGCTCAACATTGCGCTTGGCGCTGCAAGCAAAAGTCGCGGGCTCGTACCTGATCAAAAATCATGGCTCAACACCGCCGCAGCAACTGCCATGGGCGCGGCAGGCGGCGCAGGCGGATTGCCCACTGCGCTCGCGGAATTGCCGGTCACCACAACCGTGCTTTTGCGCGCAATCCAAGGCATCGCCGCTGAATATGGCTTTGACCCAAGCGCTTCCGAGATAGAGGCCGAGTGCTTGCAAGTCTTCGCCGCCGCTGGCCCGCTCGCCGCAGATGACGGTGCCGATATGGGCTTTCTGAGCGCGCGCGTCACACTTTCGGGCGCAACCGTCCAAGGGATTATCGCGCGTGTTGCACCACGTTTAAGCGCGGCCTTGGGGCAAAAGCTTGCGGCGCAAGCGGTGCCGATCATCGGAGCTGTTGCAGGGGCCGCGACGAATTACGCTTACACAAGCTATTATCAAGAGATGGCGCATGTGCATTTTGGTTTGCTGCGCGCCGCTCAAAAACATGGTCTTGCGCGCGAGCAGCTGGTTCTGCGTTTGTCAGACGTGGTCAAAACGCTTTAGATCTAGCGCGACACAGTTCTCACGTAGTCCATGACAGGGCCGCGCACCGATTGCTCGCCCTTTTCGTGGCACTCTTCGATGATCTTGCGCAACACGCCTAAGTCGACGCTGCGCAGCATGTGTTTCACTGGCCCAATCGAGGCGGGGCGCATCGACAGCGAACGCATTCCGATGGCCGCAAAGCACGCGGCTTCGATGGGGCGCCCTGCGTCTTCACCGCAAAATGACAAAGGCGTGCCTGCGGTTTCGCAGCGTGTGACGATGCCTTGCAAAAAGCTTAGGAACGGGATGGATAGCGTGTCATAGCGCCGCCGCACACGTTCGTTTTCGCGATCGGCAGCAAAGAAAAACTGCTTCAGATCATTGCCGCCAATCGACAGAAAACCGACGTCTTCGTAAAACGCTTGCGGCGCAAAAGCGAGCGAAGGCGTCTCTAGCATCGCGCCAATTTCCAGCTTTTTGGGCAAAGGATGGCCAAGGCGCCGCTCGCGGTCCATCGCTTTATCCATCTCTGCTTTGGCCGCGATATATTCACTGTATTGCGCCACGAAAGGAAACATAATCGAGAGGTTTCGCCCTGCAGCGGCGCGCAAAAGCGCTTGCAACTGCATGCGCATCACACCGGGTTTATCAAGGCCAACGCGGATCGCGCGCCAGCCAAGCGCCGGGTTCGGCTCATCGTTCGGCTTCATATAGGTCAGCACTTTGTCAGAGCCGATATCAAGCGTGCGAAACACCACACGCTTGTCGCCAGAGGCATCAAGCACACGTTTATAAAGCGCGCTTAGCTCGGATCGTGTGGGCATTTTGTTGCGCACAAGAAACTGAAGCTCGGTTCTAAACAGGCCAACGCCCTCAGCCCCTGAGCTTTCAAGCGAGGGAAGATCCGCCATCAATCCGGCGTTCATTTGCAGGCCAATCGTGGTGCCGCACTGCGTTGTTGCTGGGACATCCCGCGTGGCGGAATAGCGCTCTTGCGCGTCCGCTTGCATGGCGATCTTGTCGCGAAACGCGGTGCTTACGGAATCGTCAGGACGCAGATGTACAATGCCCTGATCTCCATCGACCATGATGTAATCGCCGTTAAGCGCTTCGCGCACAATGGATTCCGCGTGCACAACAAGCGGGATCGCAAGCGCGCGCGCTACAATTGCCGCGTGCGAGCCAACAGAGCCTTCCTCAAGTACAATCCCCTTGAGCGAGCGCCCATATTCAAGCAGCTCGCCGGGGCCAATGTTGCGGGCAATCAGCACAGGATCGCGCGGCATTTCAGCGCCAGTTGCTGTGCCTTGACCGGTTAAGATACGCAGCAAACGGTTCGAAAGATCATCAAGATCCTGAAGCCGTTCGCGTAAATAGGCGTCCGTGACCTGCCCAAGGCGCGTGCGCGCTTGGGTCTGCTCTTTTTCCACTGCCGCTTCGGCGGACAAGCCATTGGCGATGTCCTCTTTCATGCGCCGCATCCAGCCTTTGGAATTGGCGAACATGCGGTAAGCCTCTAGCACCTGCATTTGCTCGCCGTCGCCGCCTGCCGCTCCGGCCAGCAGTTTGTCGACGCTGACACGCAGGGTATCAACGGCATCATCCAGACGTTTGGCTTCGGTGTCAGGGTCTTCGGCGATCACATTTGTGACGACGACGCGGGGTTCGTGCAGCCAGACATGACCAATGGCCGCGCCCTCTTGGCCGGTGGTGCCGCGCATAAGAACAGGCTGTTGATGGCGCGCAGACAGCGCTTCGCCCTCGCCAAGAAACGCGCCAAGCTCAGTCATTTCCGCAAGAACCATCGCAACAACTTCAAGCGCATAAAGCTCGTCTGAGGAAAACAGGCGCGCGGCTTTTGACTGAACCACAAGCACCCCAAGCTTTTCGCCGAGCCGCTGTATCGGAATGCCCAAAAAGGACGAAAAGTTCTCCTCTCCGGTTTCCGGCATGTAGCGAAAGCCTGTTTCGCTGGGCGCATCGGCGGTGTTGATCGTTTTGGAACGTTTCGCAACGCGGCCCACAAGACCCTCGCCAAGGCGCAGCCGCGTTTGGTGAACCGATTCTGCTTTCAAACCTTCGGTGGCGCAAAGCTCTAGCGTCTCAGCGTCGCGAAACAGATAGATCGAGCACACCTCGGTCCGCATCGAGCTCGCGATAAGCCCGGTGATCTTGTCCAGCCTTTGCTGCCCATCGCCGTCTTCGGCCATGGCGTCGCGCAGTCGGCCAAGCAGTTTACGGCTCTCGCTCTCGCGTTTTTGTAGCATCCAGATCGCGCCCCTTTGGCAAATCACAAAACGCTTCACGCGCGTTCTCATGACAACAGGATGCACTGCCGACAACGGGGTGGCAACGCATTAGCGTAAATTGCCACTTCCTCTCTTTATAAACATCCCGGCGGTCCGGGGGCTGGCCCCTGTCTTGACTGTGTAGTTACAGTTGGTTCTGACAGTGTAGTTACAG